>PDSZ01000030.1 GCA_002748705.1 Candidatus Fermentibacterota bacterium
CCAAAACTTGGGAATACTATTGAAACTGAAGGAGAGGTACAACAATCAGGAAAAGAAATAGAACTGAGTCTGACGGGCTTGGTGTCTAAGTGAAAATGAAATCTGTCTCATCCATGTTGACACGCTCCGATCTGTACCCATGGCAACTACCCTTCATGCCTGCAAGCTCTTTGCTTCTGAGTCAATCTTTGATTTAATCAGTCTCCACGGAATAGGTTTATGAGTGATATTACACTGAGTATCTTCCCGGGTACCGTCTTGACCGTGAATGTAAAGTTTATTTTCGCTTCCTTTCAGTCCGCTAACAATTCATTACGCAGAAAGAGCCTGTTCGACCTCTTCCCTACCTCAGGAACGGCGGCTCTGACCAGTCCCAGAGTCTGTAGGAATTATCATCAATATTGACTGGCTGTGTATTCCATTCATAAACATTCCATCGCCTCCTGAAGAATGAATGAGAATACTCACAGCTGAGAGCACAAGAAATATACCTGTCAGCGGAATGCTCCTTTTCAGGCTGGAAATGGAAAGGTACAGAAGAAAAAAAGTGAACGGCAGAATCTCAGACATTAAACGGGAGCCGCAGCAGTGTCCTTCCCACCAGTGGGGAAAGAAAGAGATAGTAATCAGATGAAGAATAACAGCTGTGCTGCAGAGAACTGTCAGCCTCTTTCAGGTTTCGCTGCAGCTGTTGATAAATGTTACCAGGCATTCTCACAGTGGTGCATCGCATATTTTCTTATGATTGCATCAGACAATGATGCTGTATAAAGATATTCACCGTCTACTGCTTTGATGAAGATTATGCGGTCATGGCAAGGGACAGGAACAAAAAAATATCCAAGAAGCTCTCCGTGGTATTTCTCAAAGACATCGACTCTTTGATAATTGTTTTCCTCACTGCCCTGCCCCCATAACACATATATCATGCTTTGGTCTACACAGATATCCAGAACAACAGGAGTAAGGGTTCTGTTTCCGTATGGAGGCTGTTCCTCATAGCTTGCCTCGAAAGGAGTGTCACCTTCAACTGTGAATACAAGATTGCCGTCTTTATCATACTTGAATATTTGATAGTCTACGATACTGGTATAGTAAACGAAGCCTTCTTCATCCACATCAATAACACATGATGAAACTGCATATTTCTCCCAGTGGGGCATTTGGTCTGTTTCAATGCCGATCCTGCCGAACCTTCTCTCAATCTCTCCTTCCCTGCTGATTCTTGCTATAGGGTAATAGTCACTCCAATCTGCAATTGCAACTGAGCTGATAAAGATTTTGTTATCGGCGCCTGCAGCGAGATCAACAATGCATTCCACATCCGGAGATACAGTATTCAGATACCCTCCATCAGAATTGAATATTTTTATCGAAGCAGGCCCGTCTCCAATATACAGAATGTTATTGCTGTCCATATCAAAACAGAAACCCATTTGATTGAATTCTTCCGGCCCTTCTCCAGGTCTGCCAAAATCAAAGAGATAATTGCCGTTGCTGTCATAAACGAGAATTTTCATGGATACAGGGTCCAGTATGTAGAGGTTGTCCTCGTTGTCAAAAAGGATGTTTCCCGGCGTAAAATATTCTTCGGAAATAGAATTGCCATCTATTTCCATGACAATCTCAAGAGTTATTATCTCCCTTGGGTTCTCTGCGCATCCGGAGAGCAGCAGTGCAGCAACAGAATATTCCAGCATGATTGCAGGCAAACTGTTCTTTACTTTCATACTTTAACTTTCTTTGGATGTTAACGAAATAGTATAAGCACGGCGTATAGCTCAGTTCCGCGACATATGCGCTCAGTTGAGGCTTGACTCTGCAGTACTTTTGCAGCTTTCTATACAGTTTTTCTTTTTGCCAGCCCCAGAATCAGACCGAGAACCAGTGACCATGCAGCTGCAAGACCTATCTGAACATCGTGGTTGGCTATGACGAATGTTACAGTGTGAGCAGGTATCCAGAACCAGAAAAGAGTTCTGATTGCTGTATCCATGCCCTTGTAGCCTTTGGTTCCCTGAAGCAGGTTGTCTTCCCACCTGTGAAAGAGCATCATCTGAGGCCCGAAGAAGGTGTTGGTTACAGTACTCTTGATAAAGGCAAAGAGCAGCACACTTGAAGATGCTATGTGAAGTTTAGCGTATAGAGCTTCAGTGAAGCCGTGCATGCCGGCAAAGCCTGTCTTTATGATGATTCCCAGAATACCCCAGCCCAGCATCTTTTTCAGAAAACCGAAGAAACCGTATTCAGGCTTCTTTCCGATAATCGCTGAGGCAATAAGGTCTCCAACCATTCCAAGCACGGCAAACTGAACAAATGCTGCCTGAAAAGGATACTTCCCTACTGTTTCAACATACCACTGAAAAATGCCTGTCATTCCTCTTTCCCATTCTTTTTCATATCCTCATTAAGTTCGCTGATAAGTTCCTGCGCAGTTTTTTTCATTCTGCTGAATGCTGCAGAAGAAACTTCCTTCTCACTCATAGAGGTTTCAAGGTCCTTCCAGAAACGAAGTACCCTTCTTGCAAGGAGAGTATCTGAATCGCTGTCACTGAGAAGCTTATCAAGTTCCTCAAACCCGAGATAATTCCTGCTGCCTGAAAGAAGTACCGAGAGTTCGTTTTCAAGTCCGGACATCAATTCATCCATGTCTTCTGCTTCAGCTATAGAACTCATTCTTCTGGCTTTTCTGCCGGCGGAGATCCCCAGGAACACTGCCATAAGCAGCGCTGCAGAACCTACTGCTGTTATCCATACTGACGATGAGATCCCTTCCTCTTCACTCTCAAGTTCAATCACCTGGTTGTTTCTGGGAATAACAGCAACCACCAGAGAACACGGCTCTATAATCGCACTACGATACTCTCCACAGGTTCTGTCCAGCCATACAAGGGTGTCAGGGCCCAGAATACTGGTTCCTGTATCCTCAGGCTCCAGAATGAAATCCCACCACTTCTTGTTATCTGCTGATCCGCCTCCTGCAGGAATGATAGATGAAGAGCCTCTTACAGTAAGCTCAGGCCTTTCTTCCATGTAAATACTTCCAGGGCCATTACAGGTCACTCTGAATGTAAGCTCTCCACCTTGCCCCGGCGGTACAGGCAGCTGTTCCACCTTTACTGAGATGCTGTCCAGCAGTGTTCCGTCCCAATTGTCAGGGGGATTATCAGGAAAGGGGTATACAGGAAGAACTATGGGTTCGTTCTCGATATTCCAGGCATTAAGTTTTCCCCAGTAGTCGTATTCAGTTCCCGTTACCTCAGCTTCAAAGAGAGGAGCGTAAAGACTTCCTGCAGCAGCAGGGGTCATTTCCACTATGGCAAGCAGACTTCGCTGTGAATTAACATGTTTTCCTGCTGGTTCCCAGTTGCTGTCAAGAATGGTTTCAACATCAAGGATTACACCCAGCTCAGGTGCGTTCCACCAGTAGGTAACATTCTCCACTCCGGTTCTGGCATAGACATAGTAATCAATTGTCAGCCTGGTTCCAGGATAGATCAGCCCACCTGGATCATGGAGTACTGCCTCGAGCCATACAAGCTCGTTACGGGATGCTGTGCTGTCTCCTGAACCCTGAACGGTTCCGGTACCAATTAACTCTATCTCAATTTCATCAAGGGTGTAGTCTCCTAATCCGCCCAGATGAATACGCACTGGTCTGATGTATTCAGTTCCGGTCCCTGTGGCGGAGAACCGTATCTGATACACCATTGTCTGTGTAAGCTGCCTGCCTGAACCTGTGTTGACTGTTGAAATACTTGTGGAAGATGAACTGCCCATGAAGGAAAGGCCATTGGAAGTCTCAATGTTACGGGCAGTAATGCCTGTGCATTCAGGTTCATAACAGGTTACAGTGAGACTGAATGTCTCCCCGCTCTGAACTGAATCAGGAACATCAACGGTGAAAGGCTCACCGACTCCTGCAAGAGTTATCAGAAGAAAAAGACCTACCAAATCGGGGCTCCCATGGCACCGCCGGATGAAACTGAAGCTGTGTCAGCTTCGGCTTCTTCAACCATGTCAAGAATAGTTTGAGCAATTTCCGGAGTCATTTCAGGGTTAGATGGAGGAGGCGGCTGTTCTTCAGACTCTTCTTCCTGATTCTCCTGATCTTCCTGATCCTGCTGGTTGTTCTGATCCTCCTGATCTTCTTGATCTTCCTGATCCTGCTGGTCGTCCTGATCCTCTTGATTTTCCTGATCTTCCTGATCCTCCTGATTTTCCTGGTCGTCCTGGTTCTGCTGATCCTGATCAGGCGGAGGCTCATTCTGCCGGAGCCACTTTATGGCAACTTCTCTGTTCTGAAGCATCCGTTCAGTTGCAGTGCCTTGAGTAACCCATGGCTCCACCATCTCCACAACACTCTGAACTCCGTTGTAGTCCCCTGCTGCCATCGAATTGCCCAGCCTTGCAGAAGAGAGTGCTTCTGTGAGTGTGTCTTCGCCTATTGAGCCCTGTGGGATTAGTGAAAGAAGGCTGTCGGCAGTGGAAAAGTCCCCTTGCAGCATAATTGCTGTTGCTGCATTGTAGCCTGCTCTTTCATTGTCAGGCATTCTTTCTGCAATATTGTTTACCAATGGAAAAGCTTCTTCGTAAAGGTTTTCAGATGTGAGCTGGACCACCTGATTGTAAATATCCAACAGCGGTGTTTGTGCAGGTGAAGCTGCGAGAAGAAGAATCATAATCATCATGCTCCCCTCCTCTCAAGGAAAAGCGCTGCAAAGAGCAATGCAAGCCCTCCTGCAAGGAACAGCTGATACCGTCTGGCGCCTGATGCTCCTGCTATTTCCGCATCAACTTTTGCTGAACTCCGTCTGAGCAGCTCTTTGAGAGGTACAGAGAGATCTCCTGCTTCAGATATTCTGGTGTAGAATCCACCTGTACCTTCAGCAAGCTCTTCAAGCCATTCTTCCTCCAGAACTGTTCTTACAGTGTCTCCCTGCCAGACCAGCGGGCCGGAATCACCTGGTACCATAGTTGGAGTGTCACCTCCTACTCCTACCGTAGCCAGAGCTATATCTCTCCTGTTAGCCTCATCAATTGCTTCTGTCAGAGTGTAATCGTGAAATCCGCCATCAGAAAAAATGATGCCTACTCTGCCTTCCATATCCATGTCAGGCAGTGCAGTTACCATCACATCAACCAGATTGCTCAGCGCTGTTCCGCTGGGCAGTGCTGTGTCATCTCCAGGGGTGTCCGGTATTCTGTTCAGTATAAACTGGGAATCCAGAGTGATAGGTACAGCAAGTCTTGAGTGTCCGCTGAAGAGAACCAGGCTGAATCTGGTTTCAGGCATGGACTCCACAATTCTGCAAATCTCAAGAGCGGCCCTGCCAAGTCTGGTAGGCGCCTCATCGTCGCACCACATGGATCTGGACACATCAAGAGCAACAACAACATTTTCCCCGCCGGAAGGGATGTAGGCTTCTGAAGTGCCCCACACTGGACCGGCAGCTGCAACAGCGAAAAGAATTATCGCCAGAGAGATAAGAACCCTGCTCAATGTGTGTTCAGCAGGAGGCGAGATGCCAATCCTTTCCCACAGTACAGGCCTTACGAAACGCCTCAGCCTCTTGCTGTCATTCCTGAGCCATCGGGTTCTGAGCCACCAGTAAAGGGGCGCAAGAAGAGCAGCGAGAAGCATCCATGATCTCTGAAATTCCATCAGCAGCCGCCTCCTGTTACTCTAAAGGCTTTCCACCGTGAGTATTCCCCCACTGCAAGAAGAAGAAGACCGGCAATCAGCCAGCCAAGGTAGTGATCGCGGTAGACATAGAGCCCGGACTCAGGAAGCAATGAAGCTTCAAGTTCGTCAATCTCTTCGTAAACTTCTTCCAGATCATCCCTGTTGTACACATTGAAAAGTCGTCCGTTGTTCAGTTCAGCAATTTGTGACAGGGTTTCCCTGTCAACATCGTAGCCGCTGTTCTCCCTGCCTATTGCAACAGTATATACTGCAATGCTGTCTCCGTGAAGGGTATTAACCGCCTGGGCCACTGTAACAGGGTCAACAACACCTGCTGTCTCAACGCCGTCAGAGAGAAGTACTATAACCCTTCTGTCGGTACTTGAAGCTCCAAGCCCCCTTGCTGCAGTCGCAAGACCTGCTCCTATGGCCGTTCCGTCTGTAAGAAATCCCAGTTCAGCATTTCTTATGAACCTTTCGAGTGTGGCGTGATCAAAGGTGGGCGGACAGATTGTGACAGGCTCTGCAGCATAGAGAACAAGGCCTATTCTGTCATTGGGCCTGTCATCTATGAACTTCAGAGCAGCATCTTTGGCCACTTCAAGCCTGTTGGGATCGTAATCCTCTGCAAGCATGCTTGTTGAGACATCAAGGGTAAGTACTATATCCACACCTTCAGCGGCATCAGGAAGCCTTTCGAACCCTGTCTGCGGCCTGGCCAGTGCAATGATAAGGCAGGTTATACCTGCCCAGGGAAGAAAGACGGTAAAGAAACCGCCTGTGGTGGAGGCTGGTGTGTGAGTAAAGGGGCCTGTAAAGATTGCCCCTCTGTTTTGTGTTGTCTTCTTCCTCTTTGTCAGATATGCAACGAAAAGTGCCACCGGAAGAATGAGCAGCGCCGGAAAGAATTCAAATCTCATTTTCGCGCCCACTCCTTTCTGATGGCTGCAAGTTTTCTGATGAAGGTTGTGGACTTGTCCTTTGAACTGCCCCAGTCAGCGTAGAGCTGAAGAATGATTTCCTTCACAAGAGGCGAAGCTTCTTTAAGGAATTTTCTGCCGTCACCTGTTGCTGCAAGGGCTCTGGATATCTGATTCAGAGTAAGAGCACGATTAACAACTCCGAACCTGCCTGCTACTGTTACTCTCAACTGTCTGTCTATCTCCTGATAAAGTTCAGGCCATCTTCCATAAATGAAGCTCTCGGATTCAAGGAGAGCAAGAGCCTCCTTTTCAGCAATGTGCCCTGCAGGTATCTCTTCCGCAGGTGCTGTCTGATCAGCTGATCCTTTTCTTCTCCGTTTATAAATAAAGAATGCTGAAGTACCGGCAATAACCACTGCCAGTGAGACCCACAGCCAGGGGAATGGAGGCTTTTTGTTCCAGACAAGCCAGAATGACATGTTTCTGGCGTAATCCTCAGGGAACCCGGGCGGTATGTTCGTGAAGCATGGAAAAACCGGCATTGACGGATCCATCAGGCTGTCTGGCAACAGAGGTTCAACGGTTACCATGGGCGGTTTAAGCTCCAGCGTGTCTCCCTCAGTGTTCCATGCAGTAAGATACGGAAGGTCAAGAGTATCCTGCAGTAACAGGGGAACCACTGTGAAAACACCGTTTTCACCGCTAAGAACAATCCAGGTGGAGTCTTCCGGCAATACTCCGGTCTCATAACCCTCCGGAACCTGATATGTGACTGTTCCAGGCTGACCTGAAGTGAGTTCAATCAGGGAGCAGAAAAGCAGAACAAGCACAGGCATCAGTGGGCCCTTCTTCTCTTTCTGAGATGGAAGAATCGTCTCAGAGGAAGTATCAGATCATCGGTTGTGGAGATGCTCACAACATCAAGCCTTGCCTTTCGGCAAAGCAGTTCCCGTGCTGCTGTCTGTTCCTGTACTTTGGCAGCATAGGCCCTCTGCCATAAGCGGCTTGAGGTGTTCACCACGGATGCTTTACCGGTTTCCGGATCTCTGAACCGTATTCTGCCCACATCAGGCATTCTCAGTTCTCTGGGATCAAAAACATGTATGCCCACCATATCATGCTTGGCAGAGAAAACCTTCAGCTGTCTCTCCCCTTCGGTACCGAATCTGAAATCGCTCACAAGAAATATCAGTGCCTTTCTTTTCAAAACCCTGCCAAGAAACTTAAGGGCCTTCTCAATATCAGCCTTTTCCTGATGATCCGATGCCTGAAGCACCTTCTGAACCAGTGCCAGAGCATGCCCTCTCCCCTTTTCAGGAGGAACATAGTCGTAGACACGGTCGCCGAAGGTAAGAAGCCCTATTCTGTCACCGCTGCCTGAAGCGGAAAGGGCGATAACAGCAGATGTTTCCGCCACCCTGTCTGCTTTGGTAAGGTTTATAGAGCCAAAGTTCAGACTGCCTGAGACATCAACCATGAGTATTACCTGAAGCTCCCGCTCCTCGGAAAGAATCTTAACGAACGGAGTAGTTGCGCGGGCTGTTACATTCCAGTCTATAAGCCTGGGGTCATCTCCTTCAACATAGGGTCTGTAATCACAGAACTCCATGCCCTGCCCGCGGAATACAGACCGGTAGTTTCCACCCATGAGCTGGTCCACAAGTTTTCTGGTGTGTATCTCTATTCTCTGTACCCGTCTGAACAGGCTGTGAGCTGTTTCCACAGCAGCTACCTCGTTGTTACATGAACTTTGTCGAGGATGGTTGACAGCATCTCTTCGACGGTTACTTCTTCTGCTTCAGCTTCAAAGGATCTGATAATTCTGTGACGGAGAACATCAGGCGCAACTTCCTTGATAAGGTCTGGAGTAACAAACGCCTGGCCTGTAAGAAGAGCCCTTGACCTGGCAGTGGCCAGCAGAGCAAGAGTTCCTCTGGGGCTTGAACCTACTGAAATAAGATCCTCCAGGTCCCGAAGTTTGTGAAGCCTGGGGTTTCTGGTGGCATCAACCAGCCTTACTGCATAGGAGAGAACATCCTCTTCAACAAGAATGCTGCTTGAAAGCTTCTGAAGATCGGCAAGCTGATCGGTGGTCATCACCGTTGAAGCTTCAGGTTTCTCAGAACCTCCCATTCTCTTCAGAATCTCCAGCTCTTCCGCAGGGGTCGGGTAGGTTATGATGAGTTTCATCATGAATCTGTCAACCTGGGCCTCTGGAAGAGGATAGGTTCCCTCCTGCTCTATCGGGTTCTGTGTGGCCATTACAAAGAAAGGCATGGGAAGCAGATGGGTGTTGCCGCCAAAGGTTACCTGCCTCTCCTGCATTGCCTCAAGCAGAGCGCTCTGAACTTTGGCAGGAGCCCTGTTAATCTCGTCTGCAAGTATCATCTGGGCAAAGATAGGCCCTTTCCGCTCAACAAAGGTGCCTTTCTGAGGCTGGTAAATCATTGTTCCGGTAATGTCTGCCGGAAGCAGATCCGGCGTGAACTGTATTCTGCTGAATTCAGCGTTCAGGCAACGGGAAAGGGTGCTGGCGGCAAGTGTTTTTGCCAGCCCTGGAACTCCTTCTATCAGCACATGACCATCTGAAAGAAGAGCGGTAAGAAGCCCCAGTCTGAACTCTTCCTGCCCTGCAATCACCCTGGAGAACTGTGTTCTTACATTCTCCAGAAGTTTTGAAGCCTCTGCTACTTCCCTTTCGAGTTTTTCAACAGTTTCTCTGGACATTACAGTTCCTCCCGGGATTTATCAAGGATATTTCTTATAATATCTTCATACTCTCTGCAGAGCTTCTTTGAAGATGCCTCAAAACGCATTACCAGAACAGGCTGGGTGTTGGATGCCCTGAGAAGCCCCCAACCTTCATCAAACTCAACCCTTACGCCGTCTATATCTATTACCTTATGCCCGTCAGCAAGAAGAAGTTCCTTTACCTTTTCAACAAGCTGGAATTTTTTTTCGTCAGAGCATTCTTCCCTTATTTCAGGAGTAGCAAAAAGATCAGGAAGCTGATCAGTAAGGGAAGAGACAGGACCTTCTGCCATCTCAGCAATCTCAAGGAAGCGAAGAGCTGCGTAGAGGGCGTCATCATAGCCATAGTATCTGTCTCTGAAGAATATGTGACCGCTCATTTCCCCTGCGAGAAGCGCATTCTCCCTGAGCATACCCTCCTTGATTATGGAATGGCCTGTAGGGAGCATTACCGGCCTTCCGCCAAGTTCTGCAATCCGTGAGAAAAATACACTTGAAGCCTTTACCTCGCTTATTATTGCAGCCCCTGGATTGTCCTTCAGAACTTTCTCGGCCAGAACGCAGAGTATTCTGTCGCCGAAAATAACCAACCCGTTTTCATCAACTATTCCAAGCCGGTCTGCATCACCGTCAAAGGCTATGCCAATATGGCATTTTTCTCTTCTGACAGTTTCCTGCAGCTCTGCCAGATTGCTTATAACAGTTGGATCAGGGTGGTGGTTGGGAAAAGTGCCGTCAGCCTGGCAGTAGAGTGGAACAACCCTGTGTCCAAGCTCCTGAAGTATTCTTAAAGCACTTTCTCCCCCTGTGCCGTTTCCTGCATCTACTGCCACCTTAAGTGAAACAGGCGGTGAAAACTCGGATCTCAGACGATCCATGTATTCTTCCATGACACTTGTCTTAACAGTTTTTACAGGTGAATCAAGGGGTATTTCAGGAGCTTCTGCAACCGACAGCATTACAGCTTTGATACCCTCACCCCAAAGTGTGTGGAGACCTTTCATTATCTTGAACCCGTTATACTCTGCAGGGTTGTGGCTGCCTGTTATCATAACTGTGACTTCAGGCTTCAGAGTTGATGCTGCGAAGTAGGTCATAGGTGTTGTCTGAACACCGAGATCAACCACAGTGCATCCTGCGTATGAAGCACCGGCTGCAAGGGCATTCATCAGCCTTGTTCCGCTGGGCCTGCAGTCTCTTCCAACTGCAACAGTGCCACCGTCTGCCATTGTTCCCAGAACAAAACCAAGGGCTGCTGTAGTTTTGTTATTCAGGTCTCTATCTGCTATTCCTCTGATATCGTACTTCCTGAAGATGGATGTGTTCATCAGTTTTCTCCACTCCGGGGAAGGATAAGTCTTATTTCTTCCTTCTCCAGGTCTTCGCTGAGCCACCCTCCATGAGAGGAGGCAATAAGCCTTGTAAGACCGGTTCCAAGGCGAGTCTCTTCTATTCTTGATTCTGCTTCCCCGTTGCCGGTCCATCTGATTTCAAGTTCTGTGTTTTGTTCAAGTTTTAACTCAATGAAAAGAACTGTTCCTCTTGCAGCCCTTTTAAGTGATTCTTCCAGAAGGGATGTTACAGCTTCAGTGAGCTGTGAAGCAACCCCTTGAACCTCTGCTGTACCTGCAATACTAACTGAAAGGGAAACCATCTTTTCAGATGCATTGTCGGTGATATCCATTGCTACCTCTGCAACTATATCATCCAGGCATACTTTTTCTGTTTTCTGAATCCCCTTTTCCTCTGTGTTTTCCTGGGAAATCTGTTCAAATACTGTAAGTATCCGAACCAGAGTATGTACCTTTTCTGAAAGGCGTTTCAGGTCTTCAAGAACCTGATCAGGCAGAGAAGGGTTTTCCCGCTGAAGATTATCTGAAGCTGATTCAATTGCGTTCAGCGGTTCTGATAGTACATCACCTATCCTTCTAAGGACCCGCGACTTCAGCTTTTCCATCGACCCCAGTTCCCTTCTGGCATCTGCCAGAAGGGTTTCGAGCCTTTCAGTTCTGTTTCTGTACTTTTCCAGCCTGTATTGAATAATACCGATAAAGACCGCCAGCAGAGTAAATATTCCTGCCGCAAGCTGAAGAGGGATCATTCAAGCTCTCCCTGGACTGTTCACTACTACAAGTGTCATACCTGCCATTTTCAATGTTGTTCAAAATGCTTCAAAGCTGAAGGCTGCCGGTCAATATTTGAGGCAAGAACATTAGCCTGATTATTGTCGGTTTCTCATTGCATATAAGTATTGTGTGCCCCTGGCGAAAACCTGCTGAAGTCACAGGAGACAGACGGGCAACTGATCTGCCCAAACCACAGAGAAGAAGTCATCTACTCTAACTGAAGCGCTCTGGACATAACCGGATCGAGATCTTGAGCCAGCTGCAATTCAACTTCAGCGTGGCCAGTTCTTCCTGTAAAATCGTAGACTCTTGCAAGGTTGACATGAAATCCCACCATAGAGTTACTGTCCTCCTGGGTAATGGCTATAACAAGACCTTTGCGGAAGTGATCTTCAGCTTCATCGAACCTTCTCATATCCAGTGTGCACCTGCCCAGCATCTCCCTTGCTCTGACCCTGTATTCCGGATTTACAAGAACTTTCTCGAATTCCTGAATAGCTTCTCTGAAAAGACCCATCTCTCTGTATGCTATGCCCAGGTCAAAATGGGTGGCATAGTCTTCAGTGGAGATACTGGCTTCAACACCGGTCTTGAACTCCATGATGATATCTGCGAGAACACTCTTGGAAGTGTCTGTTTTTACCCTGTCAATATCGTCCAGTATGTCTGCAACACCAGTTACACCGGTATCTCTGTGTTCACGGGGTAGAATACCATTCATCAGATCAGTGGCATCGGTGTAATCAGGATAAACATCCACTGCAGCTTCAAGTGAAGCTATTGCCTCGTACTGGCTGTCATTGAGCAGATATGCCACAGCAAGCCTGTAGAAGGCTCTTGCCTGCCCTTCCTTATCTATGGCATGCCTGATTCTGACAATCTCCTTGGCTGCTGAAAGAGATTCAGGGCATATGTCCAGAACACCTTCCAGCAGTTCGAAAACCATATAGTCCCGTTCTTCGCTTCTGTATATCTCAGCAGCTCTCAGGTATGCCCCTACAGCGCCGTAGAAGTCTCCCACATCAAGAAGAAGGTTTGCCATTTCAATATAACCCAGAGCATCACCTGGATTTCTTTCAAGACAGTCGCGCATATCGGCAACCTGTTTGGAAAGAGCTTCTCTAACCTGCCTTACAGATACCAGATTCATTGAAACCAGAACATCGCCCAGGCGAGATTCAGACATTTCTAAATTCTGTTTATCAAGAGCCTTAAGAACATCTCCAGCTTTCAGAAGACCGCTTGCAACAAAGTACTCGCCGATACGCTTCGGGCCGCTTTCCTCAATCTCGATTCCGCTCCAGGTCTCATCTGCTTCCTGGCCTATGTCCTTCAGGATGTCTTCACTGTATTCAGAGCTTCCCTTCATTATGTCGCCGGCATCAAATTCAAGATTATTAAGAACAGTCTCAGTATTGGCATGCGGATCAGCCTTAGCGGAGACGGATGATTTCTCCTTACGGCTCTTCTTTTTCCATAGGGTAAGTTTTTTCCTCTCTGCTTCAGGTTTCTTCTTCTGAACAGGTTCAGATTCCTGCTGCTTTTGAGGCTTGATTCCTGATTTGGGTTCAGGCTTGGTGTCTATCTCAGGTTCAGGCTTAATTATTACCTTGGGTTCAGGTTTAGGCGGAGGTGCAGGATGAAGCTTGTTTCTGAGCTTTTTCAGCATCTTTACCATTGTATCATGCTCAGGATGATTCCGCTCAAGGGAAATGGAAACAGCATAATCCAGAAATGCTTCGTTCTTCTGTCTGTAGGCCACCTTGGAAAGATTGGTAACCCATTTGGCAGAATCCTGGTCAAGACTTGTTAAAGCCTTCAGAGCTCTTGCTACCTCTGGAAGATCCAGAGATGGTTTTCCCTTCAGATAACTGACATACTCTTTTTCCGCCTGATCAGGCTTGTTCTGTTCCATGAAGCAGTCGCCCATGACAAGGTGCGCTTCACCATCATCGGGAAATGAGCGAAGTACTTTTCTGCACACTGAAGTGGATACCATGTGCAAACCCTCTTCACAGTAAAGCCTGGCAGAGGTTATGAAATGATTCCTGGCATCTTTCTCCTTCTTCAGCTTAAGAAGAATATCGCCTATTTTATTGTGAACTGAAGCGTCTTTGGGATCCTGTTCTATTACCAGATTGAAGATTTTAAGGGCACTGTCATGCTTACCCTTCTGTACAAGATCGTGGGCTTTTTTCTTCAGTGAATTAACACTTTCAGTCATTCCCAAAAGTCCTCCGTCTTTTAATCTGCAGACCGTCTAAATACATGTTTCCCTGCACAGTACACAGCATCTATGGCCGGCACTCCCAGATTATAAGGAATTGCTCTGTAATCTTCGCAATCCCATATAACAATATCAGCATCACAGCCCGGCGCAAGCCCCCCCTTGATTCCTGAGAGCCCCAGAGCTGCCGCACCACCTGCAGTGGCTGCTGCAAGCGCTTCCTCCACAGTAAATCCGCACTGGCATACAGCAAGACTGACAATAAGCGGCATAGAGTCACAGAAACAGCTTCCAGGGTTGAAATCTGTTGCAATGGCTACAGTTGCGCCGGCATCAAGCAGTTTTCTTCCTGGAGGAAAAGGTTTGTTGAGAAAAAGAGCAGTTCCAGGAAGCAGTGTAGCAACTGTATTGCTTTCTGCAATCAGCTCAATATTGGCATCTGAAATGGAAAGAAGATGGTCGGCACTGGCTGCACCAGTTTCCACTGCCACTCTGGTTCCGTCGGTATCATGGAACTCGTCTGCATGTATTCTCAGCTTGAACCCCTGCTCTGCTGACTTTTCCAGATATTTGCGGGACTGTTCCGGCGTAAACACTCCCTTTTCGCAGAAAATGTCAACCCATTTTGCAATCCCCTGCTCCATAACTGCAGGATTCACAGTTTCAATCAGGTAATCAATGTAATCGTCAGCTCTGCCCTGAAACTCTTCCGGAACTTCATGAGCACCCATGAAGGTATGCTCAACAGTTACAGGAGAATCTGCTGCAGCCTGGGCACCAAGCCTGAGGCAGCGGAGTTCAGATTCCATATCAAGGCCGTAACCGCTCTTTGTCTCAACTGTGGTGGTTCCGCAGGAAAGCATTCTCGCCAGATGCCGCTCCATGTTCTTTCTGATTGTCTCATCAGAGGCAAGTCTGGTGCGTCTTACACTGTTCAGTATTCCTCCGCCTGCGGCGGCTATAGCCTCATAATCAGCTCCTGCTGCACGCATGGCGAACTCTTCCTCGCGGGTTTTGCCAAAGAGCGGATGGGTGTGGGAATCAACAAAACCAGGGGTAACCACCGAACCTTCCGCGTCCTCTGTCACAGTTGTTTCGGAAGTATCACAGCTTTGGGAAATAAGAGCTTCAGGCCCTGCCCATAGAACTTTCCCGTTACTTACAGCAAGAGCCGCATTCTCAATAAGACCTATGGAGGAAGGGGAACCTCCCATCGTGAGAAGATGGCGGATCCCCCTTATTATCAGGTCTGCAGTTGGCTTCACTGCAGAAACTAAGCTTCAGGAATGACGGAAGCTACCTTCCTGGCTCCCATTCGGTGGAACTTGACTCTGCCCTCTACCTTGGCGAAGAGGGTATCATCAGAGCCCTTGCCCACATTGAGACCAGGGTGGATTCTTGTGCCTCTCTGCCTGATGATAATGGTTCCTCCGCTTACCATCTGGCCTGCAGGAGCTTTTACGCCAAGCCTTTTTCCGGCGCTGTCTCTTCCATTCCTGGAACTGGATGACGATTTTTTATGTGCCATTTCTACGCCTTTCCCTTCTCAGTTCGCAACCACCATTCGTGATGATGCGCTAAACCTGCCGGAAGTGAACACTACATTATACACCCCTGCAGGAAGCATTCCACCGGCATTAAGAGAGTAAGAACCTGTTCCGGCAGAAACTGCTTTTCTGTATACTGCTCTGCCTGAAATATCATAAATTTCAAGTGTTCCTTCAACCCCTGTATCAGGAAGTGTTACGAGACAGCTTCCGGCAACAGGATTGGGAGAAACACTTACCTTCAGAAAAATATCCTGGTAACACTCCTCCCCTATGCCTGTTGTAAACACGAAGTTCACAGGAACCATCTCCTCAGAGCCTACAGTGATGTTGTTCTGACTTAACGAACCATGTCCGGCAACTGTTGCAACAACATTGTAGGTTCCTGGAAGCAGAGCCTTTGAGTAACCGCCGTCAATAACATCGCTGTGGCAGAAACGCAGCGGGCTTGAATCAGAGTCGGTGACCTGCTCAACCTCAATTAGAGCATCCAGAGGGTTTCCAGAGCCATCAAGGACGGTACCGTAAATACCGTAAGTGCTGGTGGTACAGAATTCAAGGATTGGCATATAGTTGGCGTTGGCAACACCAGGCCAGTCCTCGGGAGATTTGATATCGGAAACCTCAATTGTGTAATCCACAGTACCGCACTCACCATAGGACCAGTCATTCACATCCCCTTCTGTGGGGTACCATGAAGCACCAGGCACCCATATGTCCCATGAGCCGTAGTATGCTGTTATGGAAGGATGCTGAGCATAAGCAGTTGCCTGAGCATTAATCAGATCGATGTCCTGTATTACAGCTGAGGCACTGTAGTTCCACACGGAGTTTACGCACTCTGAACCGCTGTGGAATGAGAGGCCGGTTGCGTAGGGATTGATGTAGTTGTTCTGATCCGGCCAGTTCTGCATTGTGAGATTCCGCAGGGCAACACTCTCTGAACCCTGCCAGTAGGATGAGGGGTTCATGTAGCTGAAGTCCCTGTTAAGATCAACGCCGTTTGCGTTGGTTCGGCTGTGTGCAGCATATCCGTCAGGATTGATTACAGTGATGATGCTA
Organism: Candidatus Fermentibacterota bacterium; assembly: GCA_002748705.1. The sequence continues at coordinate 16,323 of PDSZ01000030.1, forward strand.
AGCTCTGCATTGTCCACCACATAGTTGCACATGTCACTTGTTCCGTAGTTGTCTGTAAGAACTTCCAGAAAGTTCAGAACACTCATGGTAGAGCTTTTCTCATCTCCATGTATACCGCCGTGAATGCGTATTTCAGGCTCTGCCTCATCCTGGTTTACATTGTCACTTACTGTGACCACATAAAGGGTTCTTCCCTGTTCTGATGTGCCGTAAGGCTCAATTTTTGCTATTCCGGGGTGAGCTGAAACTACATCATTCATTGCAGTAACAATTTCAGCATAGGAAGGGTAAGGAACATCGGTTCCTACTGCATCGCTTTCAAAAACCCTGTAGCCCATGTTTCTAAGTTGTGTATTCTGAACCTCGTCTGTGTAAAGACGGGCTTTCGAACCGAAAACTGCGTCAATGATAAATCCGTTGCTGGAGAAAAACTCAAGATCATTCCTTGTGACATTCGGAACTGTTACATAGCCGCTCTCTGAAACAGCAGCAGCAGTTAACAGCAGAAGAAGAAAGATTACAGGTTTCATACAGATTCCTTTCAGAAGTTGAACCTATCAGCATAATAACCAGTATTGGACAAACATCATCCGGCAGACCTGAAAGGTCAACCTTGCGTAATACGGTAACAATTGTTTAGAATCGGTGCTGATGTGAGTACGGTCGGGGCGTGGCGCAGTCCGGTAGCGCACCTGCTTTGGGAGCAGGGAGTCGCTGGTTCAAATCCAGTCGCCCCGACCATTTATTCAAGAAGACTTGTTCCGGCATTCCACACCTTTTTGAAGGCAGCTGTCCAGTTGTGGTCCAGGGCTCTTTCACGGGCTTTCAGGCTCATTTTTCTTCGAAGTTCCAGGTTCTCCGCCAGGGTGCACATTGCTTCAGCCAGAGATTCGGCATTTCTGCCCTCTGCTACTAAACCTGTTTCTCCTGGAACAATAATTTCCTGGGGGCCGCCTTTGTCGGTGACCACTGCAGGAAGCCCTGCTGCCTGTGCTTCCAGAACAGAGTTACCGTAGGTGTCGGTAGTTGAAGGGAAAACAAAAATGTCGCAGGAGGCACATGTTCGTGAAAAATCCTCTCCTGAAAGGTTACCGGTAAAGAAACCGCCTTTTCCCAGTATAAGCCTTCCCAGTTCCCTTATGTAGGGCCCGTCTCCTGCAAGAAACAGTTCCACTGAAGGGTGTTTTTTTCTGACCTTCAGAAAAGCTTCAGCGAGAACATCAAGGTCCTTTTCCTTTGATATGCGACCTGTGTAGAGAAACTTTACGGTGTTTTCCGAGCCGCCGAATCTTCCCATAAAACCCTCTGTTCTCCAAACGGGCGAGAAAACCTCATGGTCGGTGCCTCTTGGAAAGATTCTCATCTTTTTCCGGTCTACTCCAAGCTTTTCAATATCGTCCATGTAGAAATGGCTTGGAACCATTATCATTTCAGAGAGTGAATAATACCATCCAGTGGCTGTGCTTATGATGTCGGCAATTCGGGAATCCTCAATTATCTCATTGGTGTGTCTCGGGTAGTCAGTATGGTAAATGGATATTGACGGTATCCCCAGAAGCTTTGTTATTCCCATAGCTATCATACCCAGAGGACCTGGTGTTGAGATGTAGGCAACCTCAAAATCGTTCTCGTCAAAGAAACGAAGCATCTCAAGAAAAGGTGGTACAGAAAGTTTCTTAGACGGATAGTTCGGTACTGAAAACTCCTTGATCGGCTTGAAGTTTACCACCCAGCCTGGAAAGGATACCGCCCTGTCCTGGCAGGCCAGAATGGCAAGTTCGCAGTTCTCCTTTACGCTGAGTTTTCCGAACTTCTGTATGGTTCTTGAAACACCGTTAAGATCGTTTATTGTATCAGTAATCCATACTCTCTTCCCTGAGCGTCTGTCAGCAGGGGACTTGCACCTGGGAGCCAGTTCCCTGCAGATACGGTTTACCTGGTCTCTTCCCCGCTTTCTGTCCAGATATGCAATAGGAAAAGGCACATTCATCAGAAGCACAGGTATCATAGCTGTAACTGCTTCAAGCCCCTCAAGAATCATTCCTTTGCTGAACCTTACGCCAAGCTGCTCCACTGATCTTCTCAGAAGACTGTTGGTGAGCCTGTTGAGTATTTCAAAGGTTCTTTCTTCAATGTTTTCCTTTTCAAGCTCAGGACTTCCCTTTCGCAGGTTCAGGTCCTTGCCTATCTCGATCAGTTCATCGGCAAGGAAACTCTCAAAGTCTGCGCTGTTACCCTTTGCCTTCTTCAGCATGTGGTGGAAGAGGAAATCTGCCTTGTGCCATAAAGTAGGCTCCTCGGTACTCTCCTGAGCTATTGGGCTGAGAAATCTGTCTGCTGCCATTGTTGCCACATTGGGAACATTCTTTTTCAGAAGCCTGTCTCTGTAGAAAGAATAGGCGATTGAATACACTGAATAGGAGGCTCTTACAGCGCTTCCATGATCTCCGTGAAGAGTGCCTCTGCCCTCTTTCACCCCATTCAGGAAACTTTCAGCAGTGCCGTCTGAGAGTGCTTCAGTCCAGGTAAGCCCGAAGAACCTGCCGCAGTGGTCATCGCTGCCTGCAGTGAATCCGGAAAAGTCTGTACCCTTTATGAGCCTGGCTGTTTCCAGGGAGGCTGTGTTTTCCCAGAGAGCCCTTGTACCGTTTCGAGCCTCTATCAGAGAGACCCTTTCCACGAGTTCTTTCCACTCCTCTGCTGTGAGGTCTTCCCCTGGAAAATAAAAGGGATGGGCAAGTCCGTTCACTATGCCCTGATCATTCAGGTATTCCAGCAGCTCCCAGAGGTTATCTCTGTACCGCACTGCTTCCTCATGCTGCTCACCTTTGATGTTCCACGCAAGGATATGAACAGGTTTTTTAGAACCTGGAAGCTGGGCTGATATCTCCTCGCTGATGAATACACCTGGAAGATGAGCTATCTTCTCCACTCCTTCTATGGTGTTCACATCGGTAATTGTTACCAGATCCATTCCCCGTTTTCGCGCAAGGTGATATATCAGCTCCGGAGGCGTGAAGCTCTCAGGAGCCTTGACTGTTCTCAGTATCCACCTTGCAGACTGTCGCGAGGCTTCCGAGTGCACATGGAGATCGCACCTTGTGTTTCTCATGGCTTCCCTTCAGTGGTGTAGTTTCAGCTGACCTGAAAGATACTCACCGCTTCGGAGATACTGCAATAATACCCTGTGGGCCCTCGCCGCTGCAGCTGAGAGAGTCGAAAAGGGTATAGCCATTCACATCAAAGAGGTATACTTTATTTGCAGCAAAACTTGTTACATATAGAGTATCTCCGGAAATCGCCAGACCTGTGGGAGTTACAGGTAACTCTATTCTGCTTATCGCCGATCCGCTTTCAGTATAACAGATAAGCCCGCCCTGCCCCCAGCCGTCAGGGCTGAGGAATTCATCATTGACATAAACAGCTTCGCCTGGAGCGCCTCCACACTGAATCTGAGTGACGACAGTGAGGTTTACAGGATCAACAACAGAGATGACGCCGTCGTCTGTGTATGTGGTTGAATAAGCGTGTATCATCCCTGTGGGCTGTTCCTTGAGCCAGTGGGTGTTTACACCTGTATTCAGCCAGGCTGTTTCAGCACCGCCGGAGAGTGGATATACCGAGATGCCCCCTGGAGAGGATGCGTCAGGCCAGTTTGCATAGCTTATGAAGAGAGAGTTACCGAAAATTTCAGTGCCACTGGGGTTGACTCTGGTTTCAATGGAGCCTGTTACTCCTTCTGAGAGATCAAAGAGTGCCACTGAAGAGGTAAGCAGCTTTGCTGCTGCTCCTGTGGTTCCCTCAACATCAAATGAGTATGGATTGGAACCGTTCTCAAAGAGTATCTGATCTTCGATAACGCCTGTGGTGTCACTGTTGAAAATGATAAGGTCGGCAGAGAGGGAAGAAAGAATGGCAACCCTTCCATCATAAAGCTCCCTTATCTGATTTGGGGCTCCTCCTGTAACCCAGGCGTTCCCCACAAGAGAATCTGACTCATAATACCATACATCTGCGTTTGCCGATAATCCATTGAACCAGATAACTGCCCTTCCGGAGTGCTGTTCAGAAGAAGGCCCCGATGCGTCCCTGCATCCTGTTGCAACAAGGGCAAGAACCACTGCAGCTGTGAGTAATCTTTTCATTTATTCTCCATTGTATGTAAGTGAAAAACCGAAGGTTCGCTTCATTCCACTGTATCCGTTGGTTACCTGATAGCTCCTGTCTGTGATGTTCAGGCAGTTTATCTCAGCTGTAACATTTTCTGTAACCGGTTTTCTCAGACAAGCATTGAACACTGTGTAAGAATCAAGGTATTCACTCTGGGTTCTGTTGGTGAACCTCTTCCCCATGCCGCCGGCATCTCCTGAGAAAACGAATTCTTCAGGAAGAATCAAGCTGATTGCCGCACCCCAGGTATACTCCGGTCTGTACGGTATAAGCATGCCGTTTCTGGGGGTGTTAGGGGTTTCGTCTGTTGCCAGATTCCAGGTGAAGCTGCCTGAAAGTGACAGAGGGCTCAACTGGACTTCTCCGGAGGTCTCAATACCTCTGGAGAGCGCTTTGGAAAGGTTGGAAGGAGTCCATACACCCTGAGCGTCAGGCAGCCAAAGTATCAGGTTCCTTGTGCCGGAAACGAATCCGGTTACCTGGCAGCGCCATAAGTCTCCTGTGAGTTCCAGAGCAGCTTCTGCCCCTGAAGACCTCTCACTCTCAAGATCAGGATTTCCTGCAGCCATGCCGTCAGAAGGCCAGTAAAGGTCATTCATTGTAGGTTCACGGACATCAGTAAAGACCGAACTGCGAAAAGGTCCGTATTCAACAGCTGCTCTGGCCTGAATTCCCCTTTCGCAGGCGTATCCTGCCCATCCGATAAACGGGCCGACTTTTCCTGTTATCTGTATTCCTGTTCTGTTCCTGTGATGGTTTCCGGAGGCGGTGCTCTCAAGATGGGCAGAGATCCACGAAAACTGTGCATTCACAGGGCCTCTCCAGACAAAAGATGCCCTTTCCGTGTGATCTGTATGGGTGTCATCTATGACAAAAGGAAGGGTCTGTGTGTAAATCATTCTTCCAGTACCTGCGCTGAGGTCAGCCTCAAGGTTTCCACTGTGCCAGTTCAGCCAGCCTTCAGCCTGCCCCTGAGACCTTTCTCCGTCTCCCTGCACAGTCCAGTCGGGAGCCTCTGTCTCCCCTGCTGATAAACCTGCCAGCAGGCCGCCTTTGAAGCCGTAACCAAGCGTGTGTGTTGTAAGGAAGGAACCGCTGTAGCCCTCAGAGCCGTTATTTCCCATGTTCCTTCTAAGGGAAATGGATGATCCTGCATACCTTGCAGCTGTGCAGACGCTTCCTGCGGAATTAACAGAGGTTCGAAGATAAAGCGGTTCTGAAGAAAGCGGAGGCAGGTAGTTCAGAGCACCTGAGCTTCCAGAGGAACCTGCTCCGGGAATGGCTCCTCCCCTGGCCAGTTCCAGAGCTGAAAAAAGAACTGGATCAAATACCCCTGTGGGCATTCCGTCTCTTGGGGATGTTATGGAGATTCCGTCCACCATGTATTCCGACTGTCCAGGGTCGCCGCCTCTCAGTGAAACCGATGTTATGGGAATTGCTCCGCCGTATTCTCTCACAGTCACCCCTGAGACCCTTCCGTTCAGACGGTTAAGCCCCCCTGAAGAGAGTTCTTCAAGGTCCTTCCCATTCAGAACTTCGGTGGACGGCATCAGTGATTCAAGGGAACCTCTTGAGGCTGTTACATAAATAGTTCCCGAACCAACTGCCTCAGGCTGTAAAACAATGGTATCGGAAGGCCCGGGAAGAGGTCCTGTCCAGTCGGAAAAACCTGTAGCATGTACCGTAACTGTATCAGGGAAGTCTTCAGGAACCTGAAATACACCAGCCTGGTCAGTTGCCCCAAGCCAGCTACCGGAGGAGCCTATCCATGCGCCAGGTATGGGATTGCCTCCTGCATCGGTTACTGTGAACCCTGTAAGAATAAGTATCAGCTGGATCATGAGACCCGCCTTTCACGACAGAGTGAAAGCCGCAGGACATCTTGCAAAGAGAGGTCATTTGGCGATTCCCGCTCTTCAATGTGCGGTACAGTGTCTGACTTCCGGATCGATTCCGGTCACAGTGGCGCTACCGTGGCGGATTTCCACCGCTCTTCCTGCACCTGCGGCAGAGATAATATAAAACTGTTCAGAATCCTGTTCAGACAGGTTGAAAAGCAGACACAGGCTGATTGGAAAACACAGGCAAATACACCTTATTTCTCTCTCCAGTTTTCTCAGGCCACTATAGATTCACACCTGAGAAAGACCCGGCAACTGATGAATCGTTGTGAGTTCGTCTGTACTCCAAGGCACAAAAGCCGGCATTACATGGCTGAGACTGAACTTAATATTATTGCCGGCGCTTTTAGCATAGATAACTATTCAGAAAGAAGGGTAATGCGCTTTACGCTGCCTGTTTCCTCCACAACATTGTAGAGTCCCGACGGCAGCCTCTCACCTGCAAAAGAGGTTCCATGCCAGACGCCTGATCCTTCTGAAACACAGATCTGAGACACCTCTCTGCCGGAAATGTCGAACACCCGAAGAGTCTGTGATTCTGAATTCGTATACACCGTGACAGAACCGGTAACAGGGTTGCACGAAAAGGTAAATGACCTGAAAGGATCAACCTGAGCTTCACGAACAAGAGTGCCTGAATAGCTGTAATCAAACCAGCCAAAGGTGGGAAAGTAATCAACTTCCGGTTCTGTTTCAACCTGCCCATACACCACATAGAGATTCCCCTGATCATCCGAAACCCCGTCTATGTTTTGAATATCTTCAGGATTCTCGTCTGAATAGTCGTAGGCTGTATACCAGTCAGCTATGATGTTTCCGTCCGAGTCAAAAACCAGGTTGAATATCTTGTTGAGTCCGTATCCGCGCCAGCAAAGGTAGAACTGGTCCTGAACAGGCAGCGGTTCAACAATGAAGTCACCACTGGTATCCATGTCGGGTAAATCAGGAGTAACCAGAGGTATCAAGTCCAGCAGAAGATCTCCTGTCTCACCATCAAGCTTCCACAGATAGATTGCCTTTACAGCCTTGTATGCAATGGAATTATCCAGAACCATCAGGTCACCGGATGAATCCACTCTGAGTACAGGGAATCTGCTGGTGTAGAATTCTCCACTGGTAAAGTCGGTAAGTGGAACCACAGTATTACCTTCAATATCATACTGAAGGTATGAAAAGGCGTGATCTACCGGATCCTGCACAACGATGTGTACTCTGTTGCCATCCACAAGCAGCACTCCCCCTGAATCAGCGCCTTCAATCACCCATTCATACTCTGTGATAAAGCCTGAACCGGGAGCAGGATTCCAGACAGCATAAATTACATCAGAGCCTGAATTGTACAGAACATGCAGCCTGCCGAGACTGTCAGCGCTGGCACGAATGTAAGGGTACATAGTGGATGTTGAAAAAAGGTATGTTGCAGGAGTTATCTCAGAACCATCTGCAATGCTCCTGATGGCATAGTATACAGGATTGTAGTTCCTCCAGAATACAATCAGGCTGTCTCCGGTTACACACATCGAGTGAAGAGAACTGTGAATGTCAAGAGAGAGCATTGTCTCAGGATACAGAACAGTTCCATCAATCGCAAATATCTTGTATCCTATTCTTGAATTGTTGTTATAGTCAGACCAGACTAGATGAAACCGACCAAGCTCATCTCTGTGTATCAGTTGTTCCCTTCTCAATGTATTGGCTGAATCAGTAACCAGCAGGGGATCGCTCCAGCCAGGACTGATCGTTACTCCAAGGCATGCGAGAAAAAGAAGTATCATTCCAGAACACCTGATCTTCCGTTGTCATGTTGAAACTGACACCAGGGTGCATAACCGACTGAGCAACTGCCCAGTTTCCAGCAATGGAGAAGACCGTCATTGGTGCCGAAAACGATCTCCACTTTTCCGTCTCTGTCCAGATCAGCCACAGCGAATCCACCTTCAGCGGAAACATCCTCGGGAAGAGTGAAAGGGAAATCCGAAGCTGTGCCAAGCGGTAAACCATCATAGTTGTATGCCAGTATAGTCCAGTCTCCATCAAGCACCGAGCTGAAGAGTACATCGTCAGAGTATATATCGTCCAGATTGCCCAGAGAGGCAGGGCTTACCATGGAACTTTCAGTATCTCCTCCGAAATTACTGGTAGGGAAACTTCCGAACGGTTCTCCGGAATTATTCCAGGCCATGCACTGCCGTCCAGAGGGCAGGACATAGGTGTCTGCTCCTGTTGGTGCAGACCAATCAGCGAATACACCATACATCAGATAATTTGAAGTCAGAACATTGGCGCCTGAGCAGGAAATCTCAGGAACAGAATTCTCCGGTTCTATGAGCAACGCAGGATACCCTGAGCCTTCGAACTTACCCAGCGGGTATCCAATTGCTGCTTCTTCAGCAAGAAGACCTGCTGAGAGGGATATTGATTTAAGATACTCGTTCCAGGTGTGCTGATAGATCATGTCCTCTGTATTCCAGCTGTATGCCGAAACGGAGTTAACTTCAGGATTCGGGGGAATACTACTGTCGAAGAAACCGTTCAAGCAGACTGCGTCTTCAAAAGAATCACCATCAAGATCATTGCAGCAGAGAAATACTGCCGGTAGTACAGGCCTGAAACCGAGATCCTCCGAAGCTATCTCTGAAAACCCTGGAGGCATTGCAGAAGCATCCCAGCTATAAAGGGAAAGAGTATTGCCGTTGACAGTACACATCTCAATACCTGTTCCGGTGTGCATATTTCCTGCGACAAAAAGGGAGGCATCTGTTTCAAGTTTTCCCAGAACAGACCCTGTATTGCTTATTACCTTGATGCCATCATCATAGGCAGCAAGTATTTCAGTTTGACCGTCCAGATTCAGATCGACTGCCAGAGGGTCCACATACCCCTGGAAATCTTCATCGGAAACTATCCATAATGTGTTACCGCTGTAATCAAAGGCAGTAAGACTGGTGCCGGTCAGGGCAACCACCTCAATGTATGGATCATTGTTCAGATTCAGCAGAAGCGGTGTAGTGCTGATATTGCCTGTTACCTCAACAGGCCAACCTGAGCTGAACGGATAAATATCATTGATTTGATATGTGTCCGATGCGGTATTATTGGGACGCCAGCAGTCACTGCAGGCATTCTGCCAATCAGCTTCGATTTCCACATCCAGTTCAACCGGCGTATCGAACCATACAGGGCATGCCCATGTATAAGAGAATATGCGCTCTGTTTTTGACGGGATACCTGAGCAGGAAATATAGTCTGTGAATGTGTTGGAACCGTCTGTTATTGTAATCCTTGAACTGAATGCCTCCGAATCCTTCCTCCCGTTGTTTCTGACAATGAAACTAAGCTCCATTTCAGGGCCGGCAGGTGTTTCAACCGGGTAGGGAAATACTTCAAAATCACCATGATAAACAACCAGATCACAGGAGTTGGGAAATCTCACATAGTCCGATATGTCAAGTGCTGGATCACCAAGAAGGTTGAATTGTCCCAGAGAAGCGATTCCATTGCCGTCCATGGAGACACTGAAGTCGTAATAAGATAATCTCTGCTGCATGACAGCATCGCCCAGTCTTCCGTATCCCTTTACGAAGATGGCCTCAATGATACCCTTACCGTACGATCCGTAGCAACTTATTAACGATGCGCTGGATCCGCAGAACACCCCTGCAACAGGTACAGTTGTATTCTTGAACAATTTTTCTCCGATGCAGTCGGTACCAAAATCATATGCAGGGACAGGTGGAGATACTGAACCTTCAAAACTGCACAGTTCAGGATAATATTGAGGATAAGTATGCTCACTGACCGTATGGTTGAATGATCCTGCTGAGCAGCACAGAAGAAGTGCAAAGGGTGCCGCATGACCTGATGCCGCAGTCAGACTGCTTTCGATCTGGTAATTGTTAAAAGTGCTGTCTCTGGCGCCTTTTGTGTAAGGATCCCGGGGAATGTACTCTGCAAGCCATTCGAGACCTGCACTGAACATATGGCAGGAACCATGATTACTGTAAAACATGATTCCGGCGCCTTTGCCGTATTCAGAGAGACACTGGTCTCTCCAGGCATGGCTGGACATCAGACTGCCGTCCATGTCGGTGAAGTCCCTGCCATCTCCGCAGTAGCTGGTTACGAAATCGTAATTGAGCCATTCAGTGAAATCTGAGGTCCATTCCAGAGAAGGTTCCCAGTCATAAGGAAATTGATATCCAGTGCCTGTATTGTTTTTAATTATCTCTGTACCTGTACCTGTCAGCCTGGTTATTCTCCTTCTGTAACTGGGAATGGGGATTTGAGTTACAGGCTTTTCCATGTTTATAATATTATGAATAATAGCACTTAATGTATCAGTCTGAATTGTAGTACCATTTTTAATAGAAATTCTGCCCACAGCCATGCTGGGAATGTCATTGTCGATTTCTCTGTTTCCGTTCATATAAGCATACCATTCATCATTGCCGATATCTTCTATGAGCAGTTTGCCGATATTGCAGTCATAAATGTGTGTCGGAAGGAACCAGTCAGCAGAACCAAATGAAGCGTCCTCATGATCACCGATAAGAAGAAGGTATTCAGGTTTTTTAACAGATGCCTGGGGCCAGTTATTCCACATATATTCAGTGAAGTCCCTTATAGTTTCATCGTTTATCGCAGTCTGTCCCTGCTCCCCGAAATCTTCGTTAACAGCATCTGTAAGGACAGTTGCCACATCAAATCCGTTAAGACCGACCCTGTGTTCAGCTAATGAGTCAATGACATTGCTGCATTCAGCATACAGTCCGGATGCGCATAAAATCACATAATCCGGCATTCGGCATGGGTTTTGAGGACCATCTTCAGGATCAACTACTCCAAAGTATTCCGGCATTGGTGCGTAGGTCTGATCCTCATATTGATATCCCACGATCGGACTGCCCTGAGCCATATCCTGGAAAGAACCGAGTCCTATGCTGCTCCATACTGCTTCGGCGCTGTTGTAAGAAACGGTAACACTGAAGCTTGTTACAGAGACCAGTGTGCTGTCAAAGGCTCTGTACTGGGCAGGAAACAACTGGATCTTGAGCAGTCTTTGATCGCATATTCGTGTTTCTCCAATCAGCCTTACTCTTTCCGCAGGCCAGAAATCGGTAGAGGAATAGGCTGTTGAATCAATGACGAACGAGTCAACAACACTTGCAGTACAGAGGTCAGAGAACAGGACCATTGCCGGAGAGGGATAAACCGGCAGGACATGCTGAGTGTGTTCGTCGGTGAAACTATAGCTGATTTTCGGGTCTACACTGTCAGGCACTGCAACAAGGCAGGTTATCATGGGAAGCTCAGGATAACCAACACTGTCCGTAACAGGGCAGTCTGAGAACCTGATGAAGTCCAGCGAATCATGTTCTGCCTGTTCCCAGGAAAGCGGTGTAAGGGCCAGGAAAACAACCCTTGAGCTGTCTGCTGCAGTTGTTCGAATACGATGGATATCAGCCTGGAGTGATGAATTAAACAGAAGGACAGAGGAGAGCACAAGAATACCGGACTTCATAAAAATCACCGCCCTTCCCTCAATAGATATTATTTATTCCATTAATGGATTATTGCATGGATACATATATGGTGTCAAGGGATAAGAGTATTCTGAGAACTTGCTCCTGCCGATGCCATGGAATGAAGATCACTATGCGGTTACCCTGCAGAAATCCCAATGAAGTGATCCTGACGGAATCGTGCCGCATGTCACAGATCACAGAAGGCGCTTCCTGCTCTTGTTCAGCTCCGGTGTGACGAAGGGAAGGATCAGAAGGCAGGGAACGAAGACCAGTAACGCTTTTTCAGAATAAGCATTTTGAAGATTGATCGTGTTAACGGTTTCCTGAAGATTGTATTGATGCGGCAAGAGCAGGCAGGGTAAACAGGTGAATTGACCACAGCGACTTCAGGACCAGCCTTATTACGATGAACTGCAGCGATCCTGCGAAGGGTTTTTCAGATGGAATCTGAGCCTCCCTGCTGATAATGCGGCAGAGCTGAACTGTAAGAAAATTATCGCATTGGAAGATGGCAGGAACACCGAAGCTGCAAAGGTAAACCGGCAGTTCACAGCAGAAGAAGCCGAATCAAGCTGAAAAGGTTTTATTCTACATTACAGATGTGACACTAGCCCTGTTTCCAGAAGTCTCTGCTGAACTGTCCGCCTGAAACAGTTGTCAGGGCCTGATGTATTGAATGATCCATGTTGTTGTACCAGAAGGAGCCGCATCTGCCCATGGGAATGAGCCCTTCAGGTATCTGCAGCTCTGCCAGTTTCTTACGGTAATTCAGAGAGTAGATGGGATATGTTTCAGGTATCCTGTACCAGTCTACGAAGAGAACATCGTCCCCTTTTATCGCATTGACTTTCTTCAGATCATCAAGAAGCCGTTTTTCAAGTTTCTCCGGCATCTTCCATTCTTCTGAATCGGGAGAACAGGTGATTTCGGCGATCAGGCTGTCTCTTTCAGGCGGCACACAGTCCCTGCGGAACATGGCTGGAACTGTGAGTCTGCTGAAAATTACCTCTTTCTGGCCGAAATAACACCACTGATAGTTATTGACAGGATTCTTTTCATTAAGGGCTACACAGGCAATCAGTGTGTTGATGTACCTGAGGTCTGCTTCAGGGAAGAGAATTGAGATCGGTGCTGTCCAGTATACTGTGTCTGCCTCAAATACCTTTCCACCTTCAGCCTTAACAGCAGTTACTCTTCCGTTCTCAGTGACAATGCCTTCTGCTGAAACACCTGTAAGAACCCTTCCTCCAGCCTCCCTTATTCTCTCTGTCTGTATGTCGCAGAAAGTCTGTATCCCACCTTTAGAAGGGTAGTAGAAGGTTGTTTCCACTGGTTTGGGAAGCAGCATGCTCTTCAGCAGAGAAACCAGGTTGTCTGCTTTTACCCTCTTGTCTATCACAGCTCTGTTCACCCCTGCCTGGGCCCAGTCAACATGAAGCTCTTCAGAATCCAGACCGGTGAACTTCCTTGTATAGCCGGCGAAAAAAAAGCGATACAGATTGTTGCCGTACCTGCTTCTGATGAAATCTGCAAATGATCTGATCTCAGGTATGTCAGGTTTTCTGAACAGATCCAGAAAGCTTCTCCACAAAACTGGAAGAGGAAGCCCCAGAACAGACTGCAGCGTCAGCGGCCAGTTCCTGTACTTTCCAGCCATGTATACCGAACTGTTTCTCTGTATCTCTTCGTAACAGCCTTTGAGAATATCTCTAAGGTATTCATCTACCTCGCTGTTTGCAGTGTGAAACCTGTGGGGACCTATATCGAAATCAAATCCGTCCCGGTGAAAACTCCTTGCCAGCCCTCCTGGCGCATTCTCCCGCTCCAGCACTGTTACATGATAACCGGGATTTTCTGAAAGAATGCGTTCAGCAAGGGTAAGGCCGGAGACACCGGCGCCGGTGATTACGATTTTCAATACAGATCCTTTCCATAGAAAAGAAGAACAAGTGTTCCAGCTGACATAAGCAAAACTGCCATGAAAAGCCAGAGGAGATGAACGCTGAACCCTGCTTCCACAACGGATATTCCTCCGGATAGTGTTCCTGTAATGCCGGTTAAGGCAAACCCGGCCACCCATCCAGCCTCAACTGTGCCCAGACTGAGAAGACCGTGCACAGGAAGAGCCAGAATAAAATCTGTTACAGCTCCTGCGGTGAAAACCTGCCAGAGAGGAATGCTGTGTACACCTACAGACCTGAGGAGTGTAAGGAACATGAAGAGCTTGAGTGTCCATCCTGCAAAGCTGGCAGCCACTGCAAGAAACAGTGGCTTTCTGTTCTCAGGGGTTAATCTGGCAGCTTCGGTCATATCATTCAGGGCTTTTGATACTCTTCCCTCCCCTGTAACCGCTTTCAGAGGAACTGCAACAAGTTTAAGCATAAAGGGCAGAAAAAAGAGCATTGCTGTGCCTGTAACGGCTATGCCGGAAGCTATTGCCACAACCGGCCCTGAGAGCCCTGTGAGAAAGCTGAGAGCCACCACTGTACCCATAGCGATAATGTCCATTATTTTTGCCAGCATCACTGTAGCGGCACCGCTTCCTGCAGGAATAGCGGCATATTTCCGAAAAAGCCCCACAAGAGCCACATCTGCAAGCCTTACCGGAAGAAGATGACCAAGCCCCACATGAACCGCTGTAAGCGACATTGAACGAACCACTGGAATAGTGTGATCTCCTGCGAGCAGCTGCCATCTCCAGGCCCTTATAAGCAGTGAGAGGAAGAAAAGAAGCAGAGAAAGCAGAAGCCACTGAATACTGCAGCTTGCCAGTGCTGAAAAAATACTGTTCACTGTTTCAGAAACTGAACCTGAACGAGCAAGCAGATAATATGTAAGCAAAGCTCCAGCAAGAAGAAAGAGAATCAGCCTTGCGGCTTTTGCCCCTTTGGTCAATATTCCTCCAATACAAATAACAGGGGGTAATATAGGTTATGGCCGGTACTGCAATAAGCGTTCGCAGAATTTCAAAAAAATACGGCAGAACCACTGCGTTAAAAGAGGGTTTCAGCATTGAGGTTTCCAAAGGGCAGTCCCTTGCCGTACTGGGAGCTAACGGTGCAGGCAAAACAACTCTGATGAGGGCTGTTCTTGGCCTCACTATTCCTGACAGGGGAGCAATCAGTCTCTACGGTCTTCCGCCTGCTGACCCTGCCTCAAGAGCAGGGGTAAGGTTCCTTCCAGAACGCATATCGTTTCCCAAATGGGCAACACCTCTGCAGATGTACAGGCAGTTTGAAAGGGTACGGAGCGAAGGCAGGGAAATAGACTTTATTCACAGGGCTAAAACCCTTCAGTGCGGTGATCTCCTCAAACGAAAACTTGGAAAGATGTCAAAAGGGCAGCGGCAGCGTATTGCTGTTGCGCTGATGACTTGCGGAAAACCGGAAACGGTATTTCTTGATGAGCCGTCATCGGGACTTGACCCTTCAGGAAGAATGCTTGTAAGGAGCACAATGGCTGAACTGGTCAGTGGAGGATCCACTGTTGTTCTGAACAGTCATCTGCTTGGTGAGGTTGAGAAGGTATGCGACTGGGCGGCGTTTATTCATCAGGGTTCTCTGGTTGCCCATGACAGGCTTGAGAATCTCTCCCAATTCAAGGGAGCTGCAGTTGTTGATACCCCTGAACCGGAAAGGATGAGTGAAGCACTGAGCGGTGAGGGAGTTGTAAAGGGAAAAACCCTCGCAGTACCCCTTGAGAGGGAGAATGACTTTCCTGCACTTGCAGCGAAAGTGGCTGCAGCCGGTGTTCACTTCACTGGAATAAGACTTCAGAGGGAGTCGCTGGAAGACATTTTCATGAGAATAATGGATGGAGGAAGCCATGTTTCTTAATGCTCTCGAACACATGGCCCGGCGTAAACTGCTGCTTATCGTCGGTATTCTCTCTGTCCTCTATCTGCTTCTTTTCTGGCGGGGAATAGCTGCAGCAGACCCAAAGTCCCTGGTCGTTGATAGTGGCCTTAAAGCTACTGATTCCGACCTTGCGTACGCAGCTCTCACCATTGCCGGTTCAATGCTCTCAGTTATGGTGTGGGGGCTTACAATAGTTCTTGGATCAAGCATTCTTCCTGATGAGATGGATGCCGGCAGAATGTCCATATGGACAGCTCTGCCCCAGACAAGGTTCAGAGTTTACGCTGCGACCACCTTTGCTCCATTGATTGTGTCGGTGATTTTCGGGTATCTTCTTTTCGGACTGACTTGCCTGATTACCTCATTCTACGCGCCTTTCGTTCCTTCCAACGCCCTTCAGGCCATTGTGAGCATTCCCGTATGGCTTTCTGCAACATGGGCTTTTGTGATACTCGCATCCCTTGTTACGGGAAAAATACCTGCAATGCTGATAACATTTGTTCTGGAAGGCTTTGCTGTGGGAATGGGAAACATGGTAGAACTTGGTAAGAATATTCCTGAAATTAACGAATCGGTTTTTTACACAGTTGCCAGAGTAATCACCTTCATTCTTCCCTTTGAGAGAGGCTACAGATCTGTGCAGGCAGGGATTCTCCCTGCTTCCAGCATCATTGATGAAGCTCTGGCATTCTTCGGAATAGGCGGTACAATTCCTCTCTGGGAAACCCTTTATCCTGCTGTATGGGCTGCAGCTCTCTTCTATCTGGGTTACAGAATATTCAGCAGGAAGGACCTGTAGTGAAGATAATCTACCATTCTATAGGCATCATAAGAACACCTTATGTTAAGATGGCTCCATTTCAGGCAAAGGAAGACGATGACAGCGGAGAGTTCATACTGGAACTGGAAGAGAAATACGCTTCAGGTCTTAAAGACCTTGAGAAAAGGAAATATGTTATCGTGCTTTTTCACATTGACAGAGCCCGGGGCTACAACGGTTCCAATACAGCCCATCCTCCGTCAATGAACGGAGGAACCACAGGGCTGTTCGCGTCAAGATCCCCCAACAGACCAAATCCTGTCGGACTTGATGTGGCAAGACTTCTGAAGATAGAGGGCAATCGGGTCTATACCTCAGGACTGAGTGCGCTTGACAAAACTCCACTGCTTGACTTGAAACCCTATATCACTGTGGACAGGAAAGAACCGGAGTAAGCTCAGCTCTCAGTTCAGGATTAAGGCTTACCGCCTTTTCAGCAGCAGTAACGGCATCCTGAATATGGCCTGTGTCCCAGAGTATCACTGCCATGTTCCTCCATGCAGAAGGAGACTCAGGAGCCATTCTCAGAGCCATTGAAAACTCTTGAAGAGCAAGCCCTAAATCACCACCGGATGACGCAATGCAAGCACCTCTCAAATTGTGAATATCTGCACCTTCAAATCCTTCAGCCTCTGCCCTTTCAAGTCTGCTCAGAGAACCGGTGAACTCACCTTTCTCAAGCAAATGCTCTGCTATAAGCAAATGGTTCAATCCAGGTCTTACCCTTCCAGGGTATTGCATAAAAAGTGAAAGCCACAGAATACACAGAGCTGCAGGTATAGCCGGTTTCCATCTGAAAGTTGAAGCTGCAGCTGCGAAGGCAGGTATAAGAATTGCCCTGTGCCGTACAGAAGGGAAAAATACAAAAGCAGCAATAATCCCGGTGACTATCAGGCTGCTTGCAGCATTTTTTTTCAATCCTGCCGCTGCCAGCGCCATCAGTATAACTGTAACAGGAATAAGAAAAACCAGTATGGAACCCTTCAGAAGAGAGGAAGTCTCCATGTTTCTGCCAGGGCCTGGAACGATGAAGAAAGCAGCTGCTTTCACTGCTCCCCTGCCAAGCCAGCCAATCGGAGACCGCAAAATGGCATTCACTGCATTATCGGTGAATGAGTCATCTCCTGCAAGTTCTTCGTACTCAATTCCAGGAGGCGTGGTGAGCAGTTCCCATGAAGACCCCAGCCACAGATTGAGTGTGCCGTTCGCCCCTGGAGCAAAAGGGCCTCCAGAAACAAGGTTGACAGTCAGCACTGGAAGAACTGCAGCTGCAGTTCCAGCTGCAGCTGCACCCCAGTTTCTCAAGGGTCTGATAAAAAACAGTGATACAGGTATGAAGAGAAGCAGTTCACCTCTGAAGAGCGCAGCTGCACCGATGAGTATTCCTGCAGGCAGGTGCTTTCTTTTTTCTGCAAGGCACAGGGCTCCTGCCAGGAAAGCAGCCGCAGGAGCTTCAGGCATTACCTGAAGTCCTGAAAAAAGCAGTGTAGGTTCTACTGCAAGAACTCCGGCAAGAACCGAGTTCTTCATAGACTTGTTTCGCAGCATAAAGAATACTGCAGCAGGAAGCAGTGAGATTATGCTGTATACAGTTCTGAGAACCGGAATGCTTCCGGAAACAGAAGCGAGCAGGTAATTTGCAGGGGGTCTTTCAAATGGCGGCGTATCTCCGGCAGTCCATGTGATTTCATCCACATGAAGGCTTTCTCCAAAGAACCAGTCAAGCTGATTCATTGCAATAAGCCTCAGAGCAATACCTGAAAGCAGAAAAGCTGTAAAAACTATTCTCTCTCTCATCTGCTGAGCACTCCGCCTTCTCTTGTAACCCCTGTAAATGTCCTCTCAACAGTTCCGACCCTGTTCCATTTCAGTATGGGTTCCTCTTCAAGCCAGCATTCCTCCGCTTCTGGAAAGGTGCCGGTAACGGTAATTGAAGCAGCTTCAGCAAGGTCATAAAGGTCTGAAATGTGAACTGATGAAGGAACGAAATGTATTCCTGAAGCCCTGAACCACTCCCCTGCAGCCAAAAGAAGGCTGTTCGCATCTCTTCCTGCCATTTTTCTCCGCAGCTCCCTGTCAAACCCGCCGAATGCTGTAACAGTAAGGGTAAATAAGCCCTGGTCAGGGAATATCTCCCACTCTTCCCCGCAGGAGTCGGCAAGAGTCTCAGGAGGCAATTCTCCAAGTATTCCGCCTGGAAGCAGAAGCCACAGAGTGTCCTGCATATCAACCCAGCCTGCAGGAGAAAGATACTCCCCAGGCTCTTCCAGATTACCCTCTGCAAGGATGAAGGCACGATTGAATCCAAGGGGTGAAGGAATAGGGGGAAGAATATCTGTTGCAGGAACCACAGGGGCATCAATTCCCATTACCCGGCACATGGCAGAGAGCAGAGTGGCTGCCTCCATGGGGGTTGCTCTTCTGCTGTCCAGTATCTCCTGAATGGACCTTACACTGAAACCTGCATCGCCACCTGGAAAAGGCAGCAGCTGCATAGACTCTGTAATGAGAACCCTTCCCCGGGATATTCTCATTTGCGGAAGGGCTCCTGCAGCACCTGCTTCAATGGCAGCTTCTCTCAGATCAGGCGGGGTCTCCTCTGCTGAAGCCCTGGATGATTCAAGAAGAAGATTCCCGACCTCTTCCCAGCTTTCAGCAGTGGATATCCAGAGTTCACGGTAATTCTGATCATTGGATACGAACACCCTTCTGTCTCCCCTTGATGAACAGACAAAACCGCTCTGCCGGAAAGACAATCCCTCTGCATCTGGACACCGTACTTCAATGGCTGCCGGTTCACGGCCTGCTATGTAGGTGTAGAACAATCCTGCAGAAGATAATCGTCCTTCATCACGGATTCTGAATGTCCATTCCATCTCCATACCGGGCCTTAGCCCCGGAAAAGCCACCACAAGCGCTCCAGGCCATCCTTCACTGCCGGTGAGGGTCTTAACCGCCCAGTCTGGAACACTTCTCAGTGCCCCCTCAAAGCCGTATTCAGCGTGAAGAAGCTCAACTTCCATGTAGTCAGGGTCAAAATCCCTTTTCACCTGAAGAAAACGACCGTCATCACCTGCGGAAGCTGTGTAGGCCACTGTAGTTTCCTTTACAGTTCCGTTCCATTCAATATCAACCTCAACTGATGTGTACCGTGAGGGAACAGCAATGAATCCTGCCAGTAACGCTGCTGAAAGAATCATTTACTTACCACAGTTCTGGCTGAAGTGCCGCTCCTTGCATAAAGGGTTTCACTGAATCCCTCTGCTCCTGCTGAAAGGTCTGCGCTCTCATGAAGGATAAGATTTCCCTCTTCAAAGGCAACACTGCTGCTGTAACCGGCTGTACGGCATTCTTCAGGAAGCACCGGTGAAGGCCAGGGTGAAGGCACTGTTATGGTGAGTATTTCAACAGCAGGCGCATCAGGCAGAAAGGAATCCGGCAGAACCGGAAGAAGCATTGATGCCAGTCTTGTTCCCGGAAGTGAAACATCCCTTAATCCTGGAAGAAGCAGCGCGTTTTCCGTTCTGCACAAATGCCATGTTCCATGTACGGTTAACTTGTTGCCTGACATGGTAACATCACTGCATTCAGCGGCCCCGAAGAACCTTCTGAACATTTCATTCACCAGTGACGGAGCGGATCTTGTGTAAAGGGTGGAAACCAGTTCAAGCGGCGCTCCAAATGCCTCTGCCTCAAGGGTTCCTGTAATAAGGTCACCGGCAATGGTTCCTGTTATGGAAATATCAAGAGTATCGTTCCAGCCTGTAACAGGTATACGGTTCAGCTGAGAACCGGAAGGAGTAACCGGAAGATAACCGGCTCCTCTGAGGCCGAAACTGATACCTGCATTCTCAGGAAGCCCTTCAGGTGTAGGATCAAGCAGCTGCCACGGAGCAGAATCGCCTTCCCTGTAAACGGTTATCATGTGGTCAAAGGAGCGTCCGTCCACCAATGAAGGAGTTTCACCGGAACTGGAAACCAGAGCAGGATATGCTTCATACCCGGCTTCTAGCAGCATCCATGTCAGAAGAACAGCCCTGTCTCTGCAAACTCCGGACCTGTCTTCCAGTGTCTGCTTTGGTGTCCTGGGAGACCAGCCAGGCCATAAACCTGCTTCTGCACCTATGTAGGTGATGTTCTCTGCTACCCAGGCTCTCAGTGCTTCAGGTGATGAACCGGTTTCCTGAAGTATTTCACCAATTTCAGCACAATCGGTATGCGACAGGTCACTAAGAGTCTGTGAAGCATCTGCTGAAAGCTCTTCAGGGGTTCCGGAAGCAATAGAAACATAGTTCCTGCAATACTCTGCCAGGGGATGCTCAGGCAGTGGAGAGCTTGCCGAAAAGACAAACGAACTCCTTGAATCAGTTGAAATCAGCTGTCTCTCTGAATCGTTTATAACAGTAAAGCTTGATGAGGCTACGCTGTCTTCCATAACCGGTGAAAATGTGTAGCTGTAAACATCAGAAAGCGGAAGCTCGGTAATGATTCTCTCAATCTCAAGATATACAGTGTCCCCGACCTCCACACCTGGCATTGTCACCAGTGTTTCTTTATAAGACGATTCCATTCGACCGGCTCCTGAGAGCATACTGTGGGGACCTGTCTCGATATAACCTTCCGAGCTTCCTCTGCCGCCGCGCCAGTGTCCTACTCTTGCCTCGGTGACACGAATATCTTCCATGCCCTCCCGAAAAGAAATGCTCAGTGCGGAATAGTGCTGCACTCCCATTCCGTTAAGGGGAATTACAGCAGTTGAGGTCTGCTCGGTAATTGCGCCGTTTTCATTCAGATGAACCACAACAGAATAATTCAGGTGAACCGCGTCAGGTGATGCGAAAAGGAAAAGTGCCGTCAGTGCCGCCTGGAGCACCATGACAAGATACCTTTCGGCACTTCAGGATGAATTCTGGAAGCTGCAAGGTGAGTAATGCTCACATTGCCCTCTCTCAGCGCATGCACATCGGTTCCTTCAGCTTCCCTGACAGGCTGAACCTCATAGGGCCCATACCTGAAAAGGGTTCCTTCGTTGTCACTGGTAAACGGTATCTCTCTGGAGAAGCTTCCCAGTTTTGTTGCAGTGTAGCTTCCTGTGAACTCAAGGGGAACATTCACATTGAGCAGTGTGCCAGGCTCAGCAAAACTGAATACTCTGTTGTCCACCAGTTCCCGTGTCACCGCAGCTGAACTGGAAAAGTCAGGTTCAGACCGGTATTCCTGGCTCACAGCCATAGCCGGTATGAGCCATAAAGCAGCTTCCGTTGCAGCTGCAACTGTTCCTGAGTACCAGGTGTTGTTGGCCAGATTTGCGCCTGGATTGATACCTGAAAGGACCAGATCCGGTATTTTTCCGCCGCACAGTTCACCCAGAGCAAGCTTTACACAGTCAACAGGAGTTCCCTCAACTGAGAACCTGTTCTCGCTGTGCTTTCTCACTTTCAGTGGAGAATAGAGATTCAGCGACATCCCTGCGCCGCTGTGGTGGCAACAGGGAGCCACTGTAATGGTGTCATGATCTGCAAATGTTTCTTCAAGCGCCCTCAGGCCAGGTTCATCAAACCCGTCATCGTTAACAAGCAGAATTCGCATGTTACAGGGCTCTTGAGAGTGTAACCCTGTGGGAATCTCCAAGGGCATAGTTCCCTGGTACAAATGCGTAGTCAAGCATCCAGTGAGAGGCTGAGAGACCTGCCCCTGCTGTAAGGTCGGAGCTGTCGTCACCTGTCTTCCAGCCTCCTCTGAGTGCTGCCCACTGAACAGGCCTGTACTCAACCCCGAATCCGGCAACTGCCTGATTATCAAGGGGACGCTCCACCTGACCTGAGAGTGAAGCTGTACCGAAGGGAAGGCTCAAATTCCACTTTGAAGCGAGCAGCCAGGTTCTCGGCATTCTGAACTCGTCTTCATCCATTACCACCATAGGCCCTGAATGGAGATAGGCAGCTGTCAGTACAAGTGAAGCAGCGGGATGGTAGGCAACACCAAGGTCAACTGCCCATCCGTTGGAGGATTCCAGCCATATCTTCTCATGGATGTACTTGAAGCCTATACCTGCGTCGAACTTGCCCATTTCAGCTGCAGCAGCTACGACTGCAGAAAAATCGTATGCATCAAACATGTCTGCAGGGTCAGATGAAGGAAATTCTCTGTACTCGAGATCGGTTGTGCTTACCGCTCTGAAACCCAGTGAGCCGGTAAACCTGTCTGAAAGAACTGCTGTGCCTGCAAGGAAGTTCTGAGTGGTTGTTCCGTACCACTGGTTATGCCCTGCGGATACCCCTGGAGAAGAGCCTGCTATCATTGCAGGATTGGCAAAAATCGAAAGCAGGTCGCCGTTAACTGCATCTGTGCCTCCAAGGGAAGCCGACCTGGCGCCTGTGTCCATCTTGAGAAAAGGATAGAGACCGGCTCCTGCATCCCGATATACACCTGCAGAAGCAAGACCAGTCACCAGCAGAAGTATCATTGCTATTTGTTTCATTTCAATCCCTATACTCACAATTTCGATACCGGTTCCAAAGTGCAATTATATTAACCTGCTACTGAGAAAGGAAACAATGGGTAAAATACTTTCAATAGCAGATTCTGACAGAACCGGCTTTTACAATATGGCAGCTGATGTATGTGCCATGGAACTGGTTCGCTCCATGGAATACGATGTTGTTTTCAGAACCTATACCTGGAAACCTCACTGTCTGTCGCTTGGAAAATTTCAGAACCCCGACAGGGAAGTTGATCTCAACAGACTACTTGAAGACGGGTACCACATGGTTAGAAGACCCACAGGCGGCAGAGCTGTCTGGCATGGTGATGAACTCACCTATTCCATAGCAGCCCGTCAGGATCACCATCTTGTCAGCGGCACCATTCAGGAGAGCCTTTTCAAGGTTGCGAAAATACTAATTGCAGCCCTTGAAAGGGCAGGGATTCCAGCGGTGATGAACAGACGGGAAAGGGAACTGGCTGCCGCAGGCAGGGAGCACAACCCGTGTTTTACCTCCCACGGCAGAAGCGAGATAATCACTCCGGACGGAAGAAAGCTGGTTGGAAGCGCGCAGGCCAGAAGCTCCGGCGTATTCCTTGAGCACGGCTCAATTCTCTTTACCAATCAGCAGCCTATGGCAGCAGAATACCTCCCTGAAGGCGCTCCCCGGGAAACAATGAAAAGACTTCTCGCAAGGGGAGCGGGAACTGTAAGGGAATACAATACTTCTGTCACTAAAGATGAACTGGCAATGCTTCTTAAGGAAGAATTCGAAAAAAGAGTTTCCAATGAAGCTGATATAATTGAAGGACATGATGTTGCAGAAGGACACCAGAAAAAAGCCTGAGTGGCTCAAGATGCCCACCATTGGCAACAGTTCTGCCGGTGAGGTACGAAGGGTACTCAGGGAACTTGAACTCAATACAGTATGCAGTGAGGCCAAATGTCCCAACAGGGGCCACTGTTTCCAGAGGGGTACTGCCACATTTCTGATAATGGGCCATGTCTGCACCAGAAACTGCCGCTACTGCGCCATAGAGCGAAACATCAAAACACCTCCGCCGCTTGATCCTGATGAACCGGCAAGGGTTGCTGAAGCCTCTGCAAGAATGAACCTGAGATATGTCGTACTCACATCGGTAACAAGAGACGACCTTCCAGACGGCGGCGCCGGTCACATTGCTGCAACAGTAAAAGCGATTAAGGAGAAAATTCCCGGCGTAAGGGTTGAAGTGCTCACTCCGGACTTCAAAGGCAGCATCGAATCCCTGAGAACTGTAGCTGCCTCTGCCCCTTCAGTGTTCAACCACAATCTGGAGACTGTGGAAAGACTTTTTCCGTACCTTAGACCGATAGCCTCATACAGAAAGTCTCTCGAGGTACTCAGACTCTTCGGCGAAACAGCCCCTTCAATTCCCAGAAAAAGCGGAATAATGGCAGGTCTTGGTGAAACAGAAGAGGATATGATGAAAACCCTTGAAGACCTGAGAGAAAACGGAGTAACACTGCTTACGATAGGTCAGTACCTTCAGCCTACCTCCAGGCACCTTCCAGTTGTGAGGTTCCTGGAGCCTTCAGAATTTGAAAACTGGGAAAAGAGAGCCCTTGAAATGGGTTTTACAGGGGTTGCAAGCGGTGCCCTTGTCAGAAGCTCCTACCAGGCTGACATTCTGGCAGACGCCAGAAAAGTGCAACAATGAGGTTTTATACTGAAGGCGTTACAATGGCTCCCATGGCCGGTGTTACAGACACCGCTTTCAGGCGAATCTGCCGCAGGCTGGGAGCAACATGCCTTGTAACAGAGATGGTTACAGCAGCAGGCCTCTCAAGAAAAAGTGTAAAGACAAAACAGCTGCTCCGCTTTCATCCGGAAGAGCAGCCCCTTGGTGTGCAGCTCTTCGGGGCAAAACCTGAAGACTTCGCCAGAGCCTCCGCCCTGCTCTCCCCTCTGGATTTCAAGTTCATTGACATCAACGCAGGCTGCCCGGTAAAGCGGGTACTCAGGAGCGGCAGCGGAAGTGCCCTCCTCGGTGATATTCCAAGACTGATGAAGATAGTCAAGGTTACAGCAGATAACACCCATCTTCCTGTTACACTGAAGATTCGACTGGGCCTCACACCGGAAAACCCTGTCCCTGTTGAGATAGGAGCAATGGCAGCAGATGCCGGAGCCAGGGCTCTTGCAGTACACGGCAGGTACAGAACCGATTTCTTCTCCGGTGAAGTAAAACTTGAGGAGATGAGGCAAATCACTGAAAATTCAACTATTCCTGTAATAGCAAACGGAGATTCCACCTCTGTGGAAGCAGCCAACAGGATGAAGGAAGCCACTGGAGCTTCAGGGCTTCTCATAGGCAGGGGAGCATGGGGAAACCCCTGGATATTCCGGGGACTCACAGGAGGCGCCTCAAAACCTGCCCCTGGAGAGCTTCTTGAAACAGTTATGGAACAGCTCTCCATGATGATGGAGTATGTTCCTGAACCGTATGTATTCCACATATTCAGAGGGCACATGGTTCAGTACTTCAGAGGGTTCCGGGGAGCTGCTGAAATAAGAAAAAGAGCAGTAAGCGCAGAGACCCTGGAAGAAATAAAAGAGATAGCGGCAGATGCAGACAGAGCCATGCATGAAGAGGAGGATGACAAGTGAGAAGAACCGTTACAGTTTTCCTCTGCCTTCTTTTCATCTCATGCACAAAAACAACTGTTGTGGAATCCCGATGGGTGATAAACTCCAATCAGACCAGAACAGGCTGTTCATACACCTGGCAGCAGGGTGATTACTGGGAGTTTCTGGCCTGGGCTCTCCTTGATGACACCGATTCAGCAGATGCACTGGCAGTGACAGCAGGTTACACTCCTGAGACTTTTCCATCCCCTGGAACCGAGATAACCATACCCTTCTCACCGGATCTGCAGGAGGCAGCCGAGAAAAGAATGAGAGCCGCCCGCCTGGTTCAGCTTGCCACGGACCTGAAAGAAGAAAACAGGGAAAGATGCATGGAACACCTCACCGAGGCCCACCAGCTTGACCCTGCCTGGTCTGTTCCAGTCACCGACATCACAGTACTGCTCATGGAAGAAGGCAGAACCGATGAAGCCCTGGAGCTCCTTGCGCCTCTCTCTCACAAAACTGTTCCGGCAATGATACTGGCAGGTATAGACTGGCAGAACGGCAACACGCAGGGCGCATTGGAACACCTTGCCGAAGCCCTCTCAGTAGAGCGCCCCAAGCCTGAAGCGCTGGCAGCAGCAGGAATAGTATGGACAGTAACCGGCAACACATCAGGTGCTGTAACAGCTTTCAGAAGACTCCTTGAAGATCCGGACGCACCGGCGGAACTGAGAGTCACAGCTCTTCAATACTCCCTTTACCTTGAAAGAGAACTGGACTCAGCAGGCAGAACAGCCAACTGACAGCAGAACAATCCGGAATCTCACTCAGATTCCCTGAGAAACCTGTCACGATATTACAGATTCAGAAGTTCAGGCAGCTCTTTCACAAACCTTTCAATATCATTTACAACTTTTCTGTAAACAGCCAGTATCTCTTCTTCTGAAGATATGTTCGCCGCAAGCACAGGAGGGTCATCAAACCCTCTGTGAAGCACCTGTGTTTCAGCGGGAAAGTATGGACAAGTCTCATGGGCATGGCTGCAGACGGTAACAACAAAATCAAATTCCATTTCGCCAAATGATTCTGTTGTTTTGCTTGTGTGTCCTGAAATATCTATTCCTTTCTCACCCATTACCTGAACAGCTCTGCTGTTCAGCCCATGGGTCTCTATGCCTGCAGAATAAGCATCAAGAAAATCACCGCAGTATTTTCTGCACAAACCCTCCGCCATCTGACTCCTGCAGGAGTTTCCGGTACACAGAAACAGAATCTTCTTCCTCACTATTCATCTCCCCTGCCTGAGAATGACACACCATGAAGCAAGCAGGAATTCAAAAAAAACAAATCTCAAACAGTAACATTGAACTGATCAGACGAATACTCCAACCCCCAATCGTTCATTCAGAAGCGAATACACTTCATACGGAACCAGATCCAGGCTGTGCAAGACACACCTGGAACAACTCCTTTCGAAAAGAGCATCATTGCTCTGATGGATACCAATTCGGTGAAATAATTCTGCCAGACTTCGAGAAAGAGACCCCTTCCCTCTCCAGCAGCATCTGTTTCATGGAAACACCACCCTGAAAACCGCCTATAGAACCGTCTGCGCTTACCACTCTGTGGCAGGGTATCAGAAACGGAAAGGGATTCCAGGCAAGAGCGTTTCCCACAGCTCTCGCTCCCTGTGGTCTGCTGATTGCTTTTGCCAGCCTGCCGTATGAAGAAACACTTCCCGAAACAATCTTACTGTCCTCAAGCAGCACGGAAAGCTGAAAAGATGTACACGACGAGAGATCAAGCAAATCAACAGGAAAAGGTCTTCCCTGCCCTCCAATAACCTCCAAAAGCCTTTCAGCAACAAAGTCAGTCTCTGAACACCTTGAAAAAACAGCATGGGGAAAAAGACTGTCAGCAACAACATCAGCGGGTTTATCAGGTTTCGACATCAGAATCCGCCTGACAAGAGGACCCTCAGAATCCCTGTTCCACAGCAGAACCACAGGCCCGAACTCCGATGCAACATCAACTCTGCCTGTCATGAGCATTCACCTCCCTGCAACTCAATCCCTGTACATCTTCATATAAGAGGAAAGTACCGTAATGCAAGGGCATTCTGTCATGCAGCCGTATAATATTCCATTATCTGTCTCAACAGCAGCCATATACCCATGTGTCCCTGTTTTTCTGTAAAGTCCTGGAGATTACACAGGTGGTGCTGCCAGCATTCCCTCAACAGGGTATTGTTGAAACAATCAGGCACCAGCAACCCGGGAAGGAAGACGACGGCCAATCGTAAGCCGTCAGGAAATGATTCAAATGTTCAGTGCCTGCCTGATGAATGGCAGGAATATCATCGTCTTATCTGCCTGACTGTGCAGGTAACCATTTTCTGCGCATTATTAACATAGTTACTGTTTATTTTAGGATCTTAATTCAGCGTCAACAGAGAATCCTTTCCAGTTCAGCATTATCTCCCAACGGATATTTCTGCATAAACAGTACACATGGATCGGTATTTGGAGCAGGTTGTTCAATGATACTTCTGAATCTCAGCAGTTTCCTTGAGGAGGGGCAGTAATGATGTTTAGATTCT
Source organism: Candidatus Fermentibacterota bacterium (assembly GCA_002748705.1). The sequence continues at coordinate 44,293 of PDSZ01000030.1, forward strand.
TTACTCTGCTGCTGTGTTCTGACTGGAGTTTCAGCGCCAGGCTTCTCACCAATATTCAGGGTACTTGACTTAAGTTGTGAGTGGAGCTATCATTGTAGTTGAAAACAGATATTTGTTTGATTGTTGAATAAGTGGAAGTGCTGTGTGTTTTCTGCTGAAAGTATATGATCATGTATGCTGTTTTCAGGTTTATGTTGCTTGCAATCCCTGCCGCTTCTTTTATAGTCGAGGTTCCCGATCCTCCTCCTGCTGAAGGTTATATTCCGCTCTCTGTTCCATCAACAGAGGCAGAACTTGCTCCATTCACAATACTGAGAACAAGCTCAAAGGAAGATCTGGAAGAATATTTGTCTTTCGGCTATCCCGCTCCGGAGCTTCAGGCTATTCTGGAAGATGAATCCATTCCGGAAGAAGACCGTTACTGGCTTGACTGCAGAATGCGAAGTGCTGTTGCTCAGCTTTTGCACCGGTTCTACGACAGGAACGGGAACATGATTGAAGTGGAAGCTGAATGGATTGCTTCCGGTGAACCGTACTGGCAGGAGATAATGATGGTTTATCCTCCTGTTCCGGAGCGTATAGAACCGGAACTCAGGCCTGGAGAGATTCGGGTAGCTCCCCGTACTTGTTGTAATGGACATGTTGAGCTGAGGGCTACAGGTCCCGCACTGCCTGAATCAATAGAGAGTGGTCTCCTTTACAACCTTTACGGTGAAGAAACAGGTCATCTCATAGTGCTTCCTTCTAAAAGCAGAGTCTCAAGAACAGGTTCTGTGGCAACCACAAGAACCGCCACGCGACCTGGTAACAGCGCAGTCAATTTGTGCTTCATGTATGGTGACGGTACATACAGAATAGCTAATGCAAGAGAGAATCACCCTGGAATAAGGGCCTGGGGTAATCTCAGGCTTGGTCTGAGTATGGATGGCAGCATAGCTGTTCTCTGCGGATCAGTAAGAACAGACTCGAATAGATATCGGTCTACAGTAATTGTCTTCGACAGCTCCGGCAGAGAGATAGAGAGCTATGAAATGCCTTGTCCTTTTGCTTTAACTGCCTATGGTACAACGGTATCGCCGAACAATAAATACATAGCTTGTGCAGGGACAGATTTCGGCAGAGGTATAAGTTCGGGTTCAGTGATTATCAACAGGGAAACAGGTGAAGTCAGGCATTACAAGCGTGCGTCAGGAAGAGCACCGTATTTCTCCGAGAACAGCAGATTCTGCGTTCTTACCGGGTGTATTCCTACTCAGAGCAGCTATGTTATAGATCTTGAGGACGAAAGCTGTTTGCGGGTTCCCAATTCTCAGGCTGTTGCAGGAGAGATCAACATTGGTTCCTCAAGTGTCTGCAACAATCCCAGAATACTAGCCTTTTCAGGCAGGGTTTTTGTTGATGCGGATAATGTGTTTTCAACTCCGGATCTTGACTCCTCCACATTATCTCCCAACGGATATTTCTGCATAAACAGCACAAATGGGTCGGTATATGGAGCAAGTTGTTCAATGATACTTCTGAATCTCAGCAGTTTCCTTGAGGAGGGGCAGTAATGATGTTTAGATTCTTTACTCTGCTTGTCTGTGTTCTGACTGGAGTTTCGCTTAACTGGCCCGTTGGTGACGGAAGTACAGGCTCAATTACAAGAACTCTTCTCACTTCCTTTGGAGACAACAATCCTCAATGGGATAATCTTGAGAGCGACAGCTGCAATTTCCACATAGGAATTGATATTCCGCCCTGTAACGGAGAGTATGAAGTTCGTGCTGCGGCAGGAGGCTATTTCAGCGAAATCTTTTATGACACTTTAACTAAGCAGTACTTCGTAGTTATCGTAGATGATTACTATACATCAGAATATGGCTGGGGTTATCAGCATTTAACTGAACCTGATTCTGCAAATGTGGCCTGGAAAAAAGGAGAATATATACCTGTTAACGGGCTGATAGCAGAGATGAGTACCCAGAATACCAACAATCCACATTTGCATTTCCATTGGGTTCCTCGCAACGGAGTTACTATGGGCGGTTCAGCTGTTAATCCGCTGGATTCCCTTCCGAATTCTGAACTTCTTACATGGGTGTGGAATCAGTATTTCCCGTCTTATCCGAAATGGACTGATTTTGTAATGTTCATTGAGGATATGCCTATATCATCATGGCCGCAAAGCCACAGTCAGCTTAATGTTCTGGATCCGACTTCCATAAGAGGCAGTGTTGATATCTTATACGGCTATTGCCTGGAAGCAATAGGCTCCATTGGTTTTCAGTCTGTTTGTTCCGTTAATGCCCAGACCATCAAGTGGTCTGTTCTTCCAACGGGCTGGAGCAATGCAGACACAGCGTTAACTATGTATTCAGCTGAATTTTCGGAGCAGCTTGGTGCCTTTCCAGAGGACAATGAGAAGTACCGGCTTCATTACTTCCGGCTTATGGACTATGAGCAGATTGGTGTTGATACTGTTCCGATCGGCCGTGTTGTGTGTGCCAGCAATGGCAGCTTGAATGGCTTTGCAGGAATTCAGACCATACAGGAGAATTGCTGGAAAACAAATGCAGGTTGCTCTGACAGTATTTCAATTGTGCCGGAAAATGCTTTATATGCCGATGGACCGTATAAGATTATAATTGAATCAATGGCTCATGACTCAACTTATCATGTATACACAGACAGTCTCATCGTTGATAACTATCTGCCCTATGTTGAGCATGTTCAGGTATACCAGCTGAATCCTGAAGTACTTATGTACGATGCTCATTGGGTAACATCTATGGATTTTACTACAAGAGAATTGGAAGATTCAACTTACGGATATCTCAGTGACTCGATTATCAATCCTGTTCAGGTAAAGATAGGAGTATATGAACCCCTGGATCCGAACGATATGCCGGATATTTGGCTGAGCGGTGCATGGGGTGGTGAAACCAGGTGGCATTCCTACGAACTGGGGCCGCTATACCTGTTTCATCCGCTAAACGCTCATAATCCTGATTACAGCTCCACCGATGCTCTTTACTACTACACATATCAGACAAATCTTGGACTTGATGGTTACTATGGAGATCTTAAATTAAATATATCAGGAGGAAGGGATCTGTCCGGTAACCCTCTAGACAGCGATCCATCTTCAGTTACTCCTCCAACAGACAAAGGTGAGGAAGAAAAAGGTGTTGACAGCAGTTATCAATGGGACTGCTGTTACCCAGATTTCGAAAGGCATATGGCTCCTCCTAATACCGTATGGGGATACTGGAGTCTCGGGCTTTCATCAGGTAAAATTTCTGTTCCACTGAACCAGGCACAGTCAAACAGCTGCTTCTGGACAAAATGGAACACAGGATTGGGTTGCCAATTTAGTTGCTGCCCGTCTCAGCAGGGCTTTTGGATGGTTAGTACAACCCCTTTATCTCACTTTGTAGTCAGAATAGTTGATTTTACCGGTACAGACATCAAGACTTGTACTGTTCCAACAATGTTCCCTACAGATCCAGATTCAAGTGTTTTTACAACCCAAGTGTCATCAGTTATATTCACTTTAAACCTATTATCGGGCATAGGAATGGGTGACTACTGCTGGATACCAGTAGATAACATAATAATAAAACCTTATGGTACAGAAATAGATGAAGATATTCAGGTTCCTTCATACTCTTTTCCACAAGTATTCTGTATTACTGCCGATGGAAGGCGGAAATGTTATAATTTGCCTTCAGGAGAAGACGCCACTATAACTGAGCTGATACATTATCCTGGCGATGAGAACAAGGTGATTGTTAAGTATTCTGTAAACTCCCAGAACTTTACAAGGGTATTAAATCCACCGTTGCTGGAAATACTCGAAAGCAGTGTTCAGGAAAGAAATGTGAATTCTGCTTCTGAAGCTCTGCCGGCATCAACAGTTAGTTTCAGCTTCGATGTTCTTCAGAATCCTGCTTCCCATGAGTTATCAGTATTGGTGTCTGTTGCGAACCGGGGCGAAATAAGTCTTGATCTGTATGATGTTGCCGGAAGACATGTGAGCAATGTCATGACCTCAGAAGTACAGAGTGGAGTCCATGAGTTCACCTCAGAGATACATCTGCCGGATGGAGTTTACTTTTGTCGCCTGGTGTCCAACGAAGGAGAAATCACAAGAAAGATCGTTGTGACACAGTAGGCAGCCCCATCTAAATACTTACTACCAAATATAATGCAACAATAAAAGGGCTAAGCACTATTGGCTAAACTGCATTTCTCACGAGACCTTCAATCAGGCTGACTTCTGCCAGGATTCAGCCTGATTTCTTCTTCCGGCCAGTGTTCTCTTGCGTTCTCATATGGATTTGGCCTTGCTTGGGAGTGTTCCGGAGGTACTTGATTGAGTCAGTGCGTACCCATCCATCTGCCTCTTCAGGCGACTGGACAGCAAGTGAATGATCAAGCCCGTAAAGGAATGCTGCGGATTTTTCTATGGATGATAGAGTACTCATCTGACCACGGATAACCGCAGGAGAATGACACCAGCACTCGTCTCACGCTGAATCTGAGCACAGCACCGATCTTGAGCAGCTTCAGACGGATGGTTCCGCACTGAGCTCTGGCAAAGCTAGTGCCCTCTATACCCAGCACTCTAAAGGTACTCAGCAGGATGCAGGCAAAGGTTGAAAACCATAACCTCAACTGATTCGATGACATGTAATGGGTGCTGGTTCTGTCGGCGAAAAGGTCAAGCTGCTGCTCTTTGATACGGTTCTCCATCTCACCTCTGGCACAGTAAACCTGTTCGTAGAGTTTCCTGTCACTGTCAGGCAGACTGGTTACTATGAATTGAGGATTCGATCCCTTGTTCAGGTGCTCAGCTTTACCGATCACCCGTTTTTCCTGCCGCCAGCTCTTCCTGGTCTTGTACCAGAACCAGGTAAACACCCGGGCTGCCTTGCCTGTTTCCTCATAACGCTTACGGGCTACATAGAGCTGGCGGCCTATGATCTTTTTCAGCCGGATGTTCTTTGCTACACCAAGAATGTAGTCAACCTTATTGTCTTCGCACCAGCTCATGATGTAATCCCGGCTGAATCCGCTGTCTCCGCGAATCAGTATTCTCACATTAGGCCATCGTGCTCTCAGCCTGCCGATGATGTACTCGAATTCTTCTACGCTGCCCTTCGCCGGATCAATACAGGAGCGCCTCAGCTTTGCGCAGAGAGGATGTCCGTTGCAGAATATGTACAGAGGGAGATAGCAGTAATTGTTGTAGTAAGCGTGGAAAAACTTCCCTTCCTGTTCTCCATGTATGATGTCATCGGTGGCATCAATGTCGAGAATGAGCCGTTTGGGTATACCTTCCTTCATCTCGGTTATCCTGATGAATGTGCTTACAAGGGTCTCGCGGATACGATCCACTGACACCGGCGTCCGCTTATACCTGTCGCTCTTTTGTGAACTCAGCTCAAGTCTGTTCAGGGTACTCTTTCCGGCAAGTGCTTTGCCTCGGTATTCAGCGGATCGCCGGTTCTCACCAGTGAGATCGGTCTTCCCAACGGCAAGAGCGAGCAGAGGATCTGTTCTCAAACGATCATGATCATCCAGATCTTCGTACCCGAGAGCAAGACCGTAAACCCTCTGAGCAACAAGCTCCTCGACGGTGTGCTTGATTCTGGAAGGGTCTCTGTTATCAGTGAAGCAGTCGGCAAGTTCTCTGATCATTCCGGTACGGGCTTCCACCTCACGCAGAAGGAGAGTACCTCCATCTGTGGAGACATACCCTCCATCGAACTTGCCTACTTCTGTCTCCCAGCCCTTGAAATTCAAGCTGTGATTGACCATTATTGGAGTGACACTTTGTATTCATGATCAGGCCGTTTCTGTCGAGTGTTATGTTGTTATCTTTCAATGCAATATAAAACTCTGAAGAAGCGGCCTTTTCAACTAGTATCTAATTGCAAAAGTTAATGCTATGTGCTATATTTGATGAGGATGTTATATACCCATCAAGGAGGCTTCATGGCGTACAAATCGGTTCAAATCGACCTTACAGACGAGGACAGAGCTGCACTAGAGCAGAATGTCCGCTCCAGCAAAACAGAACATCGTTTTTACATTCGAAGTAAAATCATTCTTATGGCCGCCGAAGGCACAGGCACTAATGAGATAGCGCGTTCACTTGATATCAGACCCGGTACTGTAAGCAAATGGAGAGTCCGTTTTTCTAAAGGTGGCATAAACGCTCTTCTCGATTCTCCTAGATCTGGGTCGCCTGGCAAGTACACAAAAGAAACAGAACTGAGAATTCTTTCCAAACTTGATGAACCAGTCGCAGGCGGGGAAACTGTATGGACTGCCCGGCTTATCGCAAAGGAACTGGGAGATGTTTCAACTGATTATTCTGGCGTGTGTTTCGTAAATACGGTATACAGTTACAGCGTAGAAGAAGCTGGTGCATAAGTACTGATCCGCAGTTTGCTGAAAAGGCCGCTGACATTGTGGGGCTTTATCTATCTCCCCCTGAAAACGCAATTGTTTTCAGTGTTGACGAAAAGCCCTCTATACAAGCACTGGAAAGGTCACAGGGCTATCTTCGCTTCAATGACGGAAAAACATTCACGGGCTTCAGTGACAGATACAAGCGCCATGGAACAACAACTCTTTTCGCCGCCCTGGAGGTCGCAACCGGTCTGGTAAAAACCGGACATTTCAAACGGAGGCGTCGTCGCGAGTTTCTCCAGTTCATGAATCAGGTTGTATCACAGTATCCTGAGGATCAGGAGATTCATGTCATACTTGATAACCTGAATACTCACAAGAAAAAGAATGGCAATTGGTTATCGCGTCATCCCAATGTTCATTTTCACTTCACCCCAACGAATGCAAGCTGGTTGAATCAGATTGAAGTGTGGTTCAGTATACTGACGGTGAGAGTGCTGAGAAATGGGAGTTACACTTCCCCCAGACAGGTCAGAAACGCAATTGAGAAGTATACTGAAGCCTATTGTGAAGATTGCAGACCTTTCAAATGGACCAAGGAAAAGGTGCACCAGGTTACTCTCAAGAGATGTTTCGCTGATTTATGCAAGTAGATACTAGGTTGACTGTTGGATTTATAAATTATTATTTACCCATTAAAATGCGGTAAAGACCTAGTCCTTTTGTGAAGTTAGTCACTGATTTTAGTCTCATAGCCTAAAGACAGGGATTTATGGATATTTTACTTACTTTTACAGGGTTTAGAGATCCTTATTCTAAGGGTTTCGTAGATAGTGAAGAACAACCAGGACCAATCCTGTCGTTATTAAAGGTCAGAAGCTTCAAACATGTATTTCTCATTGATACGCCCACCACTACTGAGCACAGTCGAAAAACTAAAGAGGAAATCAATACATTGTACCCGGACTGCAATGTTCATATTCGTGATATAAGACTTTCCGATCCAACCATCTATCGAGATATTATTAACGGTTTGAAAAGGCATGCGTATGCCATTCAAGAAGAGTATAGCCAAGCCAGCTTCTTTATCTCTGTAGCATCAGGCACACCACAGATGCATGCTTGCTGGATGTTGCTGGCAGCATCTGGAGAAATTCCTGCCAAGATTCTTCATGTAAGACCCCCACGCTTTGTGACAAAGAATCTCCCGGTCGTGAGCGAGATTGATCTGGCATCAGAAGAGTTTCCAGCAGTCAGGTTTAAATCTTCCAGCTTTGCTATTGATGATCATGAATTGGATGTGGATTCGGTCCGATTACAGCTCGGGATTGTCGGAGACCATCCAGCCATACTCAAAGCCCTTGAGACGGGGGCAATGCTGGCTTCTTCAATTGTTCCGATCCTGATTACTGGAGAGACCGGTACCGGAAAAGAATTGTTTGCCCGCTATGTCCATGCATTGAGTGGCCGGCCTCAGGACACCTTCATAGCGGTCAACTGTGCGGCGATTCCGGAGGACCTTGTTGAAAGCATTCTTTTTGGACATAAAAAAGGTGCCTTTACCGGGGCTGTGAATGATCAGACCGGAAAGTTTGATGCGGCTCACAAGGGAACCCTGTTTCTGGATGAGCTTGGGGAACTGCCGCTGCCTGCTCAGGCGAAACTATTAAGGGTACTTCAGGACGGCATTGTCGAGCCGATCGGTCAAACCAGAGGCCATGTGGTTGATGTCCGGATCATTGCGGCCACCAATCGTGAACTCCGCAAACAGATCCGCAAAGATAATTTCCGGGAAGACCTTTATTACCGAGTGAATGTCGGTGAGATCAAACTGCCCCCCCTGCGCAAGCGGCGTTCAGATATTCCCAAGCTTGCACTCCATATTCTGGACCGATTAAATGGCTCACTGAAAAGGCAGCGCAGACTTACTGCTGATGCACTCAAGCGTCTTCAAGCTCACAACTGGGAAGGCAACATCAGGGATCTTGAGAATGTCATTGAGCGCTCTGTGAGATTGAGCCGTGTGGAGGTGCTGGATGCTTCAGATCTCCTTATTACCGAGCCGATCACCTATGCAGATCCATTGGATGTTTTGCCCGAGCCTTACGAGGGATTTTCTCTGGATGAGTTTCTCGGCAGTGCCCGCAAGCAGATGATTTTGAGGGCGCTTGAGGCTGCGAACGGCAACCAGAGTCAGGCGGCGAGAATGTTGAGTGTAACCCCCCAGGCGGTGCACAAGTTTTTGAATCAGACAAAACAAAAACTTTAAACCGGGGTTTAAAATGTATCAACCTGAGTTGAAATATAACCAAAGTCTTACCAATGACATCGATTTTATAATATATGCAATATCAGCATGTTACAGTCTTTTGAATTATTTGGCACACCAGTTGCTAAAGACTAGATGCAGAAAGAAACGCAATTGGTTGAAAAAGCAAAAGGAGCAACGATGTCAGCATTCAGAGTCACTTCAATTATCGACGGTGATACCTTTGAGGTGTTACCTGAGTGGAAATGGAACGGCGAAACAGGAACCAGAGTCCGTCCTGCCGGTTACGATGCTCCGGAACTGCACACCGCCAAAGGGCAGAAAGCGAAGGATGCTTTGGCAAAGCTTATCAACGGGTAGCATGTTGAACTCAGTACCGCTTACAAAGTGGATCGGGGCCGACTGGTCTGCAAAGTGTTTGTCGGGAGCAGAAACCTTGCTGAGTTTTTCTCCGAGTATTGAGAATTGTATGAAATTTAATCCAGCAAATTAATCAGGAGGATGATCCATGTTTGATCCTAAAAAGTTCACCACCCCGACCGCCAAACCGCTTCCTGTAGTTCTGCTTTTAGATGTCAGCTCCAGTATGTCCGGAGATAAAATTGATAACCTTAACAAGGCTGTAGAAGATATGCTCGACACCTTTGCGCAGGAAGAAAAGATGGAGACCGAGATTCTTGTTTCCGTCATCACTTTCGGCAATCAGGTTGAACTGCAGGTGCCCTATACCAAGGCATCTCAGGTGCAGTGGCAAGGTCTGCAGGCAAACGGCATGACCCCGATGGGAACAGCCCTCAAGATGGCCAAAGCCATGATCGAGGACAAGGAGACCACTCCCTCCCGTGCCTACCGCCCGACGATTGTCCTTGTTTCTGACGGACAGCCTAATGACAGCTGGGAAAGACCACTGGAGGACTTTATCTCCAAAGGCCGCTCTTCCAAATGTGACCGCATGGCAATGGCTATCGGACGGGATGCAGATGAGACGGTTCTGAAGCGTTTTATCAATGGCACGCCCCATGACCTTTTCTATGCGAAAAATGCCGGACAGCTGCATGAGTTTTTCCAGCGAGTGACAATGTCGGTGACCATGCGTAGCAAGTCAAAGAACCCGAATACAGTACCGGCTCCGTCTGAGATCAAGCTGGACGGTGGCAGTGTCAAGTCGGATACAGCGGGAAATACAACCGCTTCGTCCGATTATGAATAAGTGTATCGGTAATTACAAAAAGGAGAATCTATAATGTTTGATCCCAAAAAATTTTCAACATTAAAACCGAAACCGTTTCCTGTTTTCCTCTTACTGGATGTGAGTGGTTCGATGGATATGGCAATTGACCCAGAGAATACTCGGAGAACTGGACAAACCATATTTGAAGATGGCCAAGAATGGGAGATCGTTGAAGGGGGAACAACAAAAACTCAGTTACTGAATGATGCTGTCAAAAAAATGATAGATTCATTTAAAGAAGAAGAGAAGATGGAAACAGAATTTTTAGTCTCCGTCATCACATTTGGAGACGAGGCTTGTGTACACCTTA
>PDSZ01000002.1 GCA_002748705.1 Candidatus Fermentibacterota bacterium
AATCATAGGCCGCCAGCTCTATGCTGCCCGCAGAAGGCATGGAAAGACCGGTAAGGCATCCCGGGTGTTTACCTGGTTCTGGTACAAAACAGAAAAGAGCTGGCGGCACGAGAGACGGGTAATCGCCAAGGCAGAGCACCTTGATAAGGGGGCGAACCCTCGATTCATTGTTACCTCTCTGCCAGACAGTGACCGAAAGCTTTACGAGAAGGTCTATTGTGCCAGGGGTGAGATGGAAAACAGGATCAAGGAACAGCAACTTGATCTGTTTGCCGACAGAACAAGCACACACTGGGTCTCCTCGAATCAGCTGAGGTTATGGTTTTCAACCTTTGCCTACATTCTGCTGAATGCCTGTAGAATACTCGGTATGAAGGGCACCATCTTTTCCAGGGCTCAGTGCGGGTCAATTCGCTCGAAACTGATGAAGATCGGGACCGCAATCAAGTTCAGTGTAAGGCGGATTTCCATCAGTTTTGCCATCGGCTATCCCTGGTATAAAGAATTCTGTCAGATCCACCGGAATATATGTACCATCCCACTGCGCATCTGAGAAATCCTGTGATCCTGCAGAGTATGCCTGAAAAGGCAGTAGGGGGAGTGTAGCCTCATCACTTGAGTGCCGCATTGAAGCCGGTGATTGGGTCCGAAATCTCTATGAAATGATACCGAATCCTATCCATTGACGAGAAGTGAACCAGAATCAGGCATAATTCAGTGAAAAATCAGCCCTGAACGAGGGGATATGAGAAATCCGGGTTAAGGTCCACCTTGTCTGGGTTCCGAAGTATCGTAAGTGCTGGTTGGCGATGTCACACTTAGAGTGCCCGATCAGCAATACACATCTGTTACCGAAAATAGAAATACCAGAGAGAACCGCCGCTTAATTCAACACAGGATTGCAGCGCACTTCGTGCGGTGCGAATCCTTTACTCGATAACCATTACCATCCTCTGAACAAGTTATGTACAGAGGCGATGGCAGGTACGGGCCGGGACACTGACTGCCTGCAGTTAAAAGGGAAGGGAGGACTTTCGCCCTCCCTGATGTCCATGTTTATCTAGCTTTCGATAAGTTCCACATTGGCCCTTGGTACGATGAACTTTTTGCCGTCATCGAACTCAACCTCAAGCACCCTTACCTTGGCTTCAGAGTCAACCACCTGAAGCTCAGGAGGAAGAGCTGCGACCTTGCCTATCATTCCGAAGAACGGAGCGCGGATACATCTGATGAGGCTTCCAATGTCCATTGCCCCTGCCTGCTTGGTGGAGGTGGCTGCACTGGCTGTATCTGCAGAAAGGGGAATAACTATCTCAGGGCGCATGACGCCTGCGCGAATCTGAGTTGCACCGTTAACGCTTGCCAGCATTCCCTGACGGCTCTTCAGAAGCTCGAAGGTTCCTGAAGCCATGGTCATTCTGCCGAACCCCTCTGTAAGAACAAGGGTGAGACCTTTCTTCTCGTGGCCGGTGATTGCTACACCAAGGTCGTATCCAAGAAGGTCTTTAAGGTCCTTATCGTCAAACCCGCCTACAACTATAGCCTTTACACCGGTTGCAACTGCCTTCTTCAGGACATCATGGCTGATGTAACTGCCTCCGAGAATAACCTTGCCCCTGCAGTCAGGAGTAATTCTCTCTGCTGTTATCTCCTGGTCGGGTGAATCGCAGACAACCTTCATCTCGCCTCTTACCTCGCCACCGATACCGAAGATGCCCTGAACAAAGGTGCAGTGAGTCTCTACTACTACTCCTTCGCCTGGAAGAACTTCAGTAACCCTGCCGTTCACATATCCGTCTATCTCCACAGGAATGGGAGGCTCACGGAGAACAGCCTGACCGGTAATCTCGTTGAAACTTTCAAAAACACCCTCAATAGGGCTCTTTACAGTATTCTTGAACCACTTTCCGAAGAGACCTTTGCTCATGGCGAGAGGTTCACCCTGGGCTATCTTTTCCCCCTCCTTCTTCAGAAGAAGTTCAGGAATATCAGAAGCAGGGACACCCATCATGTTGGCGATGTTGAACATCTTTACATTGCCGGGAAGCTCTGTTCTTGCAACAATGGTGTCAGCCTTGATCTCTTCACCCTGTTTAACCAGCACTTCACCCTTAAGGGGAAGTCTTCTTGTCTTGGCGATGTCAGCAACATCTGCGACTCTGAGGCCAGGTGTGTATGCGAATGCCATTACTTCTCACCTCCCATGCTGAGGAAGCGTTCCGGATAGGTATCCAGTGTCTTTGACCAGGTCTGAAGCATCTTAACCCTCTTGCCGTCATCTTCAGGAAGGTTAAAGGGTCTTCTGCCTCTTCCGTCAAGAATCACACCGACAATTCCGCCTTCAAGGTTTCCTGTCCACTTTTCACCGGGACCATTTCCTACATCAAGGCCTCTGAAAGGTGTGATTACTGTTTCAGCCTTCTCACCTGGGCCCAGAGGAATAAGCTTCATCTCTCCCGGTACAATCTTCTCGGTTTTTGTTGTGCTGTCAGGCATCTTCATTGTGAGTTCCGCCAGGTGGGAAGCCTTCTTCCAGGCTCCTGTCGGAGCAACGCAGTGTCCCAGTCTGATGAGACAGTCGTTGTTGAACACCTCAACTGCAGCCTCAGGATGCACTTCACTGAGAACACCAAGGTGAGGCATCATGAAGATTGAGTCAACTGCCAGCATGGTGACACCCTCAGGGAGGAAACTGTCGATAAGCATATGGGCAGTCTGGCTTCTTCTCGGCGCGTGGCTGAGAACACCGCCTGAACCTATGAGAAGGTCCAGATCCATCATGTTCACCAGAGTTGCCCCGGTCTGTGTCTGCTCGAACGCGTCACCGATGGTTCTTTCCTGAGCAACACCCTTCAGGCCGGTGGCAAGTTCCTTGTGCTGTACAAGGGCAAGTCTTAAAGCTTCTCTTGCGATTGCCTGTTCTATGATGAGTTCCTCAAGCTCCTGAGGAATAGTTGTGGGACGAATCATCTTGTTTCTGATTCTGTTCCTGAGCTCTGCCTCGTCCATGTGGAAAGGCACCCACCTCATCACATTTTCCATACCGGCACTTGCAAGCACATTGCTCACTGAATAGCTCATACCCAGGTTTGCACTCACTGTACGGTTGAACACAGGTTCACCGTTGCTGTCAAACACACTGAACACATCAGTGGTGGCACCGCCGATATCAACACCCATAACATGAATGCTGTCCTGCCTGGCAACCCTTTCAATAAGTTTGCCTACAGCGCCTGGAGTGGGCATTATAGGAACATTGTTCCACTTGCCGCTCTCGTAATGTCCTGTCCAGTCCATGAGCTTGGCGTAGCCTGGAGCCTGTGCCATAACATGTTCCATGAAAAGCTCGTGAATGATGTCTCTGGCAGGGCCAAGGTTCTCTTTCTCGAGAACAGGACGAAGGTTGTCAACAATCTTCAGCTCAACTGTGGAACCCAGTTCCTCGGAGACAGCGTCAATTGCATCCTTGTTGCCTGCAAAAATCACAGGAAGCTTGAATCCCACACCGAAACGGGGCTTGGGATCCGCTGCCCTTACTATCTCCGCAAGCTCAACCACATGATCGATAGTTCCACCGTCAATACCTCCTGAAAGAAGGATCATGTCAGGCCGGAGGCGTCTGATGTCGCCCACCTTCTCATGAGCGAGACGACCGTCATTGGATGCAACCACATCCATAACAATTGCCCCGGCGCCGAGAGCAGCTCTCTGGGCGCTTTCGCCGGTCATTGTCTTCACAACGCCTGCAACGGTCATCTGAAGACCGCCGCCTGCAGATGAGGTTGACACATAGAGATCTACACCCTCTCCCGCACCCTCACGGACATTGACGCCTTCAGAGTCCTTCTTGAGAAAACTCCTTCCCTCAAGGTCCTCAATCTCACCGACTGCATTAAGAACACCTTTGGTAACATCCTCGGCAGGGGCCTCCACCGTTGTAGGAGCCTCTCCCCTTCGCGCGAGACGGTAGCGGCCTTCACTGTCACTGTACTCAATGAGTATGGACTTTGTGGTGGTACTACCGCAGTCGGTGGCCAGTATGGTTTTAACTCTGTCCGCTCCCACTGCTTCTCCCTTCAGTTTCGTGCAGATTGTTATCCTTCCTGCCGAGCATTCTTCTGAAGAAAGTCCGTCTTTTCTTCCGCCGTTCCCTCTTCATCTCACTTCGGATTCTGGATGCTTCTGCGTTCTCTTCCTCTATAGCCAAAGTCAATCTCTCAATATTTTCCCGGTCTTCAATCATTCTTACGAACCTGTAGTATTCGCCTGTCTGAACAATAAGCGAGATAACCGGATTGGCGAATACAAGCATCTGGCTCCCCAGAAAGGAAACCGGCTTGATGGATTCCAGAAGCATTATAGCAGGTACGGTCAGATCCCGCTCTACTATCTTTTTAGCTATCTTCCTGCACAGTCTGTGGTAATCTTCAGGTGTGTCCTTCTGATAATCCTCAGGATCCAATCCTGGCCCGAATAAACTCAAGAACTTCCTTTCCGTTCCCTGAGAACTGCACGCTGAGTCCTCTGAACCTGGCCAACCTGCTTGGGCCGGGGAAGGGGCTGAGAAGAACTCCAAATCTGTCTGAAGCTATGCTTCTCACCTCATGCCACCTGCGCACCTCCTCTCCGAACACAGACTTCTTCCGAATACCGGTTTCATCCATTGTGAACCTTACCGGCAGGAAGTAGCTCCACATCGAGAGAAAGAGCAGCCCCAGGCCTGTCAACCCCCACCACAGATTGCCCATGACCATTGCAGCAGCCCAGGCGGCAATGACCATGATCAGAACAAGCGCAACAGAGGCCCAGGGTCTCTCACGCACAGGCAGAGAGACCCATTCCATTTTATTCTCAGGAGTTGCCTCCTGCAGGACTTTTTCCGGCTCAGCCTTCAAGCGGCTCCACCAGATTCAAGTCCTTTACCGCTTTAACCTCATCCAGCCTCAGTACCGGTGTGTTAACCGGAGCATCAGTAACAAGGTGAGGTTTTTCTTCAATCTCAGCTGCAATGGCTATCATGGCATCGCAGAACTCGTCCAGACTCTCAAGGCTTTCAGTTTCCGTAGGCTCTATCATCATTGCTTCCTTCACAATAAGAGGGAAGTAAATGGTTGGAGCATGGAATCCGTAATCCAGAAGCCTCTTGGCGATATCCAGTGTTTTTACGCCTTTCCTTGCCATTTCAGCACCGCTTGCAACAAATTCATGCATGCAGGGACCGTCATCGTTTGGAACATCATAGTAAGGCTTCAGCCTTGCCTTCAGGTAGTTGGCGTTGATCAGGGCAACCTCTGAAACCTCTCTGAGACCTGCAGCTCCAAGGGTTCTGATGTACGCATAGGCCCTGTAGAGAACTCCTGCATTACCATGAAAAGCAAGCAGCCTTCCAACAGACTTGCCTGTTTTGCCTGTGAGAGAATAACAGTTCTTATCTTTAACCACAGCAGATTCAGGCAGAAACTGCTTCAGGATCTCACCGCAGCAGACAGCTCCTGCTCCAGGGCCGCCTCCGCCGTGGGGTGTGCTGAATGTCTTGTGCAGGTTGAGATGACACACATCAAAGCCCATGTCTGCCGGTCTGGCAATACCCAGCATGGCATTCATGTTGGCGCCGTCCATGTAGTTAAGTCCGCCTGCTTCATGGATTATGGAAGTGATCTCCGTGATGCTGCTCTCAAATATGCCCAGGGTGTTGGGATTGGTGAGCATGAAAGCACAGGTATTGGGCCCTGCCTTCTCTCGCAGATCCTCCACATCAACCCTGCCGTGTTCATCTGATTTAACGCTGATAACCTTGAGCCCTGCAAGGGCACTGGTGGCAGGATTGGTACCATGGGCAGAATCAGGCATGAGAACTTCATTTCTATGACCCTCGCCCCGGTCATCCTGCCATTTCCTGATAAGCAGAAGTCCTGTATACTCGCCCTGTGCACCTGCAGCAGGCTGAAGGGTAACACCCTTGAACCCGGTTATCTCGCAGAGAGCTTCTCCCAGACGGTGCATCAGTTCAAGTGAACCCTGAACTGTTTCGTCCGGCGAGAGCGGATGAACGGATGAGAGTCTCTCGTTCCGTGCCAGATACTCATTCAGCCTTGGATTGTACTTCATGGTGCATGAACCAAGGGGGTACATTCCACTCTCTATGTTGTGGTTCTTAGTGGAAAGCCTCACAAAGTGTCTCAGCACCTGATTTTCAGTTACCTCAGGAAGCCCCGGCCTGTCAGTTCTGCTCAGCTGGACAGGAATGGGTGTTTCAGGAACATCCAGAGAAGGAAGGGTAACGCCGGTTCTGCCTGAACAGCTGTGAGCAAATATTGTCTTAGCCATCATCTGCTCCCTCTGGAAATATCACTGACAGCATTAACCAGTGCATCAATCTCTTCTGCAGTGCGCTTTTCGGTAACTGCAAAGAGCATAGCATTCTCCCCGAGGCCCCTCAAGGGAAGCCCAGGCAGGAAACCTCTTTCAAGAAGCGCTTTTTCAGCTTCATCTGCAGACACCGGCAGATTTACTGCAAACTCCCTGAAGAAAGGAGCGCTGAACACAGGTGTTACTCCCTCAAGGGCAGTGAGCCTGTGAAACAGATAGTGGGTCTTGTGCCAGCAGTGTTCCGCTATGGTGCGGAAACCAGTTTCCCCTGTAAGGGAAAGGTATACAGTGTTGGCAAGGGCCATAAGAGCCTGGTTGGTACAGATGTTGCTGGTTGCCTTGTTCCGCTTGATGTGCTGCTCTCTGGTCTGAAGAGTAAGGACATAGCCGGTGTTGCCGGCACGGTCCTCTGTTTTGCCCACTATTCTTCCAGGCATCTTTCTCAGCAGTCTGGATGAAGCAGCCATGAATCCTGCGTACGGGCCGCCGTAGCTCATTGGAATGCCCATAGGCTGCCCCTCACCTGTAACGATATCAGCTCCCATTGCACCAGGCGCTTCAAGCACAGCAAGGGCCACAGGATCAGCTGCCACCACCATAAGCCCTTTGGCCTGGTGAATAAGGTCAGCTGCTGCTCTGACATCCTCTATACAGCCGAAGAAGTTGGGATACTGCACTATGATGGCTGCAGCACCGCCTTCCATGAGTTTTGCGGCAGCTTCCAGATCAGTAACGCCTTCTCCTGTAAAGGGAATCTCATTGATCTCAAAGCCTGCCGAGTCCATGTAGGTGTGCATCACGGCAAGTGTTCTGGGGTTCAGGGAACCGGAAACGAGTATTCTGTTCTTTCCAGTTGCCCGAACAGCCATAAGTGCCGCCTCAGCAACTGCCGAAGCGCCATCATACATACCTGCGTTGGCTGCATCGCAGCCGGTGAGCCTGGCAATCATTGTCTGGTACTCATAGATGGCCTGCAGGGTACCCTGGCTGACCTCAGCCTGATACGGCGTGTAAGCTGTGAAGAACTCACTCCTCTGCAGAATGCTGTCTATGGCTGCAGGAACGAAATGGTCATAAGCTCCGGCACCGCGGAAACAGACCAGATCAGCTGCAGTATTCCTGTTACCCAGATCAGAAAACTCTTTTCTGAGCTCCATTTCATCTGCAGGTTCAGGCAGGTTGAGGGGCCCTGTCAGCCTGACTTCCTCCGGAACAGGAGAGAGAAGCTCCTGGAACTTCTCAACTCCTATGGTCTTCAGCATCTTCTGCCGCTGACCCTCCCGGTTGGGAACATATATGCTCATTTCCTACTCTCCGATGTGAGTCTTGTATTCATCGGCGGTAAGGAGAGCCTCAAACTGTGATTCGTCGGAAGCTTTAACTGCAAAGAGCCATCCGTTGCCGTAAGGGTCTTCATTTATCAGTGAAGGACTGGCTTCAAGCTCTTCATTCACAGCTACCACTTCGCCGTCTACCGGAGCATAGAAATCCTCGGCGGTTTTAACAGCTTCCAGACCTCCGATAGCCTCTGCCTTTATGGCTTCTGCACCTGTTTCAGGCAGATCAGCCATTACTATCTCGCCCATTTCATGCTGTGCGTGGTCAGTGAGACCTACCACAAACTTGTCGCCATCTTTTCTTACCCATTCGTGAGTTTCAGTGTATCGTACATTTTCAGGAATGCTGCTCATTACGGTGCTCCTTTTATTTTCTGCTGCCGTCTTTGTAGAACGGCACCTTTACAACTGTAACAGGGATTCTCTTGCCCCTGACTTCCGCTTCCAGCTCACTGTGGAGCTTGTGAAAACCTCGCTCTATGTATCCAAGACAGATTCCTGTTCCCAAGGCAGGAGCGATGGAACCGCTTGTAATGATACCTACTTTTCTGTCCCCCTGAAACACAGGCGTCCCCTGCCTGGGGAAACCCCTGCCTGTGACAATCATTCCTGCAAGGTATTTCCCGGGCTTTTCTGCCTTCTGCATCTCTATGGCTTCCCGGCCTATGAAATCCTTGTCGGTCTTAAGTTTTAGTACCCATGCAAGTTTTGCCTCAACAGGAGTAGTGGTGTGGTCGATGTCATTGCCGTAAAGCGGGTATCCCACTTCAAGCCTGAGAGTATCCCGGGCGCCGAGACCTGCAGGAACAATGTCAAAGGGCTTTCCTGCTTCCATAACTGCATCCCATACCTTTTCAGCATCAGCGTTGCCCACATAAATCTCAAAGCCATCCTCGCCGGTGTAGCCGGTTCTTGCTATCAGAGCTTTGGCGCCGGCAAAGGTTCCACCTGTGTGCTCATAATAACCGATGGAGTCAAGATCACTGTCTGTAAGCTTAGCGCAGACATCCTGCGCTTTAGGCCCCTGAACCGCAACAAGCGCAGTTTCATCACTCTCGTCTGCAACATTCACATCAAAACCCTCAAGATGACTCTGAACCCAGGCCCAGTCCTTCTCAAGATTGGCTGCGTTCACCACCATCAGGTACTCTTCCTCTGAAATCTTGTAAACAATCAGGTCGTCCACTATTCCGCCGTCAGGGTAACACATTGCAGAATAGTATGCCCTGCCTGGAGCAACCTGTGCATCGTTGGTGAGAAGATTGTCAAGAAATGCTGTTGCACCGGCTCCGGTTACTCTGAACTCACCCATGTGGGTAAGATCGAACACTCCGACACTGTCCCTCACAGCCATGTGTTCTTTTTTGATTGTATCGTATTTTATAGGCATAAGATAGCCGGCAAAAGGCTGTATTGTCGCACCGAGCCCTTCATGTTTGGTATGCAGTGGAGTTCTCTTATCCATTAGTTTCCCTTCCAGGGATTAGCTGTTAAACATAAAACGAAGCCATATCTGCTATTCGGGGAATGTTAATTTAGCAAACTAAATAAAGAAATGCAAATCACATTGACCGTTCCAGAGGACGCCTGTATTATCTGTTTTGATTCTTCAGAAATGGATGTCAAATGCACGAAATACCAATCTCAACCGAAAAGCTGAAAACAATCACCAGAGAGGCCTCAGGCGATTCTCAGGTCCGCAGCCAGCTTCTGAGAGAATCGGTCTGCGCCGTATGGCTGAGAAAAAATGGCTTTCCCTGCCTGAGAAATCCCCTGACACCAGGCAAAGACTTCCGTCGGCAGGCAAGATACAGTCTGATATTTCATGACGGAGCCAGAATACTGGTAAGAGGCTCGGGACATGAACCGTTATCCCTTGACCTCACTGCAGCCGCAGGCTGCTTCGGTACCGCAGTTGTCTCTTTATTCAATAACAACACCTCAGGCTCAGTAACCGGCTTCCTTCACCTGAGAAACATCTCACCTGAAATGACCACTCACGATCTCTCAGCAAAGAACCTTGAAACCCCATCCGATCTTTTAAACTATCTCAACAAACCTGCAAGCTACAGGAAATCGTTTCTTCTACTGTCCCTCAGGCTGCTCCTCATCGGTGAACCGTGGCCACCGGAATCCTATATAGCAGGGATTCCAGGTTTCAACTGCAGAAAACCGACCCTGCGAAAAACCGATTGAGTTCTCATTAAAGTTAAACCTGGCGTTCTTCGCTTCAATTACCAGTTTCCTCCACAATACTTAGGGGTTGCTGTTGCATCAACGATCAACCTGCCTTAATTGACAGAGCCTCCGTCATCACTGGAAGACGATTCATCATCTCTGTGGCTCTTGCAGGCGGCCAGATGTATCCTCTCGTTTATCTCAGCTATGGCCTGTGCAGGAAATCTCTTCCTGAATCTGCAAAGCTGTGAATGATCCAGTGGAGGCTTGATCTGGAACTCCTGCAATCCTATGAACCACTGGAGGTAAGGATTCTCTCTGATCAAGTCAGCAGTCTCCCTGTCTGTCAGACCAAGTTTCTCCTGGATCAGTATGGAACCGAACACGAATCTGCCGGGGAGGGTTGCTGTCCTTCTTCTCCCGAAACTTCGAAGATAAACTTCTTCCACGAAATCCCAGGGAACCAGCTTTGCCAGCTTGACCCATCTGTTCTCAGTATCCAGCGGTGTCCTGAACGGAGTCTTGAAGGCCTCAATTTCCAACTGACGGTTGTTATGCTGATACAATTGAATCTCCAAGTGCAAGGGTTTTGAGCAAATGTGCTCATGTTGCGTGCATTTCTATGCACCTAATATACCCTTATACCGTTGTGTTGTAAAGGTTTAAAGCTACAGCGTCAAGCCCTGAATACCTGTCCCTGAATAACTTGAAACGATAATATCCTCTGACACTGTCTTGAATCCAACCCTTCCGGCCTGCTTTACGGAAGGGGTGTTATCTGCAGCCACCTGATAGATCGGTCTTAAGCTATTCTCAAAACACCATTCAGCTGCCACGGAAACAACAGCTATACCATACCCCTTATTCCCGAAGAACTCCACGCGCATACCGCTGGTTGAGTATGAGGCCGCAGTAACAACAGCTGTACCATATCCCTTATTCCGGTATTCCGGTTTGCAAATACAAGGTTTTCAGTACCGGAATCTATATCAGAGATAAGCTGCTGCAACCTCATGGTTTTCATGCTCTGAATCGTTTATGCCTGAATCACTCCTGCTCTGGACTGTTTTATGTAAATTACATTAAGGTGGTTCCCCACTTCCATAATGCTTTCCTCTTCACAGTAGCGATACTGCAAGTCTTTTACCTGGGCATGGATTTCAGGATTATCATACCATTCTTTGTTTAGCGGAAATACCGGCGCAGCAAATTTTTTCAACACTGACAGGTTGTATCTGTCTCCCCAGTCAAGCAGCTCTTTCATAGTGAAGCTCCTGCAGCCGGTTGATTTACTGTTCACATGAAGAATTCGCGTTTCCATGTACTTCTTTGCGTCAGAAAAAGAAATACCCATTTTTCGGCTTTGTTCAGCATACATTGCATGGTAGTTGCCCCAGAAAGAATTTACCGAGAGATGAATGCAACCCTTTGGTTTGGTTACTCTGACAAGTTCGCTGAAGGCGAGCCGGTGATCGGTGCAGAAACCGATGGCATCTCCGAGACACATTACATAGTCAAAGTGTTCTGAAGGGTATGGCAGATTCTGAATGTCGCCGGACTTTGTACTGACTCTGTTCTGAATTCCGCTTTTTCGAAATTTTACCTCAGCCCGGGCAAGCATCGGTTCGCTGATATCCAGATTCAGGCACACAAGTTTTTCCCGGAGTTTGGCTGCCCGAATAGAAAACTCTCCAGTACCGCCCCCGGCATCGAGCAAAAGCCCTTCTTCAGGAAGAAAGAAATCAAGGTAATGCTCAATCATCTCAAACCACAGGTCATAGTATGGCCCCTGAGTGCTCTGGTCATAGGCCTCACCATCATCATATAGAACCATATCTAAACCTTTCTGAAACAGTTGAAAGGAATAATTTTGTTGCTTATCCTATCATGATAATATACCTATCTCAATAGACACAAATCTGTTCTTTCCGCAGCTGTTTCTGAACCAATGCGGCAGAAGCCTGATAGAAATATCGGTCATCATTGTCTTTTGCGTCCTATGGCTGCCTGAATCAATTTACTGCTGAAGCATAGAAACATGCTTGACGGTCTTTTCAGCAGGGTCTTATTGAATTGCTGCCGGAATTCATTTGCTGCTGAAGGACAACAGAGATTCTCTGCCTGTTAAATATTCTCACAGCGACCATTCCAGGTTCATTCAGACCAAAAGCTGCACCGGAACTGACAGGATTGAGAGAAAAACTGAGGTTCAGTCTTCCGGAATAAACCTGTGAGATACCGGCTTGATTCACTGTAATGCTCATTGTATCCGCTGAAGCTCCAACTCCCAAGTCTCAGGATATAACACAAAGTTCACCGGTGAGTGGAACGAGTTTGGTGTAACAACTCACTACCCTTTATTTTTTGCTATAAATCTAATTGCAAGTTTATATGTTTGATGAATATTTTTATGAGTGATATTCCAGCTCTCCAACTCTTTTTCAACTAATTCTCTATGTTTTTTACTAATGTCTCTCAAAGCGTTTCCGACAGATTTTCTTACATATTCACTTTCATCGTTTTTGTATTTTCCGAGAAGAGAAATTGCAATATCTGGATTCTTATCAAAATAAGAGCGACTTGTCCAAATTCGTAAACCTTCGGTCACTGCCCTTCGTTGATTAGGATTGGAAGATTTTAACCATTCATGAATATACGGTAAAGATTGCTCATAGCCAATGTCTGCACAAAATGTATCGAACGCTTTAGCTAAGATTTCTTGTACTCGCCAATCTTTATCAAGACTAACTTTTTCTTTTAATATTAATAGACTTTTATTTGATGTGGCAGCCAAGTATCCAAATACAAATGTTGCTAATGCGCGGACTTGATATGCTTCATGCTCGTAAAACTCCTGACATAATTTAAAAACAGTATCAGAATCGTATTCTTCATATAATTCGTATGATGCTTTCTGAATGTCAAGAAAACCTCTTTGGGTCTTTTTTACCCGTTCTATAATATTTTGTATTTTTTTCATCAGAAATGTTTTTTGTTCAAGTCACTTTATCCTCTGGAGGGTAACCATAGGTTCATTGGAACCATATTCAGCGTAGAAGCAATCTTATCACAGCCTGCCATTGATATGACCGGACTGTCAAAGCCTATCAAGGGCAAGCCTTTGCGCTGGCTCGGTCATCTGGAATCTCGACTTCATGCACAAGATTTAATCTGATAACCGCTGGGCATAGCCGCTGAAAAGCATCTTGTTACATAGTTGTTTAACGCTGAAAGAGATGCCCCTTTTTATTTCAAATGTCAAGCCTCAATATGACCAGATGATTCCAAACCTGTGCATACACAGACAAAAGATAAACTCAGTCAGGAATTCTTCTGCCCAATATTCATCTGCAATGAGAACTGTCTGCTTAAACACCTGCCCTTCTGCAGTAAAGTCTCAGACTGCTTACAACAGCAGAAATACTATCCTCCACCTTGTTTAACTAGCTGTACAGCTGGATCTTTCCTAAATGTAAACTTCCCCCTGTGTCTGGCCTGTGGTCAGACCTGACGGCGGAAGAATTGTGTAACTGTTATCTCTCCTTATGTAAGCTTCTCCCTGAGGAAATCAGCCATTTGCTGTTTGTCCAGCGAGACCGCCAGCGGTATCAGCTCATTGTCTAACAAAACATTTGTTGAGCTTCTGAAATTGTACTCCCGGGCCTCTTCGGAATCAGTGGTGAATATGCCCAGATCGATCTTATCCCCAAACATTTCCTTCATTTGCTCGGCTACAACTATAGCCTTCCTGCAAGATATTCAGTTAGGTTGCCCGCTGTGGAACACCAGCAGCTTAGCCATCACATTTCTCCTTTTCAGTATGGGTGTTACAGGCTGTTTACAAAAGATTTACGGCACACCGTCAATCCTGTCTGCATGATCCTCTGTACTCTCTGCCCAAAGCAATCTCCTCCATGGGCAATCACACCTGCGCTTCAAGCCTTGCTTCTACCCTGGAACCCGCTTTCAGCACAGCACAAAAAAATCATACTCAAGGTTATCACATCACAGGTTTCTTGTCAACATGATTTCTTCTTCACTGACCGGACATCAGCAGGAATATCTGAAACCGGTATTCCTCCGCCAATGGAGCATACCAGGCAAAAACTTTTTTCTCAGTCACAATCTGCATAACACAAAACAGCAGTACTGTTAAGCTATGCTGCAACACTGCTGCACTTTCAGCGTAATGCCATCTTTCCAGCCCCTCTCACACAGCGGCAGCCGCATCCTCAGCAGAGACTTCAAGTAACTATTCGGAAACATCAAGGGGAGAAGATGCTCTTTCAGCAGCATTCAGTGAGAACAATTTTCCATTTCTTTTCTCTGCAGGCACTTCATTTTCCTCTGCCATATCAGGCACTTCAGCCAGTTTTTTCAGTCTCCATCATGATCGAAGACAAACATTCTCACATCTCCAATACTTCAACGAGGATACTGATTTCAGTTGACTTGAGTTTCTTGTAAAGAATGAACGACATTTGTGATATTGCAGATGTTATGCCTGCGAAGAACTTTTGGCAGTTTACAGAAGATATTGAACCGTGCATGAAAACAGGCAAAGAGCCGGAGAAAACTTGCAAGGCTGTTACAATCAGAATTTCTCTGATTACCGCTGGAACACACAGCTGGCATTCTGGAAGTCAAGTGACTGGGCACTGGTTACAATCAGAATTACTCTGATTTCCCATGGAACCCGGAGTTTTATTGCTCTGCTCTTATAGCCCTCGCCATATCACAATCTGAGTTTATCTGATTTTTGATGGAACCAGGGGCGCAAATCAATTATTCACCTGGAGCAGAAGCAGAAGAGATATCTGCATCTGCCCAGGTGGATACTAAATTCTGTTCGGGGAAGATAGAACCGGTGAAATGATGATTCAGGTTTTCGGTTATTAACCTTCTATCTGCGGTTCCATGTGGTGGCCGTTCATGGGAATCGGGCACATTGATTCAGGACCGAACCACTTTTCGTAAATCTGGTGGAATTCACCGGAGAGCCACAGTTCATGAAGGGCGTAATTTACAATGTCTGCCCAGTCAGAGTCATTTTCAGGAACGCCGATGGCAAAGTATGCAGGGGAATAGAGAGTCTCGGTTACAGCAAGAAGCGTTTCCGGTCCCACTGTGTATCCTGCACGCATGGCGGTGTTGATAACGATTGAGTTGTCATCTGTGAAGCCGTCGATCTGACCGTTGACAAGTGCTTCGATTCCTGCAGTATGGTTATCGAACTGCTGAAGTACAGGGGCTTCCCATCCCTGAGCCTCAAAGTATGCCTGAATTTCCCCTTCTGAAGAGGAAGATCGCTTAATTCCTATTGTGGCGCCCTGGAAATCATCAAGGTCTCTTTCGCCAAGGCTGATGTTGTAGAGAACGCCTTTACCGTCCCATCCGTAAGGCACTGAGAAGTCGATGTTCTCATCTCGTTTTCTGGTGTTGTTGGTGTGGCAGAGAGACATGTGTATTTCACCTGACTGAACCCAGCTGATTCTGGTTTCATCGGTGACAGGAACAAATGACAGCTGAAGTTCTGTTCCGGTAAGCTCTGAGAGTTCTTCAACAACAGCCCTTGCAATATCCACATCGTACCCCACAAGGCTGCCTGTTTCATCCATGTATCCGAAAGGCGCAGCTTCCTGACCTACGCCGATGATAACTTCACCGGATTCCTTAACCTGTTCAAGCACGCTTACTGCTTGCTCATATGGTGCAGCGGCTCCTGCATTCTCAGGATGCTGCATTCCTTCGCCGCAGGCAGTGAAGAGTAGAAATGCCGCAAGAATTGCAGCAAGTGCGATTTTCATTGTTTTTCCTTTCAGTTGGAGGGTACCTGTAGGTTATACTTTTCAAAGTGTTTAACAAGTTTTGAACCGAGGAATGAGATACTCCAGTAGATAAGCACTATTATAATAAGAATAAGTTGGTAACTTCCGGGGTCAGCTGTGAAGAGCTGTCTGCCTGTGTAGGTCAGCTCTCCGACTGCCACGGCGGTCAATACCGAAGTGTCTTTGAACACCGTTATAAGAAGGCTGGCCACAGCAGGAAGCATTGTTCTGAGAGCTATGGGCAGCCTTATTTTTATCAGAACGGTCAAAGGCTTCAGCCCAAGCAGTTTTGCCGCTTCAAGTGTTTCAGGAGCCACAGCTATAAAACCTGATCTCAGTATTTCTCCCAGATAAACCGATGCATACAATGAGAATGCAGCAATCGCAAGAACAACCGGCGGGATTCTCAGCTTCAGCAGAGGATACGGCAGATAGAAGAACAGCAGCACAATGGTCATTACAGGTATCGCTCTGACTGTTTCGGTTATGGTTCTGGAAACTGCTGAACCAAACCACTGAATCGCTCTTACAGAAAGGGGGCGATTCTTTTTTTCTTCGCCTCTCAGAAGAGCCAGTAAAAGACCGGGAAAGGCACCGAAAAACAAAGCGGCTGCTGTAATCAGCAGAGAAAGCTGCAGGCCTCCTGTTGACTGTAAGAATTCAGGGTAAAGGGGGTTAAGGAATTCATCGGCTACCGGAAAACCCTGCCACAAAACTCGAAGAAGATCACTCCAGCTCAGAGACGCCTGCCTTTCCTGAAAGCCTTTTACCTATTGAAGAAAGACAGAGGCTCACAAGAATTGCCAGTATCAGGTACACGGCTGTGGAA
This sequence comes from Candidatus Fermentibacterota bacterium, assembly GCA_002748705.1. The sequence goes on from PDSZ01000002.1 coordinate 16,542, forward strand.
AATACCAGCGGTTCTGCCCATGCAAATGTCTGGCCTGCTATTCTGCCGCTCTGCCCCATCAGTTCCATTCTGTGCAGATTGAGAGGAAGAACCAGCGCCACTGAGGAATTCTTCATGTTGTGAATAATTCTGGTGGAGAGGCCGGGAAAAGCTATGCGCAATGCCTGGGGCAAAACAACCTTCAGCAGTGTACGACATCTTCCCAGGCCGAGAGTTACACCGGCTTCATACTGTTCTGATGGAACCGCTCGCAGCCCTGACCTGACAAGCTCTGACACATATGCCCCTGTGTTGAGGGAAAGTCCCACTACCACAAGACTAAACTCCATTCCTGCAGGAAAAGTGATTCCCAGTAGTTCCCTTGTGAGAGCAGGAAGACTGTAAGAAAGCAGAAGAAGCATGGGTACAGGCGGTATGTTTCTGAACACATCTGTGAACAGGGAGGCAAGGAACTTTCTGCCATATCTGCCATAACCTGCCAGGGCAACTGCTGTACCAAGAAGAAGCGCTGTTGCGCCGCTGAGAAAACTTATCAGCAGGGTATTGCCTGCTCCAAGAAGCAGCCAGTCAATGTATGGTTCAGAGAAAACATACCTGGCAAGATTCATCAGTCGTTCCTGCTCCTGAGTCTTTCAAGAATGTCTGATGATTCAGAGACTTCAAGTTTGCCCCTCTCAATAACACCGCAGATGTTGCCTATCTCAGCGGCAAAATCCAGGTTGTGTGTAACTACAATCATGGAAGTTCCCTCTGATGCAAGTTCCCTTATTACTCCCAGCACACCGTCAATAGACCTTGGATCAAGACTTGATGTAGGTTCATCTAAAAGCATGAGAAGCGGTTCCATTACCAAAGCCCGGGCTATGGCTACTCTCTGTTTTTCCCCTCCGGAAAGCTGAAGAGGATAGCTGTGATGCTTGCTGGAAAGACCGAACCTGTTCAGCATCTTTCCTGCCATATCAAGTGCTTCTTTTCTTCCGATTTTTCGCACATGGCGAGGGGCCAGAGCCACATTTTCCAGAGCAGTCATGTGCGGAAAGAGGTTAAGAGACTGAAAAACGACACCGATGGAGCCATGGAGTTTTTCAGGGTATCTGTTGCTGTGGAGTATTCTGTCAGTGCCTATTACTATTTCTCCTGCATCAAAAGAACTCAGACCGGAAACAACTCTGATGAGAGTAGTTTTTCCTGAACCTGATCTGCCGGAAACCGTGAGAACCTTGCCTTTGGGAAGTTCCAGATTGAGACCTGAAAGTACTTGCCTGTCTCCAAAACGCTTCTCAAGACCTCTCACAGAAAGAAGAGAAGTCAGCTTCAGGGAGTGATCATGCCTGTTCATGGATATTGTATGCACCACTTCTGAGAAAGGAGACAAATCGGCAATTCACCTTCCAGTAACTTAACCATACCACAAAGTCTCTGATGCAGATAGTGCATCTTTTCTTCAGGATCAGATTGAATCCAGCCGATAAACCGCTGTTACCATCCGAACAAGTCACTTAAAGATGAGGGACCGGTGAAGGCGGACTGTCAGGCTTATTAAGAAACTCATTGAATCAGCAGGAAAAGCCTTAGTTTAACTGATCAAATCCCTCAGCTGAACAGTGATTCTTTATCCATTTCCTGTCCCTTAAAAAACTCCGGCAAAGGTATCTTCCACATAGTCAGTGTTTTGATAATGCTGGTATCTATAAGATCCAGCTTTTCTGCCGGCACATTCTTACGAATTTCTTTCAGAAACAGATCTACAGCATACTGAGCATCTACCTTTATGCCGGTGATGCTGTTTTTTCGTATGGTGAAGGTGTCAGGGAAAGAACTGTCTGACGCAAAAGAATTCATGACCTCATCAATTTTTGATGAATCAACTATTCTGCTTAACTCCACCAGCAGCTCATTAAGGGCTGTCACATAGTTCTTTCTTGCGCTTTCCTTGAGGAAAAGATCAAGACCTACATCAAGATTATCCATTTTGGTTAAAAAGTTTTCAACCAGTTCTCCATGAAGTATGCTGCCATGCTGAGGAGCTATCATTTTTGGAAGCTCCGGCAGTTCTCTGATATTGCCTACTGCATGCTGAAGAGCTGCTTTACTGGGCATGTATATCTGATGGAAGGTTACTATGCCGTCCCAGGAACCCTCAGAAGCATACAGGTCAGGAAGAAAGGAAAGCCCGCCCATGAAGTCTCCTGAAAACAGAATACCTGTCTCGTAGTCATAGAGCATTGTGGCCCCTCTGAAATGACAATAGGGAGTAGGGATAAACTGAACTTTGTGACCTGTGTTGAAAGTTGCCGTTCCGCCGGTGAAGCTTTCGGTACACTTATACATTTTCTCATTAAGCCCGTAGAACTTCACAAGTCTCCAGGAATCCTCGGAACAAAGAACGACACAACCGGGATTAAGCTTCTGAATATGCCCTGCGTTGTACGAAACATCAGGATCCTGATGGTTCAGGAACATAATGTTGAGCTTTCTTACGCCGCCTATCAGCTCAGTAAGCTTTCCAACAAGAGGTGTCAGATCCTCCGGAGGGCCGGGATCAATAAGAAGGTTAAGTGTCTTGTCTCCATTGCGAAATACCCTGAGATAGATGTTTCTCTCAAGCAGAGTATCCTCCCTGCGGCCCACCCACCAGGTATCAGGCGCTATTTCCACAGGCTTCTCCACATTTACCAAAGGCATCATTCTTACCTCGCTTTCTCCTTGCGAATTCTGATGCATTCCGTCGACAGGCAGAATACCTTCCGGCGAATTACCTGATTCAACCTCTGCAACAGGTTCAACCGGCTTTTCTAAAGCTGCGGCGGATTTCGTAAACCTTTCAAGTTCAGTATTCACTGAGTGACCTGCTGAATCGTAATAAACTTTTTTCTGATCAGTCTTGTCAGAGACCTTCGCTTTTCGAATTGATTTTGTCTTTTCTGCATTTATATTGCTTTTTTTCAAGCTTAATGACTTTTTGTTTTTTTCGCCACCTTCTTTATTCTGAACTATAATGGCAGGATCAGACTCCGGTTCAGATTCAAAACCATCCATATTGAATACGGAAACCTTACCCATGGGAATTTTCATCAAGACACGCGCAGCTCCAATGCTTACTTCTCCTGAAGAGTTGTTCATCTGATGCTTCAGAGCAAGAATTGTCTTATCTATTTCGGCAGATCCTTCCAGCTGCTTCTCTTTTGGCGAAAGCTGATCAGCATCAGTCTTGTTCTGTTCATTGATAAAGCCGGCACATATTTTCCCTGCAACAGACATAGCAGCTATTCGTGTATCAGCTTCTTCATCTTCGCTGCTGAATAAAGAAACCAGGACTGCAAGAGTATCAATGGTGCCGATGCTTTCCAGAGCTTTTGAAACCTCGTACAGAGTATTTTTGTCTGCCTTGCAGGAAAGAGCCTGAATCAGCCCCTTCTCATCCCTGCCGGATAAAAGCTTCTGAATATTTACTTCAGCCATGAAGTTACCCCGATTAATACTTCAGAATCACATCAACTGCTCATCATGTAAAGCAATTGAATAGACCATAATAGTGAAACATCCATCAATACCCCCTCAGAACATTTCTCCTGAGCACCCAATATATACCATGATGTTCTCAGGTCAATAATAAGGGAAATCAGCCTGACTTCTTCTTCAGTATCAAGGGATTCTCTTGAAAAAGCAAATCTGTTTTGTTTGAACCAGAACTGACCACACAGAAATCAGTCATACTTAAAACGATAACGAAATGATATATTGAATCACCGCCGGTTTTATGCAGCAACCATAGCACCGCCTTCAAGTTTTAGAAGCTTACAGCGATTAAACAGTGATGTGCTTGGGGCATTCTTGTGTATGTGTACAGGTACTGTTTCTTTGACAGATGCTCAGAACATGAAGAATCTATTGAAGTTAGGCTCTGCGAGATTACTCCAGATCGGAAACCAGCCTGGCAAGAAGGGTGTCAAGCTCTTTCTTTCTCGTCCAGGCATCGGCAAGGGGATGTCTTACTATTTTCCCCTCTTCAATGCCGACCATGCATGGAGATGCATCGTCCAGAAGAGCGTTGACTGCAGCAAAACCAAGCTTTGAAGCCAGTATTCTGTCCGCTGCTGTGGGGCTTCCTCCCCGCTGCACATGTCCCAGTATGGTAACACGGCTTTTCAGCCCGGCACAGTTCTCTATTTTCTTTGCTATTTCGTATGCGTTGCCCTCTTCGTCCCCTTCAGCCACAACCAGAATACTTGAGGTTCGTCCTCCTGCTGTTCTCCTCTGAAGTTTCTCAGCGATGGCAGGTATGTCGGTTCTGGTCTCAGGAATCAGTATAGCCTCTGCGCCTGTTCCGATTCCAACTGCAAGGGCAATGAAACCTGCGTGCCGTCCCATTACTTCCACAATGAAAAGCCGGTCATGGGCAGCTGCGGTGTCCCTGACCTTGTCCACTGCATCAAGGGCAGTGTTTACTGCAGTGTCGAAGCCGATGGTAAAATCGGTACCCCATATGTCGTTGTCGATAGTTGCAGGTGCACCGACTACCCTGATACCGTGTTCCCTATGGAAATCATTGGCGCCGCGAAAACTGCCGTCACCACCGAAGACGATAAGTCCGCCGATATCATGGCTCTGAAGGTTGGCTGCAGCTTTTGCTCTGCCTGATTCAGTTGTGAACTCTTTGCTTCTTGCAGAGTGAAGAATTGTTCCCCCCCGCTGAAGTATATTGCTCACATCTGTTGAATCAAGCCTCACAATATCGTTCTCTATAAGGCCCTGATAACCCCGTTTTACTCCAAATATGGACAGGCCGCGGGAGATACCTGTTCTCACCGCGGCTCTGATTCCTGCGTTCATTCCAGGAGCGTCTCCGCCGCTGGTCAGAACTGCAACTGATTTCAAGCGGTACTACTCCCCGCTCTTCACAGGAGAGTCTACAAGTTCGAGGATTACTGCCTCAGCTGCATCTCCGTGCCTGGGTCCGAGCTTTATGATACGGGTGTATCCGCCAGGTCTGTCGGCATAGCGCGGTCCGAGTTCATTAAAGACCTTCTTGACCGCCGCAGGGCCGTAGACCATTCCCGCTACTGTCCTGCGGGAGTGTACGGTATCGTTCTTGCCCCTGGTTATTATCTTTTCGGCAAGACTTCTTGCTGCCTTTGCCCTGGCATGGCTGGTTACTACCCTCTCTTCAATGAAAAGGGAGGTAACCAGGTTCCTGAGCATTCTTGTCCTGGCAGCTTTGTTCCTGCTCAGTTTGGGCGTTGTTTTCCTGTGACGCATGGAACTGTGTCCTTTTCTATTCTGCCAGTGAGAGCCCGTGAGCCTTCAGCACTTTCAGCACCACTTCAAGTGATGCCTTGCCGAAGTTCCGAAGGTCAAGAAGCTCGTCGGCTGTCTTTGCTGCCAGGTCGTTCAGGGTGTTAACCCCGCCTGCTGACAGTATCTTCACATATCTGCCTGAGAGATCAGTGTCCGCAAGAGTCACATCCTCACCGGCAGGTTCCTCTGCGGGAGTTTCAATCACTTCTTCCGTTTTCTCTTCCTCAACCACTGCTGCTTCTTCCTGAGCAGGAGTCTCTTCTTCAACACGAATACCCAGAATGAGTTCGAAGTGCTTCATGAGAATACCTGTGGCATGCTCAAGAGCCTGCTGAGGAGAAAGACTGCCGTCAGTGGTTATCTCCATAATAAGCTTGTCATAGTCGGTTCTGTCCCCTACACGGGCACTCTCCACCTGAAAGTTAACCTTCTTGATCGGGCAGAACCATGAATCCACAAGGATATCACCTATCTCACGACCGCGACCGCTGTTATACCACTCGTCCTGTGTAACGAAGCCTTTGCCCCGCTCCACATTGACAACGATGTCAAGCTCACCGCCGTCCTCTGTAATCTCAGCGATTACCTGATCGGTATTGGAAATGACAGCACCTTCTTCGCACTGGAAGGCTTCTGCTGTGTAGACACCGGGCTTCTCTCCCCTGAGATGCAACCTTGCCACACCCTCACCCTGATAGGTCACCGCCAGTGACTTCACATTGAGGATAATGTCAGGCACATCCTCAAGAACACCGCTCAGAACGCTGAACTCGTGTTCGGCACCCTTGATGGTAACGGAAACAGGAGCAGCTCCTTCCAGTGAGGAAAGCATAACCCTGCGAAGCGCATTGCCCAAAGTTCTTCCGAAACCTCTCTCAAGGGCTGTTATGGTCATCACGCCGAATCTGTCAGTAAGGGTTTCCTTGTCCCATTTGACAATATCCGGCAGATGAAGCTTCATGTATTCCATTCGTTCCCCCTGAACCCTGACGGTGGTGATTACTTGCCTCTGCGCCTCTTGTTAGGTCTGCATCCGTTATGAGGAATACGGGTGATGTCCTTCACTCCTGATACCTCAATGTCCGTTGTCTGAAGAGCCCGCACTGCAGCCTCTCTGCCTGACCCCGGTCCTCTGACCCAGACTTCCACTTTCCTGATACCGGCTTCCATGGCCTTCTCGGCACACTGTACAGCAGCCTGGCTGGCCGCGAAAGCGGTACTCTTCCTGGTTCCCTTTACGCCGGTTGTGCCGCCGCTGGCCCAGGTTATAACATTTCCCCCTCTGTCGGAGATGGTGATAAGAGTATTGTTGAAGGAAGACTTGATGTGCGCCACTCCGTGTATATCAGAGACCTTTGCGATCTTCTTCCTGGCAGTTCTCTTGCCTTTTGCCTTGGGCACGACTCACCTACCTTCTCTTGCTGTGGCCCCGCTTGGGACCTTTTCTTGTTCTTGCATTGGTGTGAGTTCGCTGCCCTCTTACAGGAAGGTTCTTCCTGTGTCTGAGACCTCTGTAGCAGCCGATATCCATGAGCCTCTTCCTGTTCATGTTTACCTCTGCCCTGAGAGCACCCTCGACCTTGTATTCATCTTCGAGTACCTTACGAAGAGAAGCCACTTCTGTCTCTGTAAGAGCATCAGTGTTCTTGTCCAGAGGGATGCCCACCTTAGTGAGTATTGCTCTGGAAGAGGTGAGACCTATGCCATGTATATATGGAAGGGCATAGAGAACCTGCTTGTTTCTGGGCAGATCCACACCTGCTATTCTCGCCACTTGTTACCTCCGTTACTGCCGCCCGGCGGCTATCCCTGTCTCTGCTTGTGTCTGGGGTTCCTGGGGCAGATCACAAGGACCTTTCCCTCACGCCGGACAATTCGACAGTATTCGCAAATCTTCTTTACTGAGCTGCGTACCTTCATCGTCCTACCTCACTTGTATCTGTAAATAATCCGACCTCTGCTCAGGTCGTAGGGAGACAGTTCCACTGTCACCCTGTCACCAACCAGAATACGGATGTAATGCATTCGCATTTTGCCTGACACATGGCACAGAACAACATGCCCTTCCGGCTTGTCAAGCTCGACTCGACACATGCTGTTTGGAAGTGTTTCCAGAACTGTTCCGTCAACAACAATACCCTGTTCTTTCGCCATACTGTCCTCTCAGTTTGGTCCGGAAAGGGGAAATATTCTCTTAAACGGCTATGCCGTCAATATTTCCGGATTATTCCCGTTAACCATAATGGTGTTTTCGGCATGGGCCGAAAGCATCCCGTCAGCTGTTACCACAGTCCAACCGTCAGAGAGGAACCGAACTTCCGCAACTCCCTGGTTAACCATGGGCTCAATGGCAAGCATAAGGCCGTTCTTCAACTTCTGCCCGCTGCCCTGCCTTCCGTAGTTGGGCACCTGGGGACTCTCATGCAGTTTCCTGCCGATGCCGTGCCCTACCAGCTGATGCACAACACTGAAACCGGCTGCTTCAACATGGGTCTGAACCGCATGTCCGATATCGCCTACAGTATTTCCGGCAACAGCGGCAGCAATGCCTCTGTCTCTGGCTTCGTAGGTTACCTCAACCAGTTTCCTTACCTCCGGCGCCACTTCACCTACCATTACAGTATCAGCTGCGTCTCCGTGGTATCCGTTCTTGTAGGCTCCCACATCAATACCTACAATGTCTCCTTCTCGTACTCTTCTAAGGGCGGATGGAATGCCGTGCACTACCTCGCGGTTGATGGAGACACAAACCGCTGCAGGGTAGCCGTTGTAATTAAGAAAGGACGGAACTGCTCCCTCCCTGCTTATTATCTCACGGCCAAGTGCATCTATGTCCGCCGTGGTAACTCCGGGCTTTATAAACTGGGCAAGCTCTGTAAGAACCAGTCTTACAATTCGCCCGGATTCTCTGGCGCTCTCCCTGGCCCTGTTCGAAGTTATTATGCCCATTTTTCAAGAGCCTTAAGTATTCGTTCAGTGACCTGAGACGGGGAACCGGTACCGTCTACAGAGATTATTCTTTCTCCGTAGTAGTCCGCAAGAGGCGCCGTTGCCCGTCTGTATACCTCGAACCGTCGATGGATCACCTCCGGCGCATCATCGGCTCTTCGGTAATTCTCAATCTTTTCCTGCCTCCTGGTACTTCTCAGCCTGAGCCTTCTTACCGCCTCTTCTTCCGGAACATCCAGAAAGAGGGCACAATCCAGCTGCAGCCCAAGGTTCTCAAGATGCACATCGAAACTCTTTGCCTGAGAGATATTCCGCGGGTAGCCGTCAACCAGGAACCTTTCAGCTTCTTCCAGAGCATTGAAAAGAACATAGTTGGTGGTTACATCGTCTACCAGCTTGCCTGCGGCTATGACATCTGCTATTCTCCGACCTATCCTGGTACCTTCAAGAATCTTGGCTCTGAAGAGCTCTCCTGTGGAAATGTGAATAAGATCAAACTTCCTGGACAGCTCTTCAGCCTGTGTCCCTTTTCCGGAGCCTGGTGATCCGAAGAAAACAAGTCTCATCGTCTGCCGCGAATCCTTCCCCTGGAAAGGAAACCGTCATAGTGTCTCATGAGCAGGTGAGTCTCAATCTGTCTGAGTGTTTCAAGAGCCACACCAACAACAATCAGGAGACTTGTTCCGCCGAACATGAAGTTTACCCCTGCATGCTTCATGAGCACCATTGGAAGCACCGCTATCGCCGCAAGGAAGATAGCTCCTGGAAGGGTAACCCTTACCAGCACCTTCTCAATGTACTTGGCAGTACTCTTGCCTGGCTTTCTGCCGGGAATGAATCCGCCCTGCTTTTTCATGTTGTCTGCAAGATCCTGCGGATTGAACACGATTGCAGTATAGACATACGCAAAGAGAATTATCAGCGCAGAGTAGATGAAGATGTAAAGTCCGCCGCCAGGAGCCATCCAGCTGTTGACCCACTCTGAAATGCCGCTGTTCGGAAAGAACATGGCAACAGTAGAGGGGAACATCATAAATGACTGGGCAAAAATCACAGGTATAACACCTGCAGTGTTAAGCCTGAGAGGAATGTGTGTACTCTGTCCTCCGTAGACCTTTCTGCCCCTTACCTGCTTGGCGTACGAAACAGGAATTCTTCTCTGGGCTTCTGTCATCACAACTACGAATGTCACCACAGCAAACATGAAGACAACCACGAACACACCTGAGATGAAACTCATCTGCTGCAGAACGAATATGTCTCTGTAAATAGTTTCAACTGTATCAGGAAGCCTTCCCACTATACCTGCGAAGATGATGAGGCTGATACCGTTTCCGATACCTCTCTCACCGATTCGCTCACCGAGCCACATCACAAAGATGGTACCGGTAATAAGCGTTATCACAGTCTGAAGGGTAAAGGCGAATCCAGGGTGGGGCACCACACCTGGAACCTGAGAATTCATTCCTACAAGGTACTGACTGATTCCCAATCCTTGAATAAACGCAAGAAGAACAGTTCCGTACCTGGTTATCTCAGTCATCTTCTGCCTGCCGGCCTCACCCTCCTTCTTGAGTTTCTCGAAGTAGGGCAGCACCGAACCAAGAAGCTGCACGATAATAGAAGCTGAGATGTAAGGCATGATACCAAGAGCGAAGATACTCGCCCTTCTGAGTGCTCCACCTACGAAAAGGTCGAACATTCCCATCACGCCGCCCCCGCCTGCGAATGCTTCCTGAAGCGCATGGCTGTTGATACCCGGAACCGGAATAAATCCTCCCAGACGGTAAATTGCCAGAAGGCCGAACGTATAGAGGATCTTTTTCCGGAGTTCCGGGATCTTCATAACGTTGTCAAAGCCGCGCATCAGCTGAGCACCTCCACTGTTCCTCCAGCTTTGGTAATAGCTTCAACAGCACTCTCAGTGTACGCGCTGGCACAAACAGTGAGGCTGATTTCAAGCTTACCGTTGCCGAGGATCTTTACCGGCTTGAACCTGGATGAAATCAGGCCGGCAGCCTTGAGGGCATCAGGTGTAACCACCGAATCTTTCTCAAAGCGGTTGAGCAGCCCTACATTCACAACCTGGTATTTCACAGCGTGACGGGCATTATTGAAACCCTTGTGGGTCATTCTTCTCTGAATCGGCATCTGGCCGCCTTCAAACCAGGCATGAACGGTAGTTCTGGCCTTCTGGCCCTTGTGTCCCTTGCCTGCAGTGTTGCCGTTACCGGTTCCTGTTCCGCAGCCTCTGCGCTTGCGGTTTTTCTTTGCGCCCTCTGCAGGGCGCAGATGCTGGAGCCTTCTCATGCCTGAACCTCCTCCACCTTAACAAGGTGCCTGACCTTGAAGATCATACCTCGGATCTGGGGAGTGTCGTTGTGGATTCTGAATGAGTTCATTCTGCCCAGTCCAAGAGCCTTAAGCGTGAGCTTCTGGCTCTTTTCCCGACCGATTGCGCTCCTGATCTTTGTTACTCGGAGCTTCTTATCAGCCATTTGCCTTACTCCTTTCAGCCACAATGGAGCGCCTGACAGAGCTGACACGGTCGATCTTGATAAGATCACGAAGACCGCTCATGGTCGCCTTGGTTACATTGTGAGCATTATTGGAGCCCTGGGCCTTGGTGAGAACATCCTTCACACCGGCACACTCCATGATAGCACGGACTGCGCTTCCTGCAATAACACCGGTACCAGGACTGGCAGGTCTCATAAGAACCTTGCCTGAGCCGTATCTGCCGATGATAAGGTGCGAGATGGTCCTGTTGTCGATCAGAGGAACCTTGATCATGCTCTTGCGGGCATTCTCTGTGGCTTTTCTGATTGACTCAGGAAGCTCTGTAGCTTTTCCAAGACCGATACCGACCATACCGTTCTGGTCGCCTACTGCCACGATGGCGTTGAAACCGAAGGTCCTTCCGCCCTTTGTGACCTTTGCGCACCTGTTGACAGTTATCAGCTTGTCGATAAGTCCGGCCTCTTCAAGGGCTGAAGGCTTGCGTTCCTTCTGTCTGCCCTTTTTGCCCCTGTCATCCCTGCGGGGCCCGCGGCTGTTCTGTCTGCTGTTCCTGTTGTTCTCTGTTTTCTTTTCCATCAGCGCCCCCTAGAATTCCAGCCCGTTTTCACGGGCCTTCTCCGCCAGAGCCTTGACTCTGCCATGGTAGGGATGTCCGCCTCTGTCGAACACCACTCTGGTGATACCCTGTTCCTTTGCCTTTTCAGCAAGACAGGTACCAAGCGCCTCAGCCTGAGAGGTTTTTGAACCGCTGACTGCGGCACGAAACTTAGCTGAGTCTGTGGTGAGAGCAAGAAGGGTTTTTCCCTCAACATCATCAATGAGACAGGCAACCATGTGTCTGAGACTTCTTCTGACAAAAAGCCTCGGACGCTCAGGAGTTCCGCTGACATGCTTTCTGATGCGCCTGTGCCTGCGGGAGAGGCGCTGTTTTCTTGTAAGTTTAGCCATTTTATGCCTCTCCTTTCTATCCGACAGCCGACTTGGCAGCCTTGCGCTTTACATGCTGATCGCTGTAGCGGAAACCGATAAGGTTGTAAGGCTCAACCTTACGCAGCTTGTAAAGAGTGGATGCAAATGAACCCACCAGGTGCTTGTCGTTGCCGGTAATTGTCAGTGTGAACTCGTTCTGGCTGGGCTTTACTTCTACTGAAAGCCCTGCAGGGATATCAGCTACAACCTTGTGGCTGAAACCAATCTGCATCTCAAGGGCCTTGCCCTTCACCTCAGCAGTGTAACCCTTGCCGTGAACGATAAGTTCTTTTTTGTGGCCGTCTCTGACGCCCACAACCCTGTTGTTTATCTCTGCACGGGTTGTTCCGTGGAGCCTCTTCTGGTCCTGGGTGTCATCTGCGCGCTTCACATGAAGGTTTGCTCCTTCAAGCTCAACGGTGATGCCTTCAGGTAGAGGACAGGCATCCTCGCCCCTCTTGCCCTTGACCTTCACAAGGCCGTTTTCAATTTTGACTTCCACGCCTTCTACAGGGATAGGAAGTCTGCCTATTCTGGACATTCTCTCCTCCCCTACCAGACATGCAGCAGCACTTCGCCGCCGACTTTGTGTTTTCTCGCCTCATCGTCGGTAATAACACCTCTGGGAGTGGTGAGCACAGCAAGACCGCGTCCGCCCATAACTCTTTTGATGTGATTAACACCGGCATATACCCTGCACCCGGGAGTGGAGATTCTCTTCAGACCAAGAATCAGGGGCTGGCCGTTCCTGTAGGAAAGGTATACCCTCAGGATTCCCTGTTTACCGTCTTCAATTCTCCTGAAACCGCGGATGTATCCGTGGTTGTAAAGAACTCTGGCGATACTTGCCTTCATCCTGGAAGCGGGAATATCCACCATCTTGTGTCCTGCAGATGAAGCATTCCTTACACGGGTCAGCATATCGGCGATGGGATCTGTCATTGACATTTTATATCTCCCTACCAGCTTGCCTTGCGCACCCCGGGAATAAGGCCGCGATTGGCCATGTCCCGAAAACAGATGCGGCAGATGCCGAACTTCCGAAGGTATCCCCTGGGTCTTCCACACAGAGAGCACCTGTTATATTTCCTGACCTTGAACCTGGGAGTTCTCTTCTGCTTTTCGATCAGGCATGTCTTAGCCATTTAGGCACCTCCTCTGCCACTGCGCCTGAAAGGCATTCCAAGGAAACCGATGAGCTCAAGGCCCTCTTCATCTGTCCTGGCAGTGGTGACTATGGTAATGTTCATTCCCCTGAACTTGTCGATCTTGTCAACCTCTATCTCAGGGAAGATAGCCTGCTCCTCAATGCCGAAATTGTAGTTACCTCTTCCGTCAAAGCCCTTGGGGGAGAGGCCTCTGAAGTCCCTCACCTGAGGCAGAGAGAAGTTTATAAGCCTGTCCAGGAACTCCCACATTCTTGCGCCTCTCAGTGTGGTGTGCACGCCTATGGGCATCTCTTCACGGAGCCTGAATCCTGCGACTGACCTTCTCGCTCTGGCAACAACGCACTTCTGACCTGAAATGGTTTCAAGCTGCTTCTGAGCGTTGGTAACATTGTTCGCATTGTCCATGGCTTCCTTACCGAGACCCATGTTGAGAACGACTTTCACTAAGCCTGGAATCTGCATAGGGTTCCTGTACTGGAACTTCTCCTGCATCTTTCCTCTTATCTCATCACGATAAATGGTCTGAAGCCTTGGCATTTCCTTTTTTGTCATTTTTCAGCCCCCTATCCTACCGCTTCGCCGCAGGATTTGCAGACGCGGCTGACTCGGCCCTCAGCATCACGCTTTCTGGACACTGCTACAGCCTTACCGCAACCGGGGCAGATAAGTCTGAGGTTGGAAACATGAATAGGGGCTTCCCTCTCAACGATTCCTCCCTGCTGATTCTTCTGTGAAGGGCGGGTGTGTCTCTTTATCATGTTGAGACCTTCCACTATTGCCCTCTGTGTACCTGGAAAGACCTTCAGAATTTTACCGGACTTACCCCGCTCATTTCCTGAAAGGACCTTTACCTTGTCACCCTTTTTAACGTGCATCTATATCACCTCCGGAGCCAGCGAAACGATCTTCATGAACCGCTGGCGGAGCTCACGGCCCACAGGGCCGAAGATACGCGTTGCAACAGGCTGTCCCTGGTCGTCAAGGATAACAGCCGCGTTGTCATCGAAACGAACGCTTGAGCCGTCAGGCCTGTTAAGTTCTTTTCTTGTACGGACCACAACAGCCCTTCGTACATCGCTCTTCTTCACCGTTCCACCTGGAATAGCTTCCTTCACAGTAACAACGATGATGTCGCCGATTCTTGCGTAACGGCGTCTTGTGCCGCCGAGAACCTTGATGCAGAGGACTTCCCGGGCACCGGAGTTGTCGGCCACCTTCAGTCTTGATTCCACCTGGATCATACTGAGTCCTCCCTAGCGAGCTTTCTCCACGATTTCGAGAAGACGCCAGCGCTTGAGTCTGGAGGTGGGACGGGTTTCCGAAATGGTAACCACATCTCCCAGACCACACTGGTTCTGCTCATCGTGGGCATAGTACTTCTTTGAGGTTCTGTATCTCTTGCGGTATGTGGGGTGAGCCCTGAGGGTACTGACCTCCACAACGATGGTCTTGTCCATCCTGTCTGAGACCACCACACCGCGGAGAACTCTCCTGTTGCCTGTTCTTGATTCCGCCACGGTCAGCTCCCTTCCCCGTCAGTGATGAGGCCGAGTTCCTTTTCCCTTATCATGGTAAGGGTTCTGGCGAGATCCCTCTTTGACTGGCGAATCTTCAGAGGATTGTCAAGCTGCTGCGCAGCTTTCCGGAACCTGAGGTTGAATATCTCAGCTCTCAGTTCCCTTGCCTGATCCTGAAGTTCCTCCATGCTCATGGAACGGAGTTCATGCACCTTCATGACTGCAGCACCTCCTTGTCCCTGGCCACAAATCTTACCTTGACAGGCAGCTTGTGACCGGCGAGCCTCATTGCCTCACGGGCAACTTCAAGAGAAATACCCTCTATCTCGAACATCACTCTTCCAGGCTTTACAGGCGCCACCCAGAAATCGACAGCACCCTTGCCTTTACCCATTCTTGTCTCCGCAGGTGTGGAAGTAACAGGCTTGTCAGGAAAGATTCTGATCCAGACCTTGCCGCCACGCTTGGCGTGCCTGGTCATCGCAACACGGGCAGCCTCTATCTGCTGGCTGGTTATCCAGCCTGCTTCAAGGGCCTGAAGCCCGAATTCCCCGAAGGCCACTGTGTCTCCACCCTTGGCGCGGCCCCGCATGCGGCCTCTGTGCTGCTTGCGGTACTTCGTTCTTTTCGGCATCAACATTTCACATCACCTGCTATCTCAGGATCCGGGCACAGGCGCTTCATGCACCTCGCCGTTGTAGATCCATACCTTAACACCGATTACGCCGTAGGTTGTTCTGGCAACACCCCTGGCGAAATCAATATCCGCTCTCAGTGTGTGAAGAGGAACTCTGCCTTCGTGGTATGAGTTCACCCTGGACATCTCGGCACCGCCGAGACGGCCTGAACAGGTAATCTTTATACCAAGGGCACCGGCACGCATGGTGTCGGAAATAGTTCTCTTCATCGCTCTGCGAACACTGACCCTGTTCTCAAGCTGACGGGCCACATTGTCCGCAACAAGTATCGCGTCAGTCTCAGGCTTCTCAATCTGATTAACCTTGATTTTGACAGTCTTCTTAGTCAGATGCTTAAGTTCGCCGGTAAGACTGTCAATTGTGCTGCCCCTGCTGCCGATAACAAGACCGGGCCTTGCGGTGCTGATGATGACATTCACTTCCTGCGGCTTACGCTCAATGACTATTCTGGAGAGCTGAGCTCTCTCAAGACGACGGTAGACATATCTTCTGATCCGTTCATCTTCCTCAATGTACCGGGCGAAGTCTCTTCCCCTGGCAAACCAGTTCGAATCCCAGGTACGGCTTATTCCGAGCCTGAGACCGATGGGATTGGTTTTCTGACCCAAACGATTACTCCTCTCCAGGTTCGGCGCCGTCGTCAACCTTCACCACGATGTGGCTTGTGCGGTGACGGATCCTGGTTGCCCGACCTCTTGCCCTGGGTCTCCAGCGCATCACTGTCGGTCCTTCGTCTACGGTTATGGTGGATATCTTCAAATCATCGATGTCGAGCTGCCGTCCCTCGGCATTTGCAACAGCGTTGGCAACTGCAGAGTCCAGAGTGCGACCGATGATTTTCGAAGCATTCCTGGGTACCGTGAGCAGAATTGCCAGTGCCTGGTTAACAGATTTTCCTCTTACCATGTCGGCAACTGCACGGGCTTTTCTGGGGGGAACCTTGACGAATCTGGCTTTAGCTGTAGCCTGCATTGTTCCTCCCTACTTCTCGCGGTGTCCGCGGAATGTTCTGGTGGGAGCAAACTCTCCGAGCTTGTGCCCTACCATGTTCTCTACAACAAACACCGGTACGAATTTCCTGCCGTTGTGAACGGCGAAGGTGAAGCCTACAAAATCAGGAGGAATTGTTGACCTTCTGGCCCAGGTCTTTATGACTTTCTTCTCTCCGGATTCAGTAAGTGCCGCAACCTTCTTCTGGAGGTTCGCATCGATGTATGGGCCTTTCTTCAGCGAACGGGCCATAACTACTTCCTCCTCTTACCGGTTGGTCTGCGTCTTGTTATCAGTTTATCAGATTGCTTCCTGGCCTTCCTTGTGCGGAGTCCTTTGGAAAGCTGCCCCCAGGGAGAACAGGGGTGGCGTCCACCGCTGGTCTTGCCCTCACCACCGCCCATAGGATGATCAATGGGGTTCATGGCTACACCTCTGACCTTAGGTCTGCGGCCGCGCCAGCGGGATGCGCCGGCTTTGCCCGGGACGATAAGGTTGTGTTCGGTGTTTCCTACAGTTCCGATTGTGGCAGCGCAGTTAACCGGTACTCTGCGCATCTCTCTGGAAGGAAGCTTGAGTGTGGCATATTTGCCTTCACGGGCCATGAGCTGAACAGCAGCTCCGGCACTTCTGGCCATCTGACCGCCCTTACCGGGCTTGAGCTCAACATTGTGAACCATTGTTCCGAGAGGAATCCTGCTGAGGGGAAGGTGATTTCCAACCTCAGGAGCTGCCTCTGGCCCTGAAAGAATTGTGGCGCCTACCTGAAGCCCAAGGGGACAGAGAATGTATCTCTTCTCTCCGTCTGCATAAACCACAAGGGCAATACGGGCAGATCTGTTGGGATCGTACTCTACAGTTGCCACTCTTCCGGGAACGCCGATCTTGTTCCTCTTGAAATCGATTATCCGATACGCCCTCTTGTGACCGCCTCCGCGATGTCTTGCGGTAACCCGGCCTTTGTTGTTCCTGCCGGCGGTCTTCTTCAGGGGAACCATCAGTGATTTCTCACCGTGGTCTCTGGTTATCTCAGCAAAGTCGGGAGATACCTTGAACCTTGTACCGGGAGTCATGGGCTTCCACCTTTTTGTTCCCATGATTACACCCCCTCGAAGAAGTCAACAGAATCGCCCTCTTTGAGAGTGACCACAGCCTTCTTCCAGGCAGCTCTGCGACCGATGTTGCGGCCAAGGCGCTTCACCTTGCCCTGCATCTTTATTGTGCGAACTTCCAGCACGGTAACATCAAATATTTCTTCCACAGCCTTTGCAATCTGGTGCTTGGTGGCCTTTGGAAGTACCCTGAAGGTGTACCTGTTGTACATTTCACGGGCGATTGTTGACTTCTCTGTTACCATGGGCTCTATGATTATCTGACGCGGGTCCATTACATCACCCTCGCCTTCAGATGATCCAGAGCATTCTCGGCGATAACAACCACTTCCGCATTCACCAGTGTGGTGACTGGAACGCGGCTGGCTGCCACTGCCTGAACTCCGGGGATGTTTCCGGCGGCACGGGCCACCATGAGATCGCCGTCGGTAAGGATTACAGTCTTTCTGCCGCTGAGGCCGTTTCCGCCGAGAATGTCTCTGACCTCACGGGTTCTGCCCTCAACGGACAGGTCACGGATAACCCTGAGATTACCCTCGGAAAGCCTCTCGGAAAGAATTCCTGCAAAAGCCTTTCTGCGCACCTTTCTGTTTATCTTCTTTGTGTAGAAACGGGGCCTTGGACCGTGGGCCACTCCACCGCTTCTCCAGATCGGGCTCTTGAAGGAACCGGCACGGGCGTGACCGGTGTGCTTCTGCCTCCAGGGCTTTCTTCCGCTTCCTCTTACCTCTGCGCGGGTAAGAGTGGCTGCGTTACCCTGTCTCTTGTTGGCTTGTTCAGCACGGACCACTTCCCAGAGAACATGGGTGGAAACCCCCACGGCGAAAATTTCGTCAGGAAGCTTTACTGCTCCTACCTCTTCGCCTTTCATGGTGTAGACTCTGGCTTCAGCCATCAGCTCTCACCTCCTCTGGAAATGTGCTTTCTGACCATCAGATAGCCGTTTCTTGCACCTGGAACAGCACCCTTTAAAACCAGAAGGTTTTTCTCCGGATCAATCTGAACTATCTCCAGATTCTTAACGGTTCTCTTCCTGTTACCTGTCTGTCCCGGCATTTTCTTGTTTTTCCAGACTCTTCCCGGTGTGGCGCACTGTCCGATAGAACCGGGAACCCGCTTGGACTTGGTTCCGTGTGTGTCATCACCACCGGAGAAACCGTGACGCTTCACAACGCCCTGGAATCCCTTACCCTTGGTTGTTCCGGTTACATCAACCTTCTCACCAGGGGCAAACATATCTACGGTGAATGAATCTCCTGCCTTTACCTCTTCGCCTGTGGGAGGAAATTCCACCAGCCTTGAGCAGGGCGGTGCACCTGCCTTGTCAAGATGCCCTTTCTGAGCCCTTGACAGTCTGCTTTCCTTTCCTGGCCGGTAACCTACCTGAATAGCCGAATAACCGTCGGTTTCAGGGGTCTTGACCTGAACCACAGGGTTCGGGGCAGCTTCAAGCACCGTAACAGGAATGACTTTGCCGTCTTCTGCGAAAACGCGAGTCATACCTATCTTACGAGCCATGATTCCGCTCATAACCACTTCCCGTCGCTGAAGTCCCCTTTGAACGGGGGGACAAGCGTTTCTGTTAATCCGTTCTGGCGGCTAGTCCGTTCCCGTCCGTCCAGTACGGTTTCCTCTTAATCCGGCCAAGCCGGATCAGTAAGGATTTACCTGTTTACTTGATTTCCACATCCACCCCTGCAGGAACATCAAGTTTCCTCAGGGCTTCTGTGGTCTGCTCGTTCGGATCCTGTATCTCGATCAGTCTTGAATGAACTCTGACCTCGAACTGCTCACGAGACTTCTTGTTCACATGGGGGCTTCTGAGAACCGTCACTACAGACCTCTTTGTAGGAAGAGGTATGGGGCCTGCCACCTGCGCGCCGGTGTTGGTAACACCTCGCACTATATCAACGGCCGACCTGTCCAGGAGACGGTGATCATAAGCTCTGAGCCTTATTCTCAACCTGTTCTCGTTCAACGCTGCTCCTTTATACATACAATCGCACAGAAACCCATCCGCCCACAGCACAAGGGCTTCCGAACACGAACCAATGTTTTTTCATCATTCTGCGACGCATCTTTTTCCGCAGGGTCGCTATTATAAACAATTGTGAACTCCAGAGACAAGCCTCCAGGGAACTTCTTTATCATAATTAGTGTATTGTGATGCAACACACGAACCGCCCTGAATCATTGCTCTCAATATTCACCGGCTTCAGGGTCAGGTTTGATGTTGCATTGAAGGGTGCGGAAGATTCTCAGGCAGGCAGCAGAGAGAGCTGCAGGCAGTGCGTAAGACATGAACAGAAAGGAAGCAATACAAAACTGACAGTTATGGACAATCGGATTGTAGTTCTTAAGGATACTGACAGCTTCAGAAGTGGGGTCCGGGTTTCCATGGGAACCTCCGGACGATCGGATTGAAGCTCTTAAAGATACCGACAGAGAAACGAAAGATCGTCAATACAGAAAGGAACAGGAAAATGAAGAAGACATTCTGCCTGAAAGACTACAGAAAAGGCTTTATCAGAACAGCAGTAGCGGTATCAGCGGCACTGCTTCTCACAGCAGCCTGCGGCAGCAGCCTCTCACTGCAAAACCGGGGAACTCAAACCTGGGTCAGCGGCAATGAAAGAGCAACCGTCACCTACTATTCCCTCTCGGACAACTCCCTGAACTTCATCAGACTGGTCATTGACGGTGAAACACACACACTTCCGCAGGTGGTCTCAGCAGATGGCACAAAATACACTGAAGATCTGGACATCATCTGGTGGGAAAAGGGAGACTCAGCCTTTGTTCAGACCAGAAATGATGACTGGGACTGGGGAGAAATGGAAACATTTGCTGTTGTGAGATAAATACTTTCCGCTGCTTTACTTTCCCTCCGGCAGAACGAAATACCTCGTTCAAGCCCTTTACAGCTGCTCAGGCAGAATGCCTGCTCTGTCTCCTCAGAGCAGGCATTCTGCATACATGTGTCTGTCATTATACACAGCGTCTGCCGCCGACTCCGGAAAACCTGTAAGCGAACCGTAAACAGCCTGATACAGAACCAATCACTGTTCAGAAAACACCCGGTGTATATCTGCCAGATCCGCAACCACATGGACTCCTGCATCCTGAAACGCCCTGACCTTGTCCCCCCAGCTTCCAGTGGAACCTGTGGCAATTGCTCCGGCATGCCCCATTCGCTTACCCTTCGGCGCAGACTGGCCTGCTACAAAGGCGTAAACAGCCTTGGTCATCCTCCTGGCCACATAGTCAGCGGCAGCTTCCTCCAGTTCGCCTCCGATTTCACCGATCAGCAGAACAGCTTCAGTTCGTGGATCTCTTTCAAAGTGCTCCAGCCAGTAACAGTAGTCGGTACCTATGATAGGATCACCGCCGATACCCAGAGCTGTGGAAACACCTTTGCCTGCCCTTGCCAGCTGTGACGCTGCCTCATAAAGCAGAGTTCCGGAACGGGAAAGAATGCCGATACGCCCCTGCTTGAACACATGCCCGGGCATGATTCCAGCCTTGGCTTCTCCAGGAGAAATGATTCCAGGGCAGTTGGGACCGATCAGAACGCTTTCGTAGGTGGTAAGAACACGCTTTACCTTCATCATGTCGTGAACAGGTATTCCCTCTGTAATGCATACAACAGTTTGAATGCCGGCAAAGATGGCTTCCAGAATGGCGTCTGCAGCATACATAGGCGGCACGAATATAAGGCTCATGTCTGCCTTTGAAGCCTCCTTTGCCGCTGCCACAGAATCGAACACCTCTACGCCTTCAGAGACTGTTCCGCCTTTACCAGGGGTTACGCCGGCAACAATTTTAGTGCCATACCCCAGGCACAGTTTTGTGTGCATAAGCCCCTGTTTACCTGTTATGCCCTGAACCAGAACCCTTGTATCCCTGTATATACCTACAGCCATTTCTCAGACCTCCATTTTTCTGCCCTGACGGAGAAACGCACGGGCCTGTTCCATGTCATCTATCACTGTAACAGGAGTGGCTGAACCGGCAAGAACTTCCCTGGCTTCCTCAACATAAGCTCCTCCCAGACGAACCAGTACGGGAATCTGAACATCGTGGGCGGAAAGCGCTTCAAGAATTCCGGAGGCTACCCGGTCACACCGTACAATTCCGCCGAAAATATTCACAAAGATCGTGTTCACTCCAGGGCATCGCAGAAGAATTTCAAACCCTTTTCGAATGGTCTCAGGAGTGGCTGTTCCGCCGATATCAAGGAAATTGGCAGGCTGCCTGCCGCAATTCTGAATAAAATCCATGGTGGCCATGGCAAGACCTGCTCCGTTCACCATGCAGCCGATATCCCCTTCAAGTTTGATGAAGCTCATTCCGGAAAGCCTGGCTTCCGTCTCATCTTCATCCCATTCGGACATATCCCTGAGACGCATGATGTCCCGCTGTCTGAACAGGGCGTTTTCATCAACATCCATCTTTATATCAAGGGGAATGAGTTCATTTTTTCCTGTACGAACCAGAGGATTTATCTCAAGCAGAAGACACTCCTTTTCTATGAAGAGTCTGTAGAGCTTGCGGAAAAGATCCATCTCTCTGGATTGAAGGTCATTGAGACCCAGGAAAGCACATATCTGACGAATGTGACATGGAATAAGGCCGGTATACGGATTCACAGGAAGACGGAGCAGACGGCTCGGATCCAGTGCGGTAACCTCCTCTATCTCCATACCTCCACTGCGGCTGACAAGTATCAGAGGCACCGAAAGAGAGCGATCCATGGTGATTGCGAAGTAATACTCTTCCTGAATATCAACAGCCTGTTCAACCAGCAGCCTGTGAACGGATGCTGAACCCTGTGCAGTATGAAGCTGTTTACCCAGCAGTTCACCTGCAAAGGAACGGACCTGGGCAAAGTCTGTGCAATAGCGAACACCTCCGGCCTTTCCTCTGCCGCCAATGAGCACCTGTGCTTTCACAACACAGGGCAGACCGATCTGCATAGACAGTTTCCAGACTTCGTCAGGGAAATAGCCGACCAATGACTCAGGGACAGAAACACCGTATGAACGGAGCATTTCCTTCCCCTGGAACTCGTGCAGTTTCATTTTTCCTCCATATTGAGATATGGAAGCAGACGCAGAAAGGGACGCACCGGCGCCATCAGCATCCTGCCCTGCTCCCAGAGGGCTGTCAAGCATGACTTGCAAGGCAGGTCTCCTGGCTCAGGGGATAAGAACAGCCCGCCTTCCCGTTTCCAGTGGCATTCTGAACTGTTCAACCCTTTACAGTGTCTGGGTACGCACAGGAATTACACCTGTTTCCCTATCAAGCGCCGAGCGCACCTCACAGTCGGTGGTAATATAACTCTGCTCAGTAAACCGTAACAGACAAAGAGCTTCATCTCAGGAAATAACTGAACAACTTACGGCTCTTCCGAATTTTGCGCGCATGACTTAATGCAGAAAATGTGGACACAGCACTATATGGCAAGAAAACAATTAAACCATTGAAGGAGTGCCATATCCACAAGTAAATTATACCGCAATCAGGAGCTGAAGGGTGTGCGATACCCTCGCACCAGGTTCACCAGTGGCAATACATTCTATTGCGTCAGCAGCAGCGGCACCAGCAGTTCGCACCAAGTTCACAAGTGGAAATACATAAAGAATACCTGTGGCCTCAGGGAGCAGGAGTATATGTTTTTGAGAATACAAAACCATATGGATGCAAAAACCGAATGGACCCAACTTACTGCTATACAGTAAATTAGAAAATATATTTGCAAACAGAAAAGCTCTGAAAACCTGTTTCAGAAATTCCTCGGCTGATTAAAAAGTCTTGTTCCGGCTGATTTTCAAAACCTGAATAAGTTCTTTTGTCTTCGTTCATGGATAAATACATCTGTAACAGAGGATCTGAATATTACGCTCATTATTATCAGCGCCATTGGTCACCGTCTTTCTATTCAGTACTTGTTGGCTGGTATTTGCAGCAGCAAAACCCGAATGATTGAATTATGACCGCCCTCCTGTGAGACCTGAAAGAATTCACAGGAAAATATGCGCTCAATCCTTATAGACTGTTCTTTTCTTGATTCAGGTTTTCAGCAACGAATAACGCAAGCCCGGCTATAACCTGTCATCTGCAGCAAAGTACAAAGTGCAGGAACCGTCTGTCAAAACCGGTGTTTTCTTAATGAATTGCTTAGAAGCAGGTTAAACAATAATGACACTCTTCCCATCGCACCAAATATCGAAGAGAGTAATGTTTCAGCTGTCAGAAAACTTAATGAGCCCTCCGGCCATCAGAACCGCCAGGTGAAAGCAGGCTCTCCAATCCGCCTGTTTCCAGCCTGTTTATTATTCTTTCAACTGCTTCAAAGGCAGCAGCTTCAACTGGAGGAGAAAGCCCTTCTCCCAGGAACTCAGGAGGACTGATTGTTACTCCCCATAGGGTCCAGGGCGGAAAACGCCCCTGCCAGAGGCTCTCCAGCGAATCCATTACCGCTGAGAGGTCAGATTGATGAAAAGAGGGAGTGAATGGCTTTGAAAGGGTTTTTCCCTCCCTTATCTCACCTGGCCGCTCTCCGGCCACTGCATCGAGAAAGATAAAGGCTTCTGTTTCGGACAGAATATCCCAGATACTGTAGAGATCCCCCTCCAGTTCAATGAACCGAAATCTGCTCTCTCCACTGAGCCTTTTCTCAAGCAGTCTGAGCATGAAGATCCCGGCACCGTCATCACCGGCCAGGGTATTCCCCACACCTGCAAAAACCACCTTGCCGGTATTCAGCTTTTCTGCCTCCTGTACATCTTGATATTGTAGGAACACGAATCATCGCCGGGACACATTTCTTCAAGCTTGAGCCTTATGCCGCTCATCTTCCCCAGATATCCTGCCAGATTGTTGTAAAAGAGAACGCAGAGATCCCCGCCCAGTTCAATACCCTCCTTTTTGCACAATTCTCTGATAAAGCAGGTGCCTGTCTCTATGGTAAGCTCATCACCGTTTTCTTTGAAAGACAGATCCCATGATGGGCTGAACTGCTTGTGAGTCAGTAACTGAACCTCCTGAAAAGTCTCAGGCTCCTGATACCTCGGAAGCTGATTGGCAAGTGTCCTTCCTGCCATTGTTCCAACTGCAGGCATGCTGCCGCCCAGTGTGTGTCTGAACACCGAAGCTATGGAAAGCAGCCTTATTCCCAGGTCATCAAGGGCAGAGTCCTGTTCTGCGTCATCAGTAATATCCTCAGAATGCCTGGAACCTGGAACAAGCTTATCAGCAAGATCCATCGCATACCTGTCATGGTAGAAATTGTTTGAGAGCTTTGCTCCGTGATGTATTAAAGCCTCTGCAGGGCATATTTCAGAACAGCTGAAACAGCTGAAACACTCCTTTTCCCGGGAAAGCACAGGAATGCTTTTATCCTCATTGAAGTCAAAAACATCTGTGGGGCATTCCTCAACGCAGAGGCGGCAGCCTACACAAGCCTTTTCATCAATCCTGATATCTATCATCAGCAACTTCCTCTGCTTACTGTTCTGAGAACACGACCGTCCTGCCTGATTTGTATCTTCATAGGCATTCTGCCTGCGGCATGTGTGGCACAGGCAAGACAGGGATCAAAGCATCTCAGGGAGAACTCCACACTGCTCATGAGAAGCTCATCCTGTCCGGTTCCTGCATAGTTTCCTGCAATACCGGCAATGCTCTTGTCAATGGCATCATAATTGTTCTGAGTTGCCACTATCAGATTAGCAGAGGTAAGAATGCCGCTTTCATCGGCATTGAACTCATGTATAAGCAAACCTCTTGGAGCTTCCACCACACCTACAAACCTGCCGGGACCTGGTTTTGCTTCAATCATGATGTCATCACCTGCCGGAACCGAAGCTATTCGGGAAATACGCTCGGCGGCATGAACCATCTCAATGAACCTTGCCTCGATAAAGTCCAGTGCAGAGGTGCGGGGCCATTTGCTTCCCCTGTAATCTGCAAGAAGAGCGTCAGCTTTGGGAGTGGAAAAGCTCTTGTTGATGTTCAGACGAGCCAGCGGCCCTACAAAGAAAGAGCGATCCCCATCTCTTAGACGGACCGACTTCATGTAAGAACTGTCCATGGAGTGCTCAATCAGGTGTTTGTCATACTCCATGGTATCAAAACTAGCTTCCTGTTCACCTGATGCAGACATTATTCTTATAGGAGCCTGAAAGAAAGCCATCTTCTCGCCGTCTGAAAGAGCCACGGAAGGGAACGGTATGTTCATGCTTTCTCTTACATGGGAAAGACCTTCCAGAGCCCTGTCTAAAGTCGGTTTAAGCTCTTCAAGTATTGTAATAGCTTCGCTTCCCCAGGAAGCCATATTGCCCATTTCCTCGGAAGACGGCGCAGAAGCCATACCGCCTGGAACAGATGTAACCGGGTGAACACCTCTGCCGCCTACAATCTCAACAACCCTCTGACCTATTGATCTGAGACGAAGCATTTTTCGAACCGATTCCGGTTGCATCTTCAGAAGCTGAAAGACATTTCTGTTTTCATGGGGAGCGTCGAGTCCCTGGAAGAGATCAGGACCTGTAAGAACAAAATTGCTCAGTGCATGGGAATGAAGAATATGCCCCATATACATCAGTTCTCTGAGCCGTTTAGCTGTATCGGTAATCTCTATACCCAATCCGTTCTCTATTGCGGTAACTGCAGCCATATGGTGAGCCGCAGGACATACTCCGCAGATTCTAGCTGTTATCAGAGGCATCTTGAAAAGCTCCATTCCTTCAAGAAGCTTCTCGAACCCTCTTATCTCCAGAACCTGTAAATGCCCGCTGTTTACCGATCCGCTGTCATCAAGATCCAGAGTAATCCGTGCATGACCTTCTATTCTGGTCACAGGATCAATTACCAGTTTACTCATATCTTATTCCTCTTCTGTTATTATTTTTCGCCTGCCCACTCTCTTATTTCCACTGTGGGTTTCTTGTAGATGATCGGAGAAGAAAGCGCATAGGAGTAGAATGTTCTGGCTTCACTTGCCATATAGTCCAGAATCTCCTGCTGATCTATATCTGTGAGCATGCTCATTCTCTTTGCCACCATGCTCCTGATATCCAGATGAGGTTCCATTGCCACTGAAACCGAAGGCCCGTTGCATCCTGCACAGGCCACACCTCTGTTTGTACATTGGGCACGGCAGCGGTCAAGGGTCACAGATCCAAGGCAGATAACACCCTGGCTCAGAAAACAGATTTCCTTTTCAGGGGCGTACACTGCTCCCCGCTGAAGAGTAACACCTGTTCTCTTTTCCATCTTTCTGTTGCACTTGGTACAAACGGTTCCTGCAGGCATCACTGCATTGTTCTTTCCCAGAATAACCCTTATCGCCTGGGCAATGTAATACGGATGCGGCGGACACCCTGGAAGATGAATGTCAACATCAATAACCTCATCTACAGGCACAACGCTTTGCTCCAGTTCAGGGGTTCCTTCAGGACGGGCTGTATCTGCTGTGGTTGGCGATCCTCCGTAAACCTTGCTGAGAATAGCATCATCCCTGTATAACCAGCCAAGTCCGGAAACTCCTCCGTAGGAAGCGCATGTACCGAAAGCGACTATCTTTTTGCAGCTCTTTCGCATCTTTTCGGCACATTCTCTGTCATGCTCGCTTCTTATTGCTCCTTCAACAAGTCCGATTTCAGCTTCCGGATACCCCTTCTCGTCCATGAGCACCGGAACCCTTACAAACTCAATGTCTTCAACCAGATTCAGAAGTTTCTCATGAAGATCTACTATAGCAACATGGCAGCCTGAGCATCCGGAAAGCCATTCTGTTGAAACTCTGGTTTTCACTTTGTCTCCTCAATAACAAGTTCCTTCAGGCATGCATTGGGTCCGGCATGAAGAATATCAAGATGACATGTTTTTCCAGGCATGATCTTCTCCATGGCCCCTGCAAATACACCATGAGACATGTAGCAGAGGGAAAGTTTCTGCTCATGGGCATAACGGAACAGAGCGTTTCGAACCATACAGGTATGAAAAACAAGTCGTATTACTCTTGCTCCATCCCTTTCCTCAATCATTGTCTCCTGATCTCCCTGAAACGGTTCAAAGTCCCACACAATTCCCCGTTTCTTCAAGGCATCACTAAGCAGCCTCACCGCTCTGACAGGGTCATCAGTGGTCTCTGTGCCCTCCACTGCTTCCTCACCGAACTTTTTACCTGCAAGGGCACAAGAAGAAAGGCTGCCCTTGCCCATGTTCTTCTCTGCTGCATGTGTCAGCGAACCCAGTAGGAACGCAATTCCATGCAGCCTGTCCAGTTTCTTTTCCATCGCCTCTCCTTAATAGTATATGTATATAGTGTATAGAAATACATTATGACAGCATTGGCTATGAAGCATATTACCTTATCAACTATGTTTAAGATGGATTGTCTGTTAATTAACTATATGATCAGCTTTAAACTCATGACCGGTTTTCACCCAGAACTCCATATTCTAAAATAAGCACATACATCAATACAGCAGGCGCATTTTTGACTTGGCATTACATGAGCTGGGACAACATATTATGTTGTCCAGCAACAAGATACTAAACCTCCAAGAGTGAGGCCGCAAATCAAAAATGCACCCAAATCTCTTTATCAGTTACCGCTGACTAACCGTATCTCTGAGAATAGCAGAACAAAGCTCCTTACGAAAATCAGCAGTTTCCGCAGAGACAATCCTACCGAGACAGATGAAATTCAGCAAGCTCTTGCCGGAGGACAGAAGAACACCGGCGCAAACGGAATTTCCCTTGAGCAGATTTTGAGAATAGCTTTGAACAATAATTACATACGATGTTGAGGAAGAGCCCTCTCGTTGACGATACTGCACATGAACCTGTTGGTGTAATTGCTACCAAAAAGAGAGGAAGAGCCCGGTTTTCAAGGCTCTTCCCCCCGTTGAAAAACATTGTTCCGTTCAGTCTGTCATCACTGAAGCAAAAGAAAAAATTCTCTATATAACAGCTTCAAGTTCCTTCTTACGCTTACGCACCTGAAGACGGACATTACCGAGGCTTGCGCTGGTCGCAGCCACAACTGACAGAATAGCTTCATTTCCTATAGCGGTCATTACTATCACACCGCCATCATACTCCATCATTGCCTGGCTGAGTTTTCCTACTTCAAGCTCACGGCCTACACTTTCCGCAGAGCCAAGGCCCGTTGCAACCATTGCACCTATGGCATCCACATCTGCACTGGCTGCTGCCGCTGCCTCAATAACAAACCCATCACGACCAACACAGACCGCTGCCTCGATACCCTGAACTTCAACAAGCGCATTAAGTATTCCTTTTATTTCCATGTCAAACCTCTTCCTGCAAGAGTTAATTAATACCCACCGCATTTCTATACAAAACATTGTCCTTGTCGACAACCCCAGGATAATAAGCTATTTCAATACCAGCATAGCTGATTCCAAATCGTGAGATTTCAAATATTCAATTGCCTTTTTAAGTTTTGCTATCTCTTCCCTGGAAGCTCTTTTATCCCTTAACTGCTGAATATGCTGCTCAGCAGCAAGGAGAAGAGCCTCTATCTGCTTATCAACGGTCTCTGCAGAAGCAACCAGAACTCTGTATTCATCAGATGTTTTTGAACCTTCATCAGTATTTTGTTCATCCTGTTTTTCTTCTGCCGAAGCTCGCTCTTCATCCTCAATAGTAATTGGCGGAGCAGCACTGGAAGTGACAGATAGATCATTAAGTTTGTTTTCACTGGAAAGAACTGCTTCGCCGGTAACAGATGTGACATCGAAGAAATGCAGTGACTTCAGGATTCTCTTCACTTCAGAAAGATCCACAAAGGTTCTGCCGGGGCTTGCCAGCTGGTACGCAACAATGGCCCGTACGGCAGCTTTAAGGGTCCGCACATTGTTGTTGATGGTGGATGCAATGAAATTGATAGTCTCCTCATTCGGTCCGAAGCCGCTCTCCGAGAAGCACTGCTTAAGCACTTCCACCCTTGCTTTGAAGTCAAGCGGATTCAGTTTGATGGTTATTCCCGATATGATCCTGGAGTAGAAATTCCTGTGATAATCACTATCATCTTCAGGTTCAATATTAGAGCAGAGAACTATTGCGTTTTGATCAGAACTCATACGGTTGTATACAGAGCAGAAAAACTTCTGAAAGCTATAATTACCCTTTGCGAACTGTATATCATCCAGCAGAAGGAAGTGGTGTCTGGTAATCCAGTTAAGTAAATCCAGCTCCTTTCCGGCTTCTCTGCAGTACTTGTACTCCATCATCAGATCATTGGTGTTAAGCAGAAGCGCCTTCTGGCCGGAAGCCCTGGCCATTGCTGAAAGAAGGTGAGTCTTTCCCTGACCGGTATGACCGTAAAACAGTACCGGCGAGAGATTACGCCATATTCTGGGTATAAGTGCCACGGTGCGAGCCAGTTCTATCGCATGAAAGTTATCCTCTGACGCAATGTAGTTATTGAAAGATTTATGGCTTGCATTGGAAAAACCAAGCAGATACTTAAATCTTGAAGCTAAATCCTTATCAATGTTCAAACTTGCCGGAAGAGCGCCTACTCCACCCTGATACTTGGCAAAATGACAAATGCGTTTAGCGGTGGAATCAGTAATTATTCCTGAATCAGCACAAATCTCCATGAACTCTGCGAACTTCAGAGGAGGTGAAAAAAGTGTTTCTTTGTTATCACCTGCCTTCATATTTTTCCCCAAATCCACTCTTCTCAAGTTCGGCCATGAATTTCCCCAGCTCCATGGAAAGAATACCCAGTCTGGTGTTGGGAGCAGCAAAGAGTACCGTTGTATATCCGTCTGCATCTCCACAAAGCCCCAGAGAAAAGGACTGAGCATCAATGAAGGTCTTTCCTACCGGTGCCTGGGGATACTCACGAATAAAGCTCTGCACTGCCTTCAGATACCCCTTTATAGATTCTCTGTAGTCACCTTCCGACTCAGATGCTGCAACCAACCGTCCCTTTGAATCCACGACACAGGCAAAAGAAGCATGAGCCGCTTTCGCAAGAAAACTGTCAGGTATAACCACAGGTTCAATTTTAGTTTCCTCATTCTGAGGATTTCCTGATCTTTTAGCCTCTTCAGCTTCTCGCAGTTCCGCTTCCCGCTTTTTCCTTTCATCCCTTTCTTTAACCGCCCACATAATTATGTGGTGGAGATCACCGGTAACAGTCTTCTCATAACAGGCAATATCTGATTCGAAAGAGAACTCGCCCTCTTTCCAGTCTATAACACATGATAGAACTTCTTTACCACTGGCCTCTCCGCAAGCGGCATGAATCAGCTTGCCGCGTGAATAGAAAAACTCTGCTGAGCCCTCAGAACCTTCAACAGTCAACCTGCCGGTGAGTCTATTGGTATTGGGAAGCTGGAGAAGGGAGACTATACCGAATTCTTTAAGATTTCCGGTAAATGCCATCTGACTCCTTTCTTAAAAACCCTCAGGCTGAAAACGCCTGATAACTTCCTTGCTTATTATTTTCAGGGTATGCATAACACCTCGCCCATCAGTGGCAACAGATTCAGTAACCGGTATTGAAGGATTAAGAGCCAGTTTCTTCTCAAGAATGCCCAGAGGCAGAGGTTCATCTGCATCTCTTTTGTTGTACTGAAGCACAATGGGATAGTATTCAACCTCTACACCGAAGCTCTTCAGATTATCAACCAAACGACCGTACATCTCCAGATTGTCTTCCAGTCTGTCGGGATTTGAATCTGCCACAAAAACAACTCCATCAGCTCCTTCAAGAATGATCCTTCTGCTTGCCTCGTAGAAAACCTGGCCGGGAATTGTGTACAGATGAAACTTGATTGAAAATCCCTGAACAGTCCCAAGGGATACAGGAAAGAAATCAAAGAACAGAGTTCGTTCCTCTTCAGTGTCCAGTACCAGCATATCACCCTTATACTTATCCATGAGGGTTTTGTGAATATAAAGCAGGTTAGTTGTCTTTCCGCTCATTCCAGGCCCGAAGTATACAATCTTGAAAACAAACTGCCGGTTCTCAAGATCAAGATGAGGCATCCTCACCCTCTCCAACAACAAATATTCTGTCTATCAGGTTCATGGCATATTCCTTGAACTCAGGTACCGACAGAGTCTCCACTACTTCATCTTTTCTTACCCTGTCTTCCTCCAGGCTTTTCAGCAGCTCACCGGCTGCTCCTCTGGCTGCGAACCTGACCTGTCCTATTCTGGCATAGTCCTCGAAAACTATTACCATCATTGACTGAGCGCCGATGAGGGAAATATGGATGTGCCTCTTTTCACCCTGCTGAAGCAGAATTGAAAACTGCTCCTCGCCTACGATGTTTGCAACTTCTTTGGTGGCTGAGAACATTCCGGCTACAAGTGCAGCAAGGGCAGTTGAATTCAGGGATGCAGCTGTTCCGGCCTGTCCAAGACAGATTCCTTTACGACTTATCAGAAGAGCGGTTATGGCCTCTGTCTTATGGACTAAGGCGTCTAATATATTGTTTATGTTTGTATCTACATACTTTAATTCGTTGCTATGGCTGTCCACTTTTCTCCAATCGTTTTGTACTGATTCCAAGTATTGCAGATAAGATACTCTTTGTCCAGCATCTTATATACCTGTGAATCTGATCTCGTTTTCTCAAATCAAATCCAGGTTCTGAAGAGATATAATAATACTGTAAGCTCACCACCTGCCCTGGTTATCACCCCCTTCAGGACTGGCAAATGTTTTTTCAGCTCAGGTGAATCTAAGAACTGGCGGAACAAACCAGGACGCCAGATAATGCCTGATATTAAATGTTACAACCAGATATTAAGGTAACATTACATCATATACTACAATCAAAAGAGCTCAGGAATCGTTAATAGTTGAGTAGCCCCATTTTTTCCAGAAGCTTCTTCTGAATATTTGGTGGTACTGTGGCATATTCCTTGAACTGCATGGTATAGCCTGCTCTGCCCTGTGTAAGGCTTCTAAGAGCGCTTGTGTAACCAAATAGTTCTGCCAGAGGTATGTCTGCCAGGATTGCCTGGGCTTCACCACGCTGTTCTATGGAAACCACGCTGCCCCTCCTGGAGTTCACGTCTCCTATAACATCGCCCATGTAATCAGACGGTGTTACTATATCCACCTTCATTACAGGTTCCCGAATAACCGGCTGGGCTTTCTGCAAGGCCTTTCTCAAAGCGACGGCAGCTGCTGAACTGTATCCTATCTCTGTGGAATCAGTTTCATGAACTGAAGCCGCCTTAAGAACTATCTCCACTCCATCCAGAGGGAACCCTGCAAGGACTCCTGCACCGATGGAGCCCATCACACCGCTCTGGGCAGAATCAACGAAAAGTCTTGGAACATCGGCAACCTCAGACCTGAAGGCAACACCCTTATCAGCCGGCCCCACAGAGATGACAGCGTTACCGAAGTTTCCCTTTCCACCGATAAGTCGCTCAAATGTGTCTTCCCCTTCAGCACAGAGAGCAACACCTTCACGGTAAGATACCTGCGGCTTACCAGTACGGACTTCCAGCTTCTTCTCCCGCCTGAGCCTGTCAACAATTATCTCAAGGTGAAGCTCACCCATTCCACGAATAAGGGTCTGTCCGGTTTCTCTGTCTGTTCCCACCTTGAAACTGGGATCCTCGCTTGTAAGGTCTGAAAGGGCCTCTTCCAGCTTCTTTTCATCTGCTGTGCTGGCAGGCTCAATTGCCATCTGCATAACAGGCTCAACAAACTGTATCCTCTCAAGAATCATCGGTTTACCGGTTGAGGTGAGAGTATCGCCTGTAGCGGCATTCTTCATTCCAGCTGCCGCAATGTCACCTTCAGACACCTGTTCCAGATTGGCCCGTTTATCTGCGTGCATCATAACAAGCCTTGTAAGCCGTTC
Organism: Candidatus Fermentibacterota bacterium; assembly: GCA_002748705.1. The sequence continues at coordinate 49,645 of PDSZ01000002.1, forward strand.
CTTTTTGCCTGTACGGTTGTTAAGTACGGCTTCGCCATCCTTCGCCTTTCCTGAGTAAACACGAAGATAGGCCAGCCTGCCAAGATGGGGGTCACTCTGTATCTTGAACACCAGAGCGGTAAAAGGTTCGTTTTCAGACCGTTCTCTGGTTTCCTCCTGGCCATTTGGTTTAAGGCCTGTTACAGGAGGAAGCTCTTCAGGGGCCGGAAGCCAGTCAACCACTGCGTCCAGCAGCATCTGAACACCTACATTCCTCAGAGCTGCGCCGCAGAGAACCGGAACAAAGGCTCCTTCCAGGGTGCCCTTCCGTATAAGCGATCTTATCTCAGCTTCCTCAAGTTCTCCGGCAAAGTATCTCTCCATTGCTTCTTCATCCAGATCAGCAACAGATTCCTTCACCATTTCAAGGGCATCCTGAGCTTCCTGTGCAAATTCATCGGGAATATCAGTTTCCTCAAACTGGGAACCCAGAGTTTTCGGGTCAAAATGCAGAGCCTTCTGCCTGATAACATCTATAACACCCTTGAAGGAAGAGCCCTGTCCCAGAGGAAGCATAACCGGCAGAGGTATTTCTCCCAGTATATCCCGCATCATCTGAAGCACCCTCTGAAAGTCGGCCCCCTGTCTGTCAAGTTTGTTTACAAAGGCAACCGAAGGAACTGAATATCGCTGAGCCTGTCTCCATACCGTTTCAGTCTGTGGCTCTACACCGCCCACTGCACAGAAAACCCCAACACCGCCATCCAGTACACGAAGAGCCCTTTCCACCTCTGCGGTGAAATCCACATGCCCTGGAGTATCAATGATGTTTATTCTTGTGTTCTTCCAGTGACAGGTGGTTGCAGCGGAAACAATGGTAATCCCCCGCTCTCTCTCCTGGGGCATCCAGTCCATCACAGCAGTGCCGTGGTCAACATCTCCCATACGGTGGGTGCGTCCGGTATAGAAGAGCATCCGCTCTGTAACAGTTGTCTTGCCAGCATCTATGTGGGCGAAAATTCCTATGTTCCTGGTTGTCTCAGCCGAGGCCATTTCCGATTCTCCTTGTTTGTATCAACCTTGAGACAGCAACTTATTAAGATGAACGAAAATGTCAACCTTACACAACAACTTCCTCCTGAAAACCATAACCACCGGTCATTGAACTGGACATTGAAGCAGGTAAGCAGGCAATCTACAGAACTCTCACAAAGAGACAAACTGTATTTTCAGCTGGCAGGTACAACTTCAAAGCACAGTGTTAGTTCACGGAACAACGCACCAGAGACCGAGAAGGCTTCCTGAAGGACCAGACATACTCAAACAGGACATAAGCAGTCCTTCTCAAGACCAGACAACCTGCCCTTAGCCCCTGCACCACAGAATCCTTTTCAGAGCAGGACATAAGCAGGTATTATCAAGATCAGGCAACAGCTTGCATAGCTGAAAAAAACTGCTACCAGCTTGTAAGACCATTCTCTATGTATCCGTGTGAGTGTGCCGCAGGGCACTGAATCTTCCATGAATCTCTGTCAGCTATATACTGGTAACTGCCTCCCTCCGGACAGCTAATCGGTACAGAAAGCGCTTCGTCAAGGGTCTCAGGAGGTCCCTCGTGCTGAGAGATATACATTATTACCTGAGTCGAGGCTGTCTGCAAATTGGCACGGCAGGCATTCTGCCGGGCAAGATCCACCCCTGCATCAAGATCAGGAACAGCAGCATTTTCAATCTCATCTTCAGGAATATTTATTGCCGGATCAGTATCAGGCTTCTCACCACAGCCAAGAAGGAGAAGCAGCAATGCAAAAACAGCCAGGTGTTTCATAATTCTCTCTCTCTGATTATTGTCCATGTACAGGTAAACGACGACTTTAATTTATTTGCATCAGAACCCAAAAGGAAGTGTGTATGACACCGGGACCAGTGCTTATTCTGGGCACAATGCTGCTGACAGGCTTCATAGCAGGAAAACTCGTATCCCGAACAGGCCTTCCGGAAGTAACAGGATACATCATGGCAGGGGTGCTTCTGAATCCTCAGGTTTCAAGGCTGGTTCCTGAAGGTTTCGTACTGCATTCAGACCTTACCACAAGCCTTACACTGGCAATCATCACCTTTTCAGTAGGCGCAAGCCTGTACCTGCCCACATTGAAGAAGGTTGGCAGAACCATAGGACTGGCAGCTGTTCTGGAAGCTGAATTTGCAAATATCTTTATTGCAGTGGGTTTTGCTCTTCTGCTTCCACTTCTTCTGCCTGAAACTGCTCCGGCAGCTATTCCGCTTGCTCTGCTCTTCGGTGCTCTCGGTTCTCCTACTGACCCTTCAGCAACGCTGGCTGTTACCAGACAGTACAAATGCAACGGGCCGGTAACAAAAACCGTAATGGGAGTCGCGGCTCTGGATGACGGTATTGGAATGATTAACTACAGTACAGCCTCTGCAGCTGCTGCTGTTATTCTTGCCCACACTGCCTTCTCAGTGAATTCTGTTCTCACACCTCTTCTCAGAATACTTACTTCACTTGCTGCGGGAGGTCTTTTTGGCTGGCTGTTTTCCGTTATGGAGAAAAAGCAGTTCGCTAAAACAGACGCCGGAATACTTGCTCTGCTTCTCGGCACCCTCTACACCTGCTACGGTGCAGCACTTCTTGTTGACGCAGATTCACTTCTTGCAGTAATGACGATGGGTTTTGTGGTGGTTAATTCAGGAAAATGGTGCAGAAACATTCCTGATAAAATAGCAGGTGGACTTGATCAGCTGGTATTTATTCTCTTCTTCACCATAAGCGGAATGAAGCTTGACTTCACAGTTCTTGCCTCCTCTGCCCTTTTAGTTGTGGTTTTCGTATTGCTGAGAGTTGCAGGCAAGATGACAGGAACCGCTCTGGGAGCAAAACTCACAGACGCTCCTGCAACTGTACGCAAATACACAGGATTCTGCCTTGTGCCCCAGGGAGGAATAGTTATCGGCCTGGCCCTGCTGCTTCAGTCCAGACCTGAGTTTTCAGACTTCTCCGGCACTCTGGTCAGCGTTATTCTGGGAACTGTTATTATCCATGAACTTGCAGGCCCCGTGCTATCTAAATGGGCGTTGAAAAAAGCAGGTGAGTTGCTCTGACAGGCAGGCTGTCGTACAGGGAGCACAATAACTGACTTACTAAACAGCGTCCCAGCCCGGCAATCGCCAGCCCCACATCTATAAGTTACTTGGAAGAGTTACAGATACAGTATAACAGCATTCCACATCACTTCAGCACGGATAGACCAATACCTGACTTGGAGTTACAGGTACAGCTCTGGAAACCTTGTCTCAATGTCAGGAGGGGGATTGTCAATACCTGACTTGCAAAACAGAGTTACAGGTACAGAGCCCTGTCTGAATTCAGCTCTTCAAATGAGTTCTAAAGTATAACCCTGTTCCTGGCTATTCCGTATCTCTCCATTATCTCAGGGTTCATCTCCTCAGAGAGGGATCTGTCCAGAACTATCACATTGTCAAGATTGGTCTTCAGCACAAGGAACTCTCCTTCACCTGAGTCAATAAGTCGGGCAAAATGGTTGAAATCAGAGACCGTGACACCGTCAACTGTTTCAATTATCTCGTTCTGCAGGGTTTCGTAACCTGTATTGACTTCTGCAGGCAGCATGAAGGTGAGCACAACTATCTCATTTCTATCCTCAGTTCTCCAGTTATCAAAGAGTAAAGGATAACTGAGATAGTCAACTGCGTTCAGATACCAGTCTCCGCCCCAGGATTCCAGATAGTTCAAAGAAAGAGGCATGAACACAGCGCCGCCATAAATTAGGTACTCAGCAGGCCTGTCATATATCTTCGCCGACACAACAGTAAGATCATGAATGGTTGCATCCAGGGTCAGGTTAACGGTGATGGGATCGCCGTTCCGTATCACATCCATGGAAATGCTCTCATCAAGCTGATGCCTGTTTATCATGTAGTCCAGCCTTGTTCTGCTTCCGTCACGGAGTTCAACTGTACCGTCCCCTGCAATGGCCTTTCCGTCAATGGCCATAACCACATCCCCGATCTGGAGTGAGGCGGAAGCAGGGGAATCCCAGGCAAGACTGGAAACCATAACACCGGTCTGCTCATCGGGAATACCGTATCTATGCGAAAAAGCATCATTCCGAATAGTCTGATAACTGAACCCTGCAGATGGGAAGCCGTTGTACTTACCGTCTTCCATGTCCTCAAAGAAGTGCTCTATCACAGGCACAGGAATCACATAGCCGATACCGTCTGCACTTGTCATGGTCTGCATGGTCACGCCGATTATGCGGTTATCTATGATCGCAGGCCCTCCGCTGTTACCGGGATTGATAGCAGCATCAATCTGCACAGTGAGAAGCGAGAGACCGCTGTGCGCATATCTGGAACTCTCTATTCTGGAAACAACGCCCTTTGTTGTACTCAGGGCATCACCACCCATGGGATAACCGTAGACAGTTACCTCATCACGGGCTTTCGGCAGGTCTCCAAGCTGAAGAGGTCTTATGCCTTCAAAGAAGCTCGGTTCATACACAGTTATCAGAGCCAGATCAGCATCATGGGAAACGGCAACAACGAAAGCCTGATACTTCCTGGGGTCACCTTCCCGGCGCACCTGAATGAAGGTCTGGTCACTTACAACATGGGCATTGGTAAGTATAAGATCACCTTCCACCACACATCCGGAACCGGAGGTCTCCATAGGAGCATCGGTGCTCCATGGAATGTAATAGTTGTAGGAAGCGCTGTTGGTATAAATCTTTACCATTGCCTGATCCACAATGTCCGCGCTGGCTGCAGCAGCTGAAATCAGCATTATCATAACAGCATATATTCTCATGAAAAAATCCTCACTTGATCGGGTGTTACAACAGAGCCTATTCTAAGCAACCTGCGGTATTTCCGCCATTTTTCATGGAGGCAGAATGACTGAACAGATAATGAAAAAGCTTAAAGAACTGGGAGAGCCTGATAGAGCCGCTCACAGTCAGAAATACTTCAGAACCGGCCCTGGGGAATACGGTGAAGGCGACAGATTTCTTGGAATCCGTGTGCCCCTTGTGAGAAAAGAGGTAAGAAAAAACCGAACTCTTCCTCTGGAATCAGCGGCGGAGCTTCTCCAATCCCGCTGGCATGAGGCAAGACTCTTTGCGGTTCTTGTTCTTGTAGAAAAGTTCAAGAGGGGCTCAGAGAAAGAAAGAGAACAGATATTCAAACTCTATCTTGACAGTACAAGTACAATAAACAACTGGGATCTGGTGGATTGCTCCGCGCCGCACATAGTAGGCCAATGGCTTCTCACAGGTGATCGGAGTCTTCTCAGGGAACTTGCTCTCTCGCAATCCATTTGGGAAAGACGCATATCCATCATTGCAACAATGCGGTTCATTGACCATGACCAGTTTGATGATACTCTGAAAATAGCAGACATGCTTCTTCAGGACTCCGAAGACCTTATTCACAAGGCAGTGGGCTGGATGCTCCGTGAAGTGGGAAAAAGAGACAGAAAGACTGAAGAAGATTTCCTAAGACCAAGGTACAAAAATATGCCCAGAACAATGCTGCGTTACGCCATTGAGAAATTTGAGCCTGAACTGAGAAAACAGTATCTGAAGGGCCTGGTTTAAAAACCTTTTCTGACCAGTTTCTCAAACCTGACAAGCACAGCTTCCTGCTCATCAGTCTCAACAGCACAGGCGTTTTCTTCTCTGAGCATATCAATAGCCTCTGCTGCCCTGAGACCGCGGCTGTAAATCAGCCAGGCACCGCCGAAGGTGCCGGTGCGGCCACTGCCTCCCTGGCAGTGCACAAGAACTGTCTTCGGCGAATCTTCAACCAGTCTCACAAACCTTTTCAGATTCTCAATGGATGGCGCGTGATAGTCCCTTACCGGTATCTCAACCCATTTGATGCCTGGAATTGCCGGATTGTATTTCAGCGACGCTTCCGAAGGATCTATCAGAGAAACGATTGTTGAGAGGTTTTCAATGTTAAGTTCAGCCTGCCTTGGATTGTGCGATCCAATAAGTTTCGGTTTGTCTATCCACCATCTCATTTCGAGTTATACCTTCCTTTTGAACTTGTACTAACATACACATCCTGAAGGATTGACGGCTGCATTCTGAAGGTTCAGCAGGTCAACACCAGACTTTACTTATATCTTCAGATGCAGGTTTCGCAGTTCTCAAATGGCCATCATCGAACAGCCTCTGCAAGCTCATAATCACCTCCAGCCGGATAAAGCCCGAAAGACCATCGCATTCTGCGTGAAACCTGTATCTTCCCTGAATGACTACTTTGTGTAAAGCGCAGGATTAATCTCTCTGCCTGATTTCTCCTGTATTTCCATCAGTCAATAAACTATCTTGCAGACTATTCAGTATGGCAAGCAGTGGGATGCTGGGTGCTCCAGGTATTTCCATCCGTAATAGACGATCTTGCAGGCTATTTCATTGCCTGATCAATCTCTCTGCCTGCTTTCTCCTCTATTTCCATAAGAAGTTCTATAAGAGCCTGAAAACTTATATCTTCTATTGCCATCAGATCTATGTCGCTGTCCGGTCTCATATCACCTGACGCACAGCATTTGAAGGCGAGTTCTGTTTTCTTGTCATTCAGTGCTTGTGTCAGTTGGATCTGAGATCCTTCTGTTTAGAAAGACACTGAGTTTTTTAACCGGAGAACTGGCATTTCCCTGATATTCTGTTTGATTTGCCTGTCTTTTCAGGATCGCAAGCCCTTCATCGACCAGATGCCGGTTGGCTGCGCACTGCTCCGGAAACAGCTTGCAAAGGGTCTCGAATCTCCCTGAAAGAGTGAGCAGGATCCAGAAGCAGCAGATAAACTCTTTCTCACCTTGCCGGAAAGCGCGTCGCCTCATTTGTTCCCATCTTGAAAAATATATTTCTCTTTAAGGAAAAAGCGATACTGCTTTTGAGCTAAGAGCCATGCAATGCTGGACTGTTGCTGATTCTCAAAGCCTTGCGCAATAATTCAGTTGCCAGAAACAGTATTGCATGATTCAGGCTCTGCCGTAACTGGGTTGCACCATTTGCCTTTCTCCACAGAGTACAGCTCTTAAAAAGAATGAAGACTCAATCAGCAAAAAAACGAATGTGCTTTTGGGAGCAGCAGTCATATATTTCCCTATTCCGCTATGTTTCATTTTCATATCCATAAAGGGGGATAACATGAATGTACAGGACGCTAAGAGCAGAATTTTTCAGGGCCTGGGGCTTGATCACCTCAACTCGGGAGTTTACTGCGGCCACTGGATGCCGGTTGAGGGCAAAAAGATTCTTGAGTCTGTAAGCCCTATTGATGGAAGTATTCTCGGAGCAGTTGCTCAGGGTGAAATTGATGACTTTGAGAAAATACTGGAACAGGCAAAGAAAAGCTATGATGAATGGTCAGCAATTCCAGCTCCCAGAAGAGGCGAAATTGTCGGCGAGATAGGCGCTGAACTGCTTAAAGAAAAGGAACTCCTGGGGCTTCTGGTAACTCTGGAAGTTGGCAAGACTCTCACAGAAGGTGCCGGAGAGATACAGGAAGCAGTTGATATAGCCAACTTCGCAGTTGGTCTCTCAAGACAGCTTTACGGTCTTACAATTTCCAGTGAAAGACCATCCCACAGGCTTATGGAACAGTGGCATCCGCTGGGAACAATAGGCGTAATAACCTCCTTTAATTTCCCTGCAGCTGTCTGGGCATGGAACTCTCTTATTGCAGCTGTAGTAGGCAATGTTACAGTATGGAAACCTTCCAGCAGTGCTCTGCTTACCGCTGTTGCCACGATCAGGGTTGCAAACAGAGTTCTGGAAAGGAACAACCTGCCGCCGATCTTCTTCCTGGCCTCAGGCAGCGGCAGAACCATCGGTGCCAGAATGACCGATGACTCACGAATTGCACTTGTTTCCTTCACCGGCTCCACTGCGGTCGGCCGTTCTGTAGGCGAGAAGGTAGCTGCAAGGTTCGGTAAGTCCATACTTGAGCTGGGCGGCAACAACTGCGCAATCGTAACTCCTGAAGCAGACCTTCCCCTTGCGGTAAAAGGAGTTGCCTTCGGTGCAATGGCCACCGCGGGACAGAGATGCACATCAACAAGAAGAGCGCTTGTTCACAGCGATGTTTACGATTCATTTGCAGCGGAGCTAAAAAGAGTCTACGGCAGCGTAAAAATCGGAAACCCGCTTGAAAAAGATACCATTGTCGGCCCTCTTGTGGATGAATCAGCTGTAAAAGCCTATACTGCAACTGTGAAGAAAGCTACCGCGCAAGGGGGCAGAATACTCCACGGAGGAACCGTTCACAGAGTTGACGGTTGCGAAAACGGCTTCTTCGTAACCCCGACTATCATTGAGATGGACAGGCAGGAAGGTATCGTTCTTGAAGAGACCTTTGCTCCTATTCTGTATGTGATGAAGTACACTGATCTTTCAGAAGCTATTCAAAGACACAATGCTGTCCCTCAGGGACTTTCTTCAGCTATCTTTTCCTGCAATATGAGAGAGGCCGAACAGTTCCTCTCGGCAGCAGGATCTGACTGCGGAATAGTCAATGTGAACACCTCCACAGCAGGAGCTGAGATAGGTGGAGCCTTCGGCGGCGAAAAGGAAACAGGAGGCGGACGGGAAAGCGGAAGTGACGCCTGGAAGTTCTATGCCAGAAGACAGACCGCAACAGTGAACTACGGAACAGACATTCCCCTCTCGCAGGGCGTGGAGTTCCCTGTTTAATCACAGACTGGCTTCACTGCCTGAAGTGAAAATGACTCTTCAGCTCGCAGGGCGTGGAGTCCCTGTTTAACCACAGACAGCAGACCCCCCTCTCTTACGGGAGAGGGGGGCTTAGCCAACAGGGAAAAGCTAAACACTATACTGAACAACAGAAATTTAACCAGTTATTTCATATAGATTCCTTTCCGGCAATTAATGCGATATCGCATCTCTTGAAGACAGCAGATTTTCCCATTCAGACAATCAGAATCCTGAAAAAGTATCTCATTTTTGCGATTCCCTGCATAAGAGGAACAGCACCTGCATATCTTTTCAGGTCAAACCTCAGCTGTACAGATATTATGATGATTTAAAGCAGTTCTGAAGTAACAGGCCAGCGTACAAGTCTTTGCAGTATTGTTATATATTCCATCAGGTTATTGGTTCAGCGCTGTTTCAGCGAAAGACACTTCATCTGGCACAGCTCAGAGGAGGGAAAAGCAATTTGTTAAAGAGCCATATCTGTTTAAGCATAACAATGAATAGGATGATCTTATGAATCATTTGTCTATAGGCTGTGACCTTGGAAGTTCATCGGTAAAACTGGCTGTACTTAACGAAAAAGGCGAAAGACTGTTAACCGATTATCGTGTCCATGGTGGAAACCCTCTTGCAGTATTTTCAGCAATGATGAAAGAAGTAACCGCCAGGTTTGAAGGCCGGATCAGCTTCGCCATGGTCTGCGGCTCAATGGCGGGAAGTTTTGCTTCTCAGTTTCGTGCCAACGAGATTGCTGCCATTGTCGCCGGAGCAAAAGCTGTATTTCCAGGCTGTGCTTCCATTGTTGACATTGGAGGAGAGAGTGCCCGTTATATAGCTGATGTGGACAGGGAACATGTTGACTTTTCCTTTAACGGCTCATGCTCGGCAGGCACAGGCTCCTTTTTTGAAGACCAGATGACACGCCTGGGTACGAATATTACCGAGTTTAACTCAATTGCAGCTGAAGCTTCTTCAACACCTCGCATTGCAGGGCGATGTACTGTCTTTGCCAAGACTGATATTGTTCACCGCCAGCAGGAGGGAGCCACCACTCCTGATATTCTTCGCGGTCTTGCCTATGCTCTGGTAAGAAACTATCGGGGTACAATTATTCGTAAACTTCCAGTGAGAAGTCCGGTGGTCTTTTCCGGAGGAGTGGCAAAAAACCATGCTGTCCGCCAGGCTCTCAGTGAAATTCTCAATATGAAGGCCATTCTTCACTCAGAAGAAAGTCCCTGCCTTGCTGCCATAGGCTGCGCCATTATGGCAGCTGAGCAGCATGTTGAGTATAACCTGAGATTCTTTCGTCCTGAGCAGCCGCTGCCCGCAGTAAGCATGATGCAACCGCTTACAAAAGAGATTGACACAGCAGGATTGCACAAACTCCATTCAATGAAGCCTGGAGAACCGGTATATCTGGGAATAGACATCGGTTCAACAAGTACCAATCTGGTGCTTCTGAATCAGAGCGGTGAGGTTCTTGACTGTCAGTATCTGCGTACCGGAGGAGCACCGCTTGAAGTGGCTGAAAAGGCCATGAACGCGTTGCCTGAACGAATGGGAACGGAGATCAATATTGCTGCCCTGGGAACCACCGGTTCCGGGCGTTACAGGGTGGGCAAAATGCTTGGTGCACTTACAATTCAAGATGAGATTACCGCTCAGGCAAGGGGTGCTGCAGCCAGTATGCCCGAAGTGGACACCATTTTTGAGATAGGCGGTCAGGACTCTAAATTCATTCGACTGAAGAATGGACAGGTTACTGATTTTCAGATGAACAAAGTCTGTGCTGCAGGAACAGGCTCCTTTGTGGAAGAACAGGCAAAGCGGTTGAATATTGAGCTGGAAAGCTTTGGCGCCCTTGCCCTGACCGGAGAAAGACCTGCTGAGCTTGGCGAGCAGTGTACCGTTTTTATAAAGTCGCAGATTGAGAAAAAGCTCAGTGAGGGTGTCTGCAAGGCAGACATTGCAGCAGGCATCTGTTACTCCATCGTTCACAATTACCTGCATAAGGTAGTGGCCAATAAGCATGTTGGAGAAAACATCTGCTTTTCAGGAGGACTGGCATATAACGACGGTATTGTTGCAGCCTTCAGGCACTATTTTCCGGCAATGAAGGTAACTCCCTATTTTTCAGTAACCGGTGCTCTGGGAATAGCTCTTCTTGCCAGAGATGAGAAGTTGAAACTGCAAAAGGCTCCCAAACCCACAACAAACAAACAGAGACTTGCAGAAAACAAGCGTCTTTTTTACGGTACCAGAAAGCACTACATCGGAAGCTACGATGGCATTATTAAGCCAGGGCTGAAAACTGTAGGTATTCCCCGTGCGCTGATGATGTACAAGATGTTTCCCATGGCCTATAATTTTTTCAAAGCTTTGGACTGCAATGTACTGCTTTCTCCTGAAACCGATGAAGATATTATTCGGCGAAGCCAGCTTCTGGTGGAAGAAGAAACCTGCTATCCGGTAAAACTGATTCTTGGCCACATGTCATGGCTTATTGATCAGGGAGTTGATGCCATCTTTATGCCATCGGTCTACACTTTACGGCATACAAGCTCTCATCTGGTTCATAATTATGGTTGTGTTTTTATGCAGAATGTTGCAGCACGCTATGCAGAACACCTTGAACTGAAAGAAAAAGGCATAGAGTTTCTCAATCCGGTACTTGAGATGGATATGGGGGCGCCTGAACTTGTAAAGGCCATGATCGGCGCAGGGCGCAGGCTGGGGGCATCAAGAGTTCGCTGTGCAGCAGCCATGGCAAAAGGCGGCTCAGCAATGAATAAGTACAACCAGGCCTGCGAAGACAGCGGCAGAAAAATCCTTGCCGGCCTTGAAGAGGATGAAAGGGTTCTGGTTCTCATAACCCGCACCTACGGAATTGATGATACAGTACTGAGCATGGGCATTGCCGAACAGCTATTAAACCGGGGCTATAAAGTGATTACCCTATCCCATCTTGACGCACACCGTACAGACATAAGCACTGAGTATCCCAATCAGTACTGGCCATTCGGAAGCCATATTCTGAAAGGCATGCAGATAGTCAGAAATGACCCCAGGCTGTTTGCAATCTATCTTACAAACCACGGCTGCGGGCCGGATTCCATGCTTGTCCATCAGTCTGCTGAAATTATGGGAAATAAACCATGGCTTGTGCTGGAGGTGGACGAACACTACTCGCCGGTTGGTCTTGTAACCAGGGTTGAAGCATTCCTCTCTTCACTGGAAAGCCATGAAACCGGAAAAGAAGGGAAGAGAGAAGTTCATACTGATCTGCCTGAGCGGTTCATCGCAGGAAGTTTTGACAAGATAGACAAAAGCATGCCTGTTCTGCTTCCCTTTTTCTTTCCCTACAGCAACCTGGTCGCATACCGTCTGAGAGAAGAGGGTTTTGACTGCAGGGAACTTACACCCACAGACCTGGAATCACTTAATGAGGGCCGTTCACTGACCCGTACCAAGGAGTATATAACTTTTACAGCAATTCTCGGCGATGTCATTAAATATTCAAAGAAAGAGAAAAATGCCCACCAGTTCTTTCTGCTGCAAAACAAAGGTTCTGAAGCAGATGGACAGTTCAGCCGCACCATTCGCACACATCTTGATATGCAGGGATTCCAGCATTCGAGAATTGTCAGCCCAATAGTGGAAGATATGCACAACGATGATGCTCTGTGGCTGGATATAATGGCAGGTGATCTTGTTATGGCTGAAACTCTTGAAAAAAGAGAAGCCAGTATGGCCAGACTAAAGCAAAAACCTCTTTCATGGAATACTGTTATTGATCTTGCAAAAACCATAGGACGGACCAAAGACAAGCGACTGATTCTATTTATTCACGGTGATCCTCTCTGCGTATTTAACCAACAGGTTAACGGACATCTGCTGGCAGAACTTGAAAAGGATTTCAGAGTTTTATGGCTTCCTCTCAGTGAATATCTTCTCTTTCTCTGGCAGGATCACGGAACTGATATTACTCTGCGGCTTGAACAGCTGGCAGAACTGCATAAGGCTCTTGGCTGCTTCAGCCCCTTTTCGCCATCCTTTTCTTCTCTGAAGCAGACAGCGGATAATAAGCTGGGCAAGCTGGCAGGCGGTAACGGTCGTTACCGTATTGCTAAAAGCATACATGCCACAAACTCTGCCTGCGGAATCATTGAACTCAGCCCTCTTTACGAAAATACCGCCTCTATTCTAAACCTTGTAACAGTTAAAAACGAAAGACCTTTTCTCAGGCTTCAGGTAAATGGAGAGGGTAAGGAGATGGAAAAGCTAAAAACATTCTTACACTTTATTACTTATAATAAAAAGAACTCCTAAAGTTCAAATGCCATAACTAATCAGCATTCAATAAAAGTTCTGTTTTCTTTCGAAGCCGGCGATTGCCGAGTCTGGTATTTGCCTGAAACCCTGCGAAAGGCTGTAGAATGGTTCTGTTATTTGGCATCAAAAAAGTTCGAAATGGTCAGCTGCAAAACAGAAACTCAGCGTCAGCAATACAAGCAGCGCCAGTACGGCTTGAATTATAGCTGTATGATTATCTGAAGCGGCACTGCCAATTGCACATAAGTTATATTGCTGCAATTAAGGCTGTTGCGGCTGTTTCACAGCTGATTCGATTTGATATGCACCATTGTATTCATAACTGTTATCAGAACAGAAATCTGTAGAACCGCTTAACAGTGCAGCACTGCTCAGGATTGTTTACTGCCTGCACTCTGCAGCTGAAAACTTTATTAAGGCTCCCGAACCAGTACAACCTTGCAGGATGCTTCCCGGTCTCCTTCTGTCAGCCTGGCAAGGTAAACACCGGAGGGAAGAGACTCACCTGCATTCCAGAAAACAGAAGACCCGGAGGAACCGTTAAGCTCTGTGGAGCAGACAAGTCTTCCTGCCGGTGAATAGACAGAAAGCACAGCGGAAGAACTCTGAAGCCCTGAAACTGTAAACTCTGCTGTTGTGCCCACAGGATTAACTGCCGGTATCAGAGCAAGTTCGCCGGAACCTGATGTGCCTGATATACCCAGCTGTTCATCAGTAAGTTCGTAAACACCGAATCCTCTGATACTGGCAAAAAGCTGAACCGGAGTGTATCCGCAGGTTATGTCCCAGACAACCTTGTTTTCAATTCCTGTATTCAGCTGGCTCCAGTCCATTCCCAGATTATCGCTGTAGTAGACTCCTGTTCCATTGCTCCCTGCGAATACTCTGGAATCGTTCCCGCCTGTTACATCCCACATGAGTCCATAGGGGCCTGTCAGGCTCCAGGAATCTCCGCCGTCCGGAGAGGTCCAGATACCCTGATCAGACGCCAGATAGCATACAGGATCAGAAACACCATTCCATGTTGATGATACATCAGGGTGATATGACCCTGAAACCTGAACTTCCGTGTAGCTCACACCGCCGTCGTCGGAGTAGTAGACTCCGTTGCCGCCCTGCTGAAATGCAACAAGAATCCTCTTGTCACCGGATGGAAACTCAAACAGATCAATGGAAGGATAAAGAGCAAAGGGAAAACCTGTTCCGGCATTCCATGAAGAACCTCCGTCAGTTGTGTAGTACACTCCTGCGGTGGCAGTACCGGCCCACGCAATGTCAGGATCGTCATGGTCAAGCTGAACACTTGATATCTGCTTTCCTGAAAGACCGACAGGTACCCAGTTGTCTCCGCCGTCATTGGACCTGTAGACTCCATTGCCTGTGGCAGCATATCTTACAGGACCTGTGTAGTAGAGATCAGACTGGGGGGCAATGTCGTAGATATCCCAGCTTTCGGGACCTGGAATAACAGCTTCCCATGATTCTCCCAGATCGGTACTCTTCCAGAGACCGTGGTGAGTTCCGCCGGCTAAAAGAACATTGTCATTGCGGAAATAGCTCACAGCATGGAAGTACCCGTTGGCAATTCCATTCTGAGAAACAGTATACACGGAACCTGCACCTGCTGTTCTGTAAACACCCCCATAGTGTCCTGCAAGGTACCCTGAAGAAGTTGCAGCAGCTGACTGCCAGTAGCTCGCCGCAATGCCCTGTGTGTTAAGTGTCCATGTCTGCCCCTGATCGGTGCTTTCATAAACACCTTCTCCTATAACAGGAGCAAAGAGAGCGGTGTCGTCAAAAACAGCAGGAGAGTAGCTGGAACCGGCTACCGCCAGAGTCCAGTCAGCACCGTAATTCTCTGAGATATAGAACCCGTCTGAAGTTGTAACAATAATCGTCTCACCTGTTCCGAAAGGAGCCGCAAGCACGCCCCAGCCTGAAACCTCGGGCCCCACCGCAGTCCAGTTCAGACCTGCGTCAACTGATCTGTAAAGGGAGTAATCCAGTCCGCTCATGGCAAGGTACATGGTGTCCGGATGAAGTGGATCTGACCCTATACCCTTCATGTATCCGCTGTTCATGCCCACCTGGGACCAGGTAACGCCTCCGTCATCTGACCTGCGAATACCGTTGTTGGATGAAAGGCCTGCAATAAGAATATCAGGATCATTCATGCTTACGCCTATACCGATTGTGTAGGATGTGGCCATTCCTGATACTGTATCCCATGTGATTCCAAGATCATCAGACCTGTACAGACCCTGCCTGGTTGCAGCATAAAACCTTTCCGGCGCAGTCGGTCCCCCTGAACACATATCAAGTACAGGAACAGGATACAGCTCTGTATTCAACCATGTCTCACCGCCATCGGTGCTTCTGAATACTCCTCCGGCATCAGGGGTCATGGAGAATCCACACCCTGCAAGCACTATGCTGTCATCATTCCATGCTGGAACAAGAGCTCTGACATTGCCTCCCCACGGCCCTGTGGGAGTCCACTCCCCGATACCTGTGGAAGCAGCAGGCTTCAAGGCACAGTATCCCTGCATTCCCTGCTCCGGCAACTGTGAACCAGTTTCAGAATCAGTCAGGACGGTAACAATACAAATTGAAAATATCACTGAGAGTACCATGGAATCCCCCCTTTTGTTTTACCTGAATTAGAAACAAAGATTTCAGAGGAGTCAATAGAGTCTTCAGCAGGAAACCAACTCCGAAGGAAGCATTGTACAAGGGGTAGAAAAGAATTAACATTTTCGAGTATACCGCTGTTCAATCCATGCTTCAGCAAAAGAAGTGTCAGTCAAACACAGAAATCAGCGTCCCAGCCGGACTTCACCGGCTCTGCATCTGTACATAACTTGTTCGGAGGGTGACAGCGGTCTATCGATTCGAGCTGACCCCGATGGGAAAAATGATGCGCTATCTGCTTCAGAGGCTTTGTGATATGATTAAGTCAACTGAAAAAAGGCAGAGCCTAAATAATGAACTTTCCTGTACAATCAGTGGAATCTCTTAAAGGAAAGCTTCTCAGAGCAAAGGGTTTCTCAGTCTGAAAAAGCTCAATAACCGTGGTACCTGTCATGCGCCGGGGATTTAGGCCACTCTCATTTTTGTGCTGTCTGTGAATCGTCAAGGCAGTGTCAGATAATTCAGATCAGCGGCGGTTCCGAGGGGGTTCCGCCGCTGATACAGAATACCGATGATAACCGTATTACTGCTCTTCAAAGAAACTGGTTGCCAGTTTCCATCTGCCTTCCTGAAGCACCAGGGGGTAGGTATAGGTGTTGGGTTCACCCTGAATGGAAACTTTAACCATTGCAGTGTCACCTCTCATAGGGGATTCTTCACATGAAATCGCACTCCGCTCCCAGGGTATCTCATTACGGAAAACCGGCGAATCAAGAATAATACCCACAAGTTCCTCTTCCCTGATATTCACAATCTCTGAGGTGCTGAGCTGCACATCCAGTTCCTGTCGGAACTGCTCGCAGATCTCTTCAGGAGCAAACTGGAACATTGTCACCAGAAAGGAAACCGCTTCCTGATTTTCGCTGGAGAGAGATCTGTAAACAGTTTCACCGTCTGCCCTGTAAACGGCGTCAATAATAGAGTTCATATCTTCCACAGGGGTTGCATGCATCAATGACGCAAGTGCGGCTGTAATCAGCAGTCCGGTTCTCATATCTTACGGGACCTCCTGTTGCGGATTCGTTACTCTTAATTACCCTGCTGAGAAAGAAGAGTTCCCACAACCTCCCTGAGAGCCTCTTCGTTGGCAGGATCAGCACCTACTGCATGGTAGGCAACTGTGCCGTCAGGCGCAATGACATAAATGGCAGGAATACCTTCAACTATGTAATCCTCAGCGACCTGGTCTCCCTGAACAACTATCGGATATGTGAAGCCGTTCTCAGCCATGAACGATGCAGGGTCCTGCTGTTCCCAGACATTAATGCCGAGAACAACCAGCTCTTCTCCGTGGGCCTCATGCAGTTCCTGCAGAACAGGCATTACCTGGCGGCAGGGGCCGCACCATGTTGCCCAGAAGTCCATGACTACCACCCTGCCTCTCAGGTCCTCAAGGGAGACAACATCACCTTCAGGGGTTTCCAGCGTCCAGAGAGGAGCATCCATGCCTGCAGATATTGAACCGAACAGCTGCTGCTCTTCTGCTCCTTCAGGCACCTCAATCTGAAAGTCTTCAGGTGCAGGGATGTACTCTGCATCCACATTGGAAAGGGTGACGGTGAAATCCATATCGCTTCCGTCAGGACCCAGTACCTCAATACGGTTTCCCATGGGAAGTCTGGTCTCCGCGCTTATCCACCATGTTGAGATGTAGGGAGACATGTCTACTGTGACCACATCACAGAGAACTCCGTCAACCTCTTCCTGCTCGCCTAAGCTGTAACCGTATGCGTTCAGCTCTGCACCGAAAGGTTCAGCAGGAAAGAGGAACTCCCTGACAACTGCAGCCTGAGGCGCATAGTTTCTCAGAACCAGCGATGCGCCATCGTCCTCGACCATGCCGAATGTGTACATTGACTGAAGACCGTCAAGGTGGGCTGCCATCTCTCCATCTGCTACTATGATTCCACTTCTGACAGTATCTGATTCTGCAGCTTCGTATTCCAGCCGTATAAAAGAGTCTTCAAGGACGGTATTGCGGGATAGAATTGCAGTTCCTTCAGAGGAAAGCTGTATAGTGTCACCCATTACGGCGTAACCTTCAACCTGGAAATCATATTTTACCGACTGAACAGCCAGGATTGAATCTGTAACCTGCTGAAAAAGGACAACGCCTTCTTCTCCGGATTGGTCTGCCTGAACCTCTGTCTGCTGCTCTGCAGGATCTCCGCAGGCAAAAAGCATCAGAAACAGCGGAAGTGCGCACTTTTTCATGTTGTCTCCTTTCCTTCCAGCAGCCTGATGTCCGATGCCCTCTCCCGGTCGGTTCCAGGGGTTTCTGCAATGCCGAGAGCATGGTGAAACATTGAACTGCTGAAGAGTTTTCTTATACTGCTCATAGCTATGAAGCCTTCATCAAAATGCTCGTGTCTGTCACGGTTGCTTCCAGCTTCCACCTTTGATCCGTTCAGGTGAAAGACCTTTATCAGTTCAGCTCCAAGAACACTGTCAAGCTCTTCGTGAAATGAGTCGCTGCCCACATCATAACCGGCACCGTGGGCATGGGCGGTATCAATACAGTATCCGATTCTCTCAGGATTCTCCGACATATCCCGAACCGCTCTCAGTTCCTCCAGTTTTCTGCCCACAGTGGTTCCTGCACCTGCTGTGTTTTCCAGCAGAATCAGCGGGCCTTCATTAAACCTGCTGAAAAGATCATCAAGGGCTGCGGCTATCATTTCAATACCCTTTTCAAGACCGTTCTGCTGGTATGCTCCAGGGTGAATAACGATGCAGGGAATACCAAGAAGAATGCACCTTGAATACTCATCTTCAAGGGCCTTCACCGATTTCCGCACCACATCTTCCCTTGAAGATGCAGGATTTATCAGATAGGAAGCGTGGGAGACGAATTTGAGGTCTCCTGTTTCATCTCTGAACTTATCCACCCTTTTGGAAGGCAGCGGAGAAGAAACCCATCTCCGCTGATTTGCTGTGAAAATCTGACCTGCCTGAAGGGATAGCTCCCGCAGCCTTCCTGGAGATTTTTCAAGACCTCCAGTTGTGGAAACATGAATACCTGGAATCATAATGATAAAGACTTTCTGAAGTGTTCGGCTGTTCTGTCGGCACGGCAGGCAAGGTTTGACGCAGTACTCTGAAGCTGTTCCTGCATTCCTCTGAATTCTTGCCATGCCTTCTCAAGAAGAAGAGCTGTACCGTTATCCGGTATTCCAGGTTTACCGCAGCTGATAAATCTGTCAAGGCCGGCCTGCTTCATGAACCTTACACACTTGCTGGAATAAGAGACTGAAACCGGCACTGTACCAGTGCTGACAGCCAGTATAGAGCCGTGCAGTGGAGTGGTTACAAGCACAGGACATCTTGAGAGCATTTTCAGAAAAGCTTCCAGGTAAGCCGGCTCTGCTATTGTAACCCTTTCTTTCATTTTCATCTTTTCCTGCACCAGCCTGCAGAATCCCCTGTCGTTATTTGAGAGAGAACCGGTATGAAAAGGAAAAAGTACCACATCGGAACTGTGTTTTCTCACATGCCCGTCAAGGAGAGCAGCCCATGCTGCAGCAGCAGGCACAGGGTCGGTTTCTCTGTACAGCCCCAGCTTCTTTCTCATTTCAAGGGGCAGAAGATGCCGCTGCCTGTTGGATACATTCCTGGGGGCGGCACCGATGATGTTAAGCTTCTTCTCTTCTGGAAAGTCCGATGCAAGGGCACAGTCGGAAACAAGGATCATTTCCGGCTCCCGGCAGCCAAGCCGGTAAAGGGTATTAAAGGAACCTCTGTCCCTGACTGTTATTCCTGAGGTGGTTTTCATTGCGAGCTTCGTAAGTAACCGGGAAAACTTTCCCAGTTCCTTTCCCTGTCCTATGCCCACAGCCCAGGCAAAGCTCTTCTTTCTGAGAAAAAAGGCAAGAAAGAGAGGCAGCAGGTTGAAGGGAGTGTATAGGCCGGAAGACTGATCCTGAACAAGCTCTCCGCCGCCGACAACTGCAATGTCACACCAGAAGAGCCCTGCGAGAACAGCACGAAGCCTGCCCTTTCTCACATCGAAACACTTTACTCCTTTATAGCGTTTCTCAGTTTCTTCAGGATGGGCGGAAAGAACACCTACCTGGACTCCCATGCTTGAGAGAGCCTGAAACTGGGAGCGGAAAATTACCGTATCCCCCATGTTGGAGCCCTCTGCTTCCAGCTCTCCCCAGCTGAAGGAAACAACCTTTCTCAGTTTCTTCCTCCGAAGTCTCTCAGGGTTTCAGCCATCCTGCGAAGCCGCCTGTCGGCCATTCCGAAAATGGTATTCTCAGGGTAAACGCCTTTTTCGTCCCTCTCTCCTGCTTCAATACCTGTAAGTATTCGAATCCCCTCACAGACAGATGCAACCGGATAGATATGGAACTTACCTTCCTCTACAGCGTTAACCACATCGTGATTGAGCTGCAGGTGAATCACATTGGAATCAGGGATTATTACTCCCTGAGTTCCTGTGAGTCCTCTTTCCTGACATATTCTGAAGAATCCTTCTATCTTGTAGTTTACTCCGCCTATGGGCTGAATTCGTCCGTGCTGGTTCACAGAACCGGTTACAGCAAGGTCCTGCCTGAGAGGCACACCTGAAAGAGCAGAAAGCAGTGCATATAGCTCTGTGGAGCTTGCGCTGTCTCCGTCCACACCTCCGTAGCTCTGCTCAAAGACTATTCCTGCAGAAAGACTCAGCGGGTAGTCTGACGCAAACCTGTCCCGCAGGAAGCCGGTAATCACATAAACACCTTTTGTGTGTATTCTGCCTGACATGCCTGATTCCCGCTCAACATTCACTATGCCCTCTGCTCCAGGGCTTACTGTTGCTGTTATTCTGCTGGGCAGTCCGAAAGAGTAATCAGCACCGGAGAAAACTGCCAGGCCGTTCATCTGACCAATGGCAGTTCCCTCTGTGGCAACCATTACCTGATTCTCCAGAATGTTCTTCCTTGCATATTCTTCACCGAGATTGAGCCGATACTGCTTTTCCTTTATGGCTGTAGCCACATCTTCAGCAGTAACCATCTCTCTGCCCTCCCTGGAAGCCCAGTATGAAGCCTGTCTTACATAATCAGCCACCATGTTGAACTTCAGGGATATCTTGTCGCTTCTTCCAGTAAGCCTCACTGCCTGCTCAGCTATTGCGGCCATTGCTCCGGCACTCAGAGGAAGTACAGCCTCTGACTGGCAGATGAATGCTATGACTCCAGCAAAATCTGTTACATTCTTTTCGGTAATCTCCATTCTGTCATCAAAATCTGCTCTGATTCTGAAGAGATACCCGAAATCCGGATCCTGCGATGCCAGCATGGAGTAAAGCCATGCAGGGCCTATAAGAATAACTTTCAGATCTATCTTTACCGGTTCAGGCTGGAGTTCGATTGGCATGTACGCTCTGGCTGCGTCGTTGGGTCTTGTTACCACTGTGCTGTTGCGAATGGTCTGAATAAGGGTCTGCCAAAGCCCGGGCTGCCTCACAACATCCATTGCATTGAGGATAAGGTATCCGCCGTTGGCACGGTGTATGGAACCTGCCCTTATCATGGTGTGATCGCTGTAGGGTTTGTTTTCAACCATAATGTGATCAATGTTGCCGAACAGCCTCACACTGTCTGGAAACTGCTCCACCACAACAGGTCTGTTTTTCGTTTCCGTGTTGTCCACCACAAGGTTCACTTCAAAGATTACATAGGGATCAGCTTCATCAGTCTCCGCAGAGAAAGTGCTGATGTTGTTCAGAATTGTTTCCGACATCCTTCCGATGTGCTCTTCTGCTTCCTTGTCTCCAAGGCCTGAAAGACGGTCAAGTATTCCGGTTACAGTTGGCTTTAGTGCCCTCTTGTAGAATCTTTCCAGTTCTGTCTGAGCCTTTATCTCGATGCTCTGTGCCTGCCTTATTGCAGAGGTGAGTTTTTTGAACAGTTCTGTATGCCGGCTTCTGTACTCTGCAAGCTGCTCGGCAGTTATTTTACCCTGAGCCGCCAGCTGCTGCAGCTGATCGTAGGTATGCGGTTTCCCATCAATTACAGGAAGCACATCAGGCCGGCTCTGCCCTGGCCCCACAGGCATACTGACAACAGCAAAACCTGCTTCAACCGCAGCCTTCTCAACCTCCTCCATCCGCTCTTTCTTCTGCAAGGAGAAGCTCTCTATCAAAGTACTTTTCTCTGCAGCTGTGCTTTCACTCTGCAGTATCACCGGAATGTTTTTCTTCAGAAGTTCAACACACTTAACAACTCCATCCCGAAACTTCCGTCCGTCACCTGCTGGAAACACCAGTGCCCTTGGTCTGGCAGCATCCTCAAAATTGTACACATAGCACAGGTCAGTAAGCTCTCCGGTGGTCTTGTCTATCTGGTCAAGTATCCGCTTCACTGTTGTTTCACGACCGCTTCCGGGAACACCTGTAACAAACATGTTATACCCGCTGTTGGGAATTTCAAGCCCCAGTTTGACAGCCCGTACAGCACGATGCTGACCGACTATCTCCCTTGTGGGTTTCAGTTCACTGCTCTTTTCAAACTTGAAAATGTCAGGTGGACAGGTCCACCTCAGCTGTGAGGGATCAAGGGATTTGAATTCCATTGTGCCGCCTTCCGAAAAAGAATCGTTTCTGTTATTCAGTGTGGTAAAAAATACCAGAATCCTCCATTTTATCAAAGACTCTGAAAAAATTACCAATACTGTTATGTTCAGGTGTAACACCTATCAGAAAGGAGATACCATGCAGGAATTCATTCACTCACTCCCAGGGCTGCTTCTGGATCTGCTTAAAAGCCATGGCCCAAAGGTACTCGTTGCGATTGCCATCGTAGTCATCGGAAACTGGATTGCAAAGATTCTTCGCAATGGTCTGAAAAAGACTATGCTCAAGAGGAAACTTGATGTCACCATGGTGAATTTCGCCTGCTCGGTTGCCTACGCCATGCTCATGGCTTTTGTGATAATTGCAGCCCTTGGAAAGCTTGGTGTACAGACTTCATCTCTGGTGGCCATACTGGGAGCTTCAGCACTGGCCATAGGTCTTGCACTGCAGAACTCCCTTTCAAACCTTGCAGCAGGTGTACTGATTCTCTTTACACGCCCGTTCAAGATCGGCCAGTATGTGGAAACTGTGGGCAATGCCGGTGTGGTTGACAACATCAGTATTCTTACCACAACCATTAAAACAGTTGACAACAAAAAGGTTATCATTCCAAACTCCAGCATCATCAACGGACCTATCATCAACTACACAGCAGAGAACAGGAGAAGGGTAGACCTGACAGTAGGCGTCTCCTACGACAGCGACCTGAAGAAGGCAAGAGCTGTCCTCGTTGAGGAAATATCAAAACTGGACAAGGTTCTGAAAGATCCTGCTCCCTTCGTCGGCGTTTCTGAGATGGCCGACAGCTCGGTGAACTTTACAGTAAGATCATGGGTCAAGACAGAAGACTACTGGGATGTGTTCTTCACACTGAATGAAAACATCAAGCTCAGGCTGGATGCCGAGAACATCCCCATCCCGTTCCCGCAGGCAGACATTCACCTGTTCAAGGCTAATTAGTTAAATTGACTATAGAGCCTCACAGAAATCTATGGGGCTCTATAGTTTAATGACCCGTATCATGTTTCTTCAGATACTACACCATATCAGAATGGATATTGGTAATAGTACACTTTAGGATTGAGATAGGGATCAACAGAGAATGCAAGGATGCCATTACTTGAAAATCTCCACCAAAGAACATCGATTGTATCCTCTTCATCCATACCTTTAATATTAACAATATACTGCAGTTCGCCTGTGTAATCATATACTTGAAATACAGGGCTCAAACTTCTTCCTGTCAACATCCACAAATACCCTCTATTATCAGCGTGTAGTCCTTGTGGCGGTATTACATATCTATATTCTTCCGGCGTATATTGTACATTGGTTGTATTGCTCCTATACGAATACATTCTAATGAATCTTTCTCGTTCTAACTGCATTTCTTCATTAGATTTAGCTAAAAGCTGGTGTTCTTCCACTGCGTGCAGGAATTCCTGTCCGCTTTCTGCCATTCCGTATAACTCCATTCTGTTGAAGTCAGTAGGCACTACAAATACATTACCGGCATCATCTGCCGCATATGCGCATGACATCAATGTATTTCTTAAAATATAAGCCATATCATTGGTATTTATTATTGCTTCTGATGTATATGTATCTTGGGGCTCCATGGCCCAATTTAACACGCACAATGTATATCTAAACAGTTGCCTTTCATCTTCATACACTCGCTCCATTATACCGCCTACTACTCTATTATTGCCATTATTTATACACCTATATGGTATTATTTTACCTTCCTCCGCGTCAACTGAACGACCCTCGACTACAAGTCGAGGGGTTCATGAACCGCCGATTTGAAATCGACTATCATCCTGTACGGGCTCACCTTCCTGTTCATCAATGTAAGCCTTTATCAGTTCGTCGGTGATGTTGCCAGTACTTACGGCAAGGTAGCCACGCGCCCAGAAGTGTCAACCCCAGAACTTCTTTCGTAAATGAGGAAACTCCTGTAGTAAGACTCTGGAGCTTATCCCCTTAAGCCACTGTACTATCTTGCTGATATCATGATTCGGTCTATAGGAAATCAGTATGTGGATATGGTCTATGGCTACCTTGCCTGATATGACCTGTATCTCATGTTCCATTGCTATCTGGCGGATGAGATCACGCACTCGAAGTGCGACATCGCCAACCAGAACTTTCTTACGATACTTCGGAATCCAGACAAGGTGGACCTTAAGGTCAAACTTCGTATGGGAACCGAGTCTATAGTTTCTCATTGTCAAAATGTAATATGTGCTTCGCCTGAAGGCGAGGGATTTCCACCATCCCCGGAAGAGACATTAACTCTCCTTGGTACTCGCCATTGTCTCTATACAATGATACCCTTCTCGCCATTTTATCAAATATCACTATGCTGTCATCCCCAATTGCAATAAAACAATCTGGACTGGCAAACTCTCCTGGGCCCTCTCCTTTCCTGCCAATCTCAAATAGATAATCTCCGCTGGTTGAGAATACATACAGAGTAGCTGTTAGTCTATCCAGCACTCCTATTCTACCGTCGCTTAAGTGTCCCACATCTGAAATAGCACCAAATACATAATTAGCATCATACCCAGTACTGGTGATCACGATTGCTGGAAATACATCATATTGGAGAGCCCCATTCGTAGTTTTATCTTCGATACAAGCAATTCTAATTGCTGCGATTATGAATCCCTCTGTGACAGTATAGGTGAGACATATCCCCTGACGATTATTAGTGTAGAAGGGCGGGGAGGTTTTACCGATGAAGGTATTGAGTTTCAAGAGAGAGCCGTCGGATGATGAGGAAGCCCGGAGGGCGAGTGAAGAATCCGACGGCTCTTCGGCCCGAAAAGCTGCACCTGATCCTGAAGTAAAAGAAAAAGCGTCTCGACGGAGGTTTACCGCTGCCTACAAGCTTCGGATACTTGAGGAAGCGGATGCCTGTAAAGGGGATGGAGACATCGGAGCACTGCTCAGGCGAGAAGGGCTGTATTCATCTCATCTGGCCTTTTGGAGGCGCCAGAGAGCTGAGATAGGTAGAAAAGGAATGACCGGCAGAAAGCGTGGCCGTAAAGAGCTTTCTGAAGAGCAGCTCAGGCTGCGAGAGCTTGAAAAGGAGAACAAACAACTCAAGAACAAGCTCAAGAAAGCCGAGACGATAATTGAGATTCAAAAAAAAACTTCGGAATTGCTGGGGTTGGAGCTGGATTCGGAGAGGAACAGCGAAAGCAACTGATGGAAGCTGCAAAAGATCTTTC
>PDSZ01000031.1 GCA_002748705.1 Candidatus Fermentibacterota bacterium
CAGCAGCAAGAGATGTATGATGAGAGAAAGCGGACGATACCCCACCGCATAGTAAGCATATCACAGCCGCATGTACGTCCCATCAAGCGAAACAAAGCCGGAGCAGTCTGGGAGTTTGGCGCAAAGGTATCAATAGGGCTTTCCTCCGGTCTTGCGATGATTCATCGGATAGAGTGGGACAACTTCAACGAGAGTCTTGATCTGATCGGTCAGATCAAGGAGTACCACCGGCTGTTCGGCTGCTGGCCTGAGTCAGTTCATGCTGACCGGATCTACCGGACGCGAGAGAACATGCGTTTCTGTAAGGATCGCGGGATACGGATTTCCGGCCGCAAGCTCGGTCGTCCTTTTGAAGACCCTGCGGTAATGAAGGCACTTCGTCAACAGCGCTATGAAGATGAGCGCATCAGGAACGCAATAGAGGGTAAGATAGGAGAAGGTAAGCGGAGGTATTCAACCGACCGGGTAATGACCAAGCTCCGGGAAACGAGCGAGACTGTGATCAGCATGGTCTACCTGGTAATGAATCTTGAGAGGCTGTTGAGGGAGGGTGCTTCCTCATACCTTATGAGGATTTATCACAGTCTGAAAGCCTGCTTGTTACTGGATGTCCTTTGGGTCAAACTGGACTGGTCAGGTATGCATGGCCGGGGCTGAGTGGGATGATGGGTTGATCATCAAGCCCTATTTACATTTTGAGAGCTGAATGCGGTGAAGCTGAAGCCATTGCAAAGCTTCTGGTTATTTCGACTGCTCCATGATATCTCTTTTCTGATAATACTGACTTTTCTGTTGATAGTATATTGCTTTATTCTGCAGCAGTTCTGTCTGCCAAACAACTTTGCCTTTCTGGCAGGCAATACCAAAAAAGACTAAGCAGGTTGTCACCTGACCGGCTTTTTGCATATGGTTGTAGATGCAACTGAAATTTTACTATTGGCTGCATATTTTGTGGTCAAACAAACAGAGTATGCTGTTTTTACTCTGACGGCAGATTTCAGCAGTTGTCTGCTGTTCAGGATCAGCTTCAGAATTGATTGCTGCATTGCATGATGCGTAATCTTATTTCCGATTTCTGAACACACAGCAGTTGTCGGTTTTTGCCGAATGGACTATTACAGAATACTTGAAAGGAAAAGATATGAGCGAACATGAGTCCTGCCAGTGTGAAGAAGAGATGATTATTGAAGAAGCTCTTCCTTCCATTCCCCTTATCGGTGATCCTGCTCCTTCTTTTACAGCAGTTACCACAAAGGGAACAATGAACTTTCCTGAAGATTACAAGGGTAAGTGGGTTATTCTCTTCAGCCATCCTGCAGACTTTACCCCTGTCTGCACCACTGAGTTCATGACTTTTGCTTCAATGCAGCAGGAGTTCAGAGATCTTAACTGCGAGCTTATCGGTCTCTCAATCGACAGTCACTTCAGTCACATTGCCTGGCTCAGAACCATTGAGGAAAAAATAGAGTACAACGGCATGAAGAATCTGAAGGTGGATTTTCCTGTGATAGCTGACCTTTCAATGGATGTTGCCTACAAGTACGGCATGGTCCAGCCTGAGGCAAGCGATACACAGGCAGTTCGTGCAGTGTTCTTCATTGATCCTGAGGCTACTGTAAGGGCTCTGATATACTATCCCCTTGAGAACGGCAGGAATTTTGACGAACTTAAGAGGATTCTTCAGGCAATGCAGATGTCAGACAAGCACAAGGTGGCAACTCCTGCCAACTGGCGTCCTGGTGACAGGGTAATCATTCCTCCTCCTTCAACAACTGAGATTGCTCAGGAAAGAGTAAAGGGAGCAGGAGAGGAATACCAGTGCCTTGACTGGTTCCTGTGCCTCAAGGATGTGAAAGAGTAATCCTATACTGAACTGACGGCCCTGTGCAGTGTTCTGCACGGGGCTGTTTTATTATTGTGCTATGGCTTCTATTCATTGGCTTCAATTCACTGATTCTATAGAGCTGATCAGTCTAAGTTTTGAGCAGACAGGATTTCTTTGAAAAAATATTCCATTTTATTTTTTTCTTACAGCGTTATACGAATAAAAGAACATCCCTTGGTTCTGCTTCAGCTAATTACATAACTTCCAGTTGTTTGCCGAACAGGTTATAAATAAATTGATGGTTGAAGAAATGGATAGAGAGTGGGTTTAGGGAGGTGCTTCAGCAGAGCAGGAGAACTGCCATTCTGTTCTTCCTGTACCTGATGAGAAGGGTTTCATAAAGGGTTATACCCTCTTTTTTCTTCTGCATCAGGTTGATTGTTGTGCCTCAGATGCTGTTGAGGTGTTCATTTCTGACCAGCGGTATCGAATAGCTGTTTCAGTCAGGAATAACATTAATGATGAGCTTGTGTTGATGATGGGCTTGAAGCTGAATAAATTTTCTTATGCAACGGTTTGCTGTCAACACTTGGAACGGAGTTTAAATGGATGAAACACTTTTGAGAATGCTTGATTTTCTTCAGGAGATAGAAAAGCTGAAAGCAGTTACTCGCAGGAACCTTACACTGGATGGCGGAAGGCTGGAAAACAGTGCGGAGCATTCATGGAGTGTTTCCATGATGGCTATAACCTTACATGAATACCTTCCTGAAAATACTGATTTGATAAGAGTAATAAAGATGCTTCTCATACACGACATCGTTGAGATTGATGCTGGAGATATCTATCTATACGATGACCGGAAGCGCAGGGCTGCAGTTGAGAAGGAAAAGGCAGCTGCAGATCGTATCTTCAGCCTGCTTCCTGAAAATCTCAGGAAAGAATTTACAGAACTCTGGCAAGAATTTGATGCAAGAGAAACTGTTGACGCAAAGAGCGCTGCAGCGATGGACACCCTTCACCCGCTTATCAACAACAATGTTACCGGAAGAAAAAAGCCTGTTCCCATGACCTGTTCACAGGTTCTTGAGAAGCGTCAGATTATCAGAGAAGTTTCAGATGAACTCTGGCAGCTGACCTGGCACCTTATGGAAAAGGGTGTAGAGAAAGGGCTCTTCAGAGAAGACTGACCGAAAGGGGCAACAGTCATTCACAGGATTTTGATATATTCAGACAGGCGGTTGTAGCTGGCTGCCACTCTGCTTTTTCAGTGTTCTGATGTATGCCTTGCCTCAGATTCTTTTACCATTCAGCTGCTTATATTTTCACTTAACAAGTTACGAGAACAGGGGATTATTGAAAACAGAAAAAACTGCCTTTACCAGCATCGTTAAGAAGGCTGCAGAGTTTGCGGAAAAGGCTCATTCTTCAGTGGGCCAGTTGCGGAAGTTTTCAGGTGAGCCTTACATCGTTCACCCAGCTGCTGTGGCTCAGATAGTTTCATCGGTTACCGATGATGAAACTGTTATTGCTGCAGCATGGCTGCATGATGTGGTTGAGGATACTCCTGTTACTCTGGAAGAGATTGCTGCAGAGTTCGGAGATGATGTGGCTTATCTTGTGGAGGCTGTTACCAAGGTTATTGACGGAACAGTGATAGGCAGAGAAAAAGCTGCAAAGATAAACATAGACCATTGCGGCAAAGGGGATTCCAGATCAAAGACTATAAAGCTGGCTGATACGATTCATAATCTTTCAGACATTGCCAATACAGACCCTGCTTTTGCAGAGGTGTTTGTTTCTGAGAAAAAAATGCTTCTGAATGTGCTGACCCAGGGAGATGCCCGTCTCTTTCAAAGAGCTTCTGAACTTATAAGGGAAGTGGAAGAGAAGCTGTCCTGTAGAAATATTCGTCAGATTTGAGACAATATCAGCAACAAGAAACTGCTTCTTTTAGTATCATCGCATTATCCTCTTTTGCATATCAGGTGTGTATCGTTTATGAACCCTTATGAACTGTTATTAACTGACTATTATTGTATAATAAAAATGTTGCTTTTGCCTGATGTTCACTGGCTGATAAGGGGGCAGCATTGAGTTTTTCGCAAAGTAATACTGACACAGGGAATCTTCTGTTTTCCTGGAGAAAAAAGATTTTCTACGCACTCTTTAGAATTCTTCTTTTTCTACTGATATTGCCATTTATTCTAAGTATAAACAAGTCAATAAACGACCATAACTGGTTTCTGCTTTCCATGCATTCCTTATGTTTTCTCTGTTCCGTACTGGTTGTTCTGGTAAGAAAGATGCCTTTCAGGACTGCTTCACTTATAGGCCTTGCAAGTGTATTCATTGTTGGAGCATCTGGACTTGAACATCTGGGAGTATTCGGAAGCGGAAAGATCTGGCTTCTTACCTTCTCTGTTCTGGGCACGATTCTCTACGGTCTGAAGGCAGGAGTAATCACTGCAATACTAAATGCGATTGTTGTAGCAGTTATCGGTTTTCTGATTAATGGCGATTCCACTCTATTGAAATGGGTGGAGAATTCGGAAGTGACAGCAGGTAACTGGAGCATAACCGGAATAACCTTTACTTTCCTGAATGTGTCAGTAGTCATTCCTCTTGCTTTGCTGGTTGATGCCCTTGAGAAGCGACTTGTACAGGAAAGCAGATTGCGGAAAGAGATAGCAGAAACATATCTGAAGCTTGAGGAAAGCAAAGAAAAGCTCTCTCAGGCCATTCAGGGCAGTGTCATACCAACATTTCTCATAGACAGTGATCATGTGATAACACATTGGAATGAAGCCTGTGAAAAGGTCACTGGAAAAACTCAGAAAGAGATGGTAGGCACCAGAAATCAGTGGATAGCTTTCGGAAGGTATGAACGACCGATACCTGCAGATCTGGTTCTTCATAAGGCTCAGGGAAAAACTCCAGACAGTAAAGCTTACCGTCAGCTCAGACCTTCACCTCTTATTGAAGGGGCCCTTGAAGGGGATGTCATAATAAATTCTCCTGATGGGGAAGAACAGATCCTTCTATGTACTGCTGCTTTGCTGAGAAACTGTTCAGGAGAAGCTGTAGGCGCAATTCAGACCTTTATGGATATAACTGAAAGAGAGCAGGTTGAGGCCCAGCTGAACCAGGCAAAGAAAATGGAAGCCATAGGAAGTCTTGCTGGGGGTGTGGCTCACGATTTCAATAATATGCTCAGTGTAATCATCGGGCAAGCAGAGCTTCTTCTTGAAAGTGTAGACAGCTGCAGTTCTCTCAGGGATGATATACAGGCAATAAAGAGCGCCGGCGTCCGATCAGCTGAACTGACAAGGCAGCTTCTGACATTTGCAAGGAAGCAGAATGTGGAACCTGTAAGACTGGATTTGAACAAAGCCCTTCATGGAATGGGTAAAATGCTCAGCCGTCTCATAGGTGAAGATATTGTGCTTGATCTTGTATACGGGAAAGATCTGTGGCCTGTTCATACGGACAGAAGCCAGATTGACCAGATTCTGGCAAACCTTTGTGTAAATGCCAGAGATTCAATCAGCGGAGTGGGAAGAATAACTATCGAAACAGCCAATGTTCACTTTGAAAGAGGAAGCGCTTCAAGAGCAGCTGGTCTTTCAGGTGACTATGTACTTATCTCTGTTAAAGATAACGGTTGCGGAATGGACAGTGAAACTGTAAAAAGGGTTTTCGAACCTTTCTTTACAACAAAGAAAAAAGGTCATGGAACCGGCCTGGGACTCTCTACAGTACACGGAATTGTGAATCAGAACCAGGGTCAGATAAAGGTTTTCAGTAAACCTGGAAAAGGCTCAGAATTCCGAATATACCTGCCCCGTTATCATGGAGAATCTTCTGTGGAAGAAGAATTCGTTAATGAAGGAGGAACAGTCTCCTGTAATGAAACAATACTTGTAGTGGAAGACGAAGAGGTAATACTTGAGCTTTGTTCAAGACTTCTGACTGATTATGGTTACAATGTAATTAAGTCATTATCCCCTGAAGAAGCTCTGGAAACTTTTTCAGGCAGAGCAGGGGAGATTGACCTTTTGCTGACAGATGTGGTTATGCCGGGGATGAATGGAAAAGAACTTGCAGACCTGCTGCTTTCAGAAAATCCTGATCTGAAGGTTCTTTTCATGTCTGGATATACAGCAGATATCGTTGAAAGCAGAGGAATTGCAGACAACAGGTGCAGTTTTCTTGCCAAACCTTTCTCAATAGATGAGTTGTCTCGAAAAGTAAGGGAGACTCTGGATTCCAGCTGCTGAAGTCAGGTTAATCTGTGTCTTGGTTTTTTCTGGAGTAAAGTTTTAGATGAAGTGTTACGAGAATAAATATGTGAGTGAATCTTTAAGCAAACTCTTTTCCAGATTTGTATCAAAGAAGCCGAAAAAGCCGATTTCAAACATGATTACCATTGAAGCTTCTGAGGCAAGACTCCTGTTCATTTCCGATGTTCATAAAGGAACCAGAAACAGGGCTGACGATTTCAGGTTTTCAGAGAGGGCGTACAACTCTATGCTGGCCTACTACAACAGGCTGGGGTACACTCTTGTGATGCTTGGTGATATTGAGGAGCTGTGGGAAGAGAGCCCTTCCAGAGTTACTTCCAAATACCGTCACACCTTTGAACTTGAGATGCAGTTCTTTCAGAATGGACGGCTTATAAGGCTCCATGGAAACCACGACGATGCATGGCGGCGAAAAGCTTTGGTAGAGAAGTATTTCGGCAGAAAGCTGGGTTTTCTCAGGAACGGTGAGTGTCTCCGTGTTCATGAATCCTTTCTCTTTCAGGTTGTAGATAAAGGTAAGAAACTTGGCAGCATTTTTGCAGTGCACGGCCACCAGGGTTCTGCCTCAAGCGACAGGTTTGCTTTTTTCTCAAAGCTGTTTGTTCGACTTTTTTCCCCTGCTTTTCAGATACTCACAGGACACTCATGGAATCCTAAAACCCCTTCCAGTGACTACAGCTTGAGAAAGAAGAACAATCAGGCTCTCTATGCGTGGGCAGAGGAGCAGGATGGTCTGATTCTTATTGCAGGTCATACCCACCGGCCGGTGTTCTCATCCAGAACCCATCTTCACGAGGTTGAAGATGCTATTCGCCTCCATCTGGAGGAAACCCCTGATGATTCAGCAGGGCTTGCCGCCCTGGAAGCTAAACGGGAATGGATACTTGCACAGGAGTTTGAGGATGCTGAATCAGGCCCTGCTGTTGAAATGAAAAGACCATGCTACTTCAACACAGGATGCTGCTGCTTCACCGACGGCGATGTTACTGCAATAGAGGTTTCAGAAGGCAGAATAAGGCTTATTCACTGGCCTGATGCAGAAAACCGTCCACTTGGTCAGGAACTCCGGTCTGATAACCTTGCAGAAATTTTCGAAAAGCTCCGCGGCGGTAACAGCGGGAATTAGCTTTTGCTGTTGAAGCAGCTGAACTGTAGAGGATTCTTCGTTGATGCTGTATTCAGATCAGAAAAGAAGTACAGCAACCACGGTACCGATGTGCAGAAAGTGGTTACTTGCGCAGTCAGGCAGATAAGACAGATACCGGGTGATGAAATTCCTTGCCAGACTGACACCGTCTGGAAAGATAATCAGGTAAAGATTATGCTTTGCGATGAGCTTGAGCGCTATCTGACTGGATTCCGGGGATGAAATCAGGTAGTTTGGGCATGAAGAAGTCAAGCTGAGAGAGAATCGCTCAGTTTAGGTGAATAACAGTTATTCGGCTTTTAAGCAGCCGTTTCAGAGTAGCTGCCCTGTGCCGTCTTCAGTACAGGGCAACGGCTTTGGTTACCTGGTTGTCACTTCTATTCTGTTACCGGAGAATCCTGTAATTGAGATAGTTTCAAGTGCTGAAAGCCAGTCCATTATCTCTTCAGTGGAAGTTTCTGAAACCACCTCAACAGTTGCTCTTGAGCCGGTAAGGTTTCTGGCGGCAACATCGGTAACTCCCCTGAATTCCATGATATCAGCTTTCAAGGAAGCAAGTCTTTCGTAGTCGGTATTCGAAACAACAATCTCGGTGATGTTGGTATTTCTGGTCCATGTTCTCAGAATCTCGTTTTCAAGATATGCTGCTGTGCTGTCTGCTGCTCTGTTTCTTACGGCAGACTGGCTGAATGGCAATTCAAGCGTTAATCCTGAACCGGCCATAAGAGAGCCTGTGTTTGCGTTTACCGCACGGGTGCTTGTGGTGCAGCTGTGTATCTCCCTTGGAGAACTGCCGATGATTCTTTCAGTTCGGGCATGGTTGACTGTGCCTGATACCACTATTTCTGCCCCTGCCTGAAGGCCTGCAAGCCTTGCGGTTTCTATGTCTCCCTGAAGAATGAGCCTGAGCTGGTCAGCTTTCAGTATTCTCTGAACCGTTGCAGCGTCCACTACAGGAAAACCTCTGCTTCGGAAGTGTTCCATGACCCTTGTCTCAAATACATCACCATTCATGGATACTGAAGAAAGGTCAGCTGGATTCTGCAGTTCACGGATGAGAACCATTACTTTCGGGCGGCCCTGCTCCGATAAGAGAATACCCATTGCAGCAAGGTCGTTCTCAATTATTCCGCTCTTTACCTTTGCCTTTATTACCACCCGGTAGATCTGCCCCTCAACTTGTTGATCTATAATTCTGTAACTGGATACATAGCCCTGACTGTTTGAGTAGATGTTGTCTTCTATGAGCTGGAAGTTGTTCACCTGTGTCTCTGAGGTTATGTGTGTACCCACTCCCTGTTCAACAGCATTTCTCAGGGCATCATCTATTGCATGGTCCCTTGCTGCAGCATGGGAGTTTGAGATAGCAGCAACTCCTTCAGCAAGGATTTCAGAGTCTTCCGGTGAAGGCGCAGAGATAGTAACCCTGTCTGGTGCCTGTTCAGTGAAAGGTTCAGTTGCTGCTGTGTATGTATCCGGCACAACAGTAAGGGTATTCATCTGGGTTCCGCAGGAAGCGGTAATCAGAATGGCGGTAAGAAGTATTGCAGCTTTTTTCATCTCTTTTCCTTAAAGAATGCCAATCAGGAATTTACCGGCAGCGGTGAGAAAAGGAAGACCTGCCTTGAGCCAGCCCAGGGCTTCTGATTCCCTGACGCCGAGAACTATATCGGTATTCATTGCGCCGGTTACCTGCCTGACCTGTACAACAAGTGGTTCCTGTGAGAACTGTGAATTGCCAAGAATGCGGTCCAGGTCACTGATGAACTGTATCCCGCTCTGAATATCCGATCCAAGGTAGTGGGCGTAGACACTGGTATCCAGAAGAAGATTGCCGTTGGAATCGTAGATTTTCGGGTACATTGAGGGCTGTAGGCCTGCTCCTGATCCGTCAAAAACAAGAGCAGAGTACTGTGTGAGGAAATCTCTTGTCTTATCTGACATGGGAAGAGCTTCTTCAGGTGATGCCAGAGCAGCACTGATAGCTGCGGAAAGCCCATCCTGAGAATAGATTTTCATTTCAAGTTCAACTTCAACTACGCCGGAAGTTTCATCATATCGTGCAGGCCCCACCTGTGACGCGTTCTTAACCACACCGTCAACACGGGAGTAGATGATGTCGTAGTCGGTAATGAAATTCTCAACCCTGGTATCAGAGTTGATTGTAACTCCCTTAACCGTTTCAAGCAGGTTTCTCTGTGCCGTGACAACTGCTGCTCTTTCAGCCATCAGCCTGGCCTGGGCTGTGTTGGGATTGTTCATGTCCACAACACCTTGTCCTGTGGCTCTGATAGTGTTATCTGACCAGTCAATCTGCCCTGACGGAGTATTCTCAACAACTTCACCAGGCTCTGTGGAGGCCGGTATAAGGGCACTCATCTGAGTTACTTCGCTTTTAACTTCTAAAGGCGTCAGATTACCTGCTGCATCACTTGTATTAGTATTAATTATCTGTGTACCTGTTGTAGTGCCGCATCCTGAAGCAACGATAAGGGCTGAAACAGCAATCAGAATATTTTTCATCGCATTGATCCTGTCTGGTTATTTATTCCCATGAGAGCCATTAGAACTGCATCTCTGAGAGCACCATCAGCACCGTCGAAATCTGAGCCACGGCCTGAAGATGTGTAGAGTACTTCACTGGTTTCAACACTGATTATCTTCACATGCAGCAGAGCATCTCTCTGGGCAGGTTCATCATCCCAGAAGGAATCGTGAGTAACAGATGCTATGTTGATTGTCATAACCGCTTCTGCTCCTGAAAGCCTGCCAAGTTCAACTGCTGTAGACGGGTCTGCCACCCCTGAGTATGAGAATTCCTGTTCTTCAAGTATCTGATCTATTACCGAGCGATCCACCAGAGAGAACCTGCTGGTTCGCATCAGAGACATTCCTGCATAGTCCTGAAGGCCGGAAGCGTCTGTAAGGTTTGCAGGAGAAGAGGAAACAGGAGGCAGAACAACCGTTCTCCATACAGGTTTAGAATCCAGCAGCGGAGACCTGGCATAATCAGGCTGATACCCCATCATGGTCATCTGATCCGCCGTGGAATAACCACTCATCACGGCAAGCTGGTTTGCTGTGCATGCCACGGCTGAAAGAATTGCTGTAAGAACAGTTAAAGCAAAAAGGTATTTCAAGACAACTCCCTTCTTTTTGCAGAACTCCAATTATACTGGAGAAATCATGACACTGTTCCATACTGTAAAAGATTTCGCAGGTTGACTGATCATTTTGAAAGACTGTGCTTTGCTGCTGCAGTATTTCGTTAGAGTGACAGTCTTATTCACATACAAGGGAGTGCAGTTTATCTTCTGTCTGATTCAGCCTGCTTTTCAGCTGTACCTGCCGGTTGTTCAACATACCGGTTGAACAGCATTATCTTACTGAAGAAGTTAAGACGCTGTTTTTTTAGCTCTTGTGCAACTCTCATGCGGTTATGTTAGATCATTCACGGCAGTTTTGCAACAGGCTTTTCAGGAGGGTGAATTTGGAAAGAGTTTTCTCAGTAGAGATAATGGTTCCTGCAGGGTCGTTCGAAACCCTTAACGCTGCAATCAACGCCGGAGCTTCTTCTGTCTATTTCGGAGTGGGAAGCCTGAATATGCGGTCCCGTTCTGCCAACTTTCAGCCTGAAGATTTACCTTCCATTATCGGTATTTGCAGAAGGAATGGTGTAAGAAGCTATCTCACACTGAACACAATCATGTATGATGAGGATATGGAAAATGCCAGGACTCTCTGCGATCTGTCCCTTTCCTGCGGCCTCAGTGCTGTTATAGCAACTGATATCTCTGTGATTGAATATGCCAGGTCCATAGGGCTTGAAGTTCACATTTCAACCCAGGCAAATATTTCAAACATTGGGGCTGTTCGATTCTACAGCAGATATGCAGATATTGTTGTGCTTGCCCGTGAATTGTCACTGGATCAGATAGAGCATATCTGCAGCGCAATAAAGAATGAGAACATCTGCGGCCCTTCCGGTGAACTTCTCAGAGTTGAGGCTTTTGTACATGGAGCCATGTGTGTTGCTGTTTCAGGAAAGTGCTACATGAGCCTTGCCCATTACAACAGTTCAGCCAACAGGGGCAGTTGCCTGCAGACCTGCCGAAGAAGGTATCGTGTAACAGATGAGGAAACAGGTGAAGAACTCATTGTGGACAACAGGTTCGTAATGTCTCCATCTGATCTCTGTACCATAGGCATGCTGGACAGATTGATTGAATCAGGTGTAACTGTTCTCAAAATAGAGGGCAGAGCCAGAGGGCCTGAGTATGTGGACACTGTAACAAGGGCCTACAGAGAAGCTGTGGAACTGATTGCTTCCGGTAAATACAGTCAGAATGACCGTTTGCGGCTAAGAGGCGAACTGGAGAAGGTGTTCAACCGTGGTTTCTGGGATAACGGATACTATATGGGAAACGAGCTTGGTGAATGGGCAGGTCTTTATGGCTCCTGTGCAACCACAAGGAAGATAAAGGTTGGCAGGGTAGTCAACTTCTTTCACAAGCCTATGGTAGTGGAGGTTCTCCTTGAATCAGGAGAAATTACCCTTGGAGCTGAAATAGCATTTACCGGACCTACAACAGGTATCGTATATGCAAAAGCAGACTCAATAATGGACGATAGCTGTAAAGCTGTATCCAAATTGACCAAAGGCATGAACGGTACAATCAAGATGAATGAAGCAGTAAGGCGTAACGATCTTGTCTTTGTGATAGAGCCAAGGTGATTTTCTTTTCCGTAAGACAGAGAGAGTGAGATGCGCATTCCAGGAAGTAAATATGTTGCGAACAGGGCTCTGCTGATTTCAGCCCTTGCCAGAGGAAGCTCGGTGGTTTCCAACATTCCAGAGAACGGCGATATTGATCTGCTTGTGGGAATGCTGCGCCATGCAGGAGTTTCAGTAAACTCTGTGGACGGTACCGTAAGAACCCTTGAGATACAGGGCAGTGCAGGCAGACCAGGGAGGACAGGCAGTCACTTTATAGATGCAGGTGAGTCAGGTACACTGTTAAGGTTTGCAGCAGGTTTTGCATCTTTGCTTGATGGAGAAACATTCATAACCGCAGGTTTCAGGAATCGTCAGCGTCCCCTTGAACCGCTGCTGAAGTCCCTTGAAGAACTGGGAGCAGAGATAACGAGAGGGCCGGAGCAGGGCGGTTTTCCCCTTGGAATATCCAGAGGGCTTAAGGGGGGAACCACTGTTATAGGAGGCCAGTACAGCAGTCAGTTTATCAGTTCACTTCTCCTTGCAGCGCCTTACGCTGACAACGATGTGGAGGTTAAGGTTACCAGGCCTGTTGTTTCCTCCCATTACATTGATCTGACCATGGGAGAAATGGCCAGGTACGGAGTAGCAGTCAGACATACAGCCGATGATAACCATGAGATCTTTTATGTGCAGGCAGGGCAGAGCTATACAGGCTGCAATCTCACCATTCCAGGGGACTGGAGTTCTGTGAACTGCCTGCTTGCAGCTTCACTGTTACTTCAAAAAGAGATTCGCGTTAACGGTATGAATGTAATGTCCAATCCTGCAGAGTCCGAGTTTCTTGCCATTCTGGAAATGATGGGATGCTGTACAGAGGTTGACTGTGAGAGTGTAACAGTGAAAAGCTGCAGCACTCTCAGAGGCATAGAAGTTGATATGAAAGACAGTCCGGACTCTGTGCTGACATTGATTCCTCTTGCGCTTGCAGCAGAGGGTACTACAGTCATCAGGAACATAGGTCACCTGATATACAAAGAGAGCAACAGAATACACCATGCGGCCCATGAGTTGCAGAAACTGGGAGCAGAGATAGAGACCACTATAGACTCTATTTCTGTAGTAGGCGGCAGGTCCCTTAAAACTGCTTCAGTTGATGCCAATAACGATCACAGGCTGGCAATGTGTCTGGGGCTTATTGAGCTTACCAATAAGGGAATGAAAATCACCGGAAGGGATTGTGTAAGCAAATCGTTCCCTGAGTTCTGGAGCTATATAGGCTTCATACAGGAGGCAGGTGAGAAATGCCTGGAGATTCAATAGGCAGGCTGTTCAGGGTTACTGTATGGGGAGAGTCTCATGGCCCGGCTGCAGGGGCTGTTATAGAGGGTTGTCCCCCTGGAATAAAGCTGGACCATGAAAGAATAAACCGTGCTCTGAGCAGAAGAAAACCAGGTGGCAAATTCGTTTCAGCCAGAGGGGAAGATGACAGATTCGAGATACTGTCAGGGCTGTTTAAGGGAAAGACCACCGGTACTCCTGTAAGTATCATCATCAAGAACACTGCTGCAAAAAGTGAGAACTACACCGAACTGGAAAACCTTCTGAGACCTGGGCACGGAGACTTTACATACCTGGAAAAGTACGGTGTAAGGGATTACAGAGGCGGTGGAAGAAGCTCTGCCAGGCTTACAGCACCTGTTGTGGCTGCAGGCGCGATAGCCTCTCAATTCCTGCAGGAAGTCAGAGGAATAGATATTCTTGCATGGCTGAAGAGCGTAGGAAATGTAACTGCAGATATTGAGAGTACTGCAATATCCCGGGAGATTGTTCAGGCCAGCTGTATAAACTTTCCTGATTCAGAGGCGGAAAAGAATGCTCTTGATCTGATGGAGAAACTCCGAATCAGAGGTGACTCCACAGGCGGAGTTGTTGAATGCCGGATCATAGGTGTTCCTTCCGGCCTTGGAGAGCCTCTGTTCAACGGTCTGGATGCAGACCTTGGCGCAGCGATTACAGGGCTAAACGCAGTTAAGGGTTTTGAGATCGGAAACGGTTTTGACGCCTCACTTCTTACCGGTTCTGAGAACAATGATGAGTTCACCTGCGAGAACGGCAGAATAACCCTTGCAACCAACAGGTGCGGCGGTGTGCTTGGAGGTATTTCAACAGGTACTCCTCTGGTATTCAGAGCGGCTTTCAAGCCTGCGCCCAGTATATCTGTCAACCAGAATACAGTTGATATACATGGAAGACCGGCAGAAATTTCAGTTTCAGGGCAACATGATGTTTGTGTGGCAGTCAGAGCTGTACCTGTAGTTGAAGCCCTTGCGGCAATTGTTGTCATGGACCATCTGCTGAGGCATAGAGGGCAGTGCGGTGTGAGATGAAAACAATGAAGCAAATGAGAGCAGAGATAGACAGAATTGATGAAGAGATAGTCAGACTTCTTGAAAACCGTATCAGGGTTGTTCTTGAGATTAGTGAATACAAGAAAGAGCACGGAATTCCTGTGAATGACCCTGCCAGAGAAGATGATATACTCGCAAGACTTGCCTCAGGAAAAATTGATGAAGGGATGATAAGAAAAGTATACCGCACAATTTTTTCCTGCTCCAGAAATATTCAGAAAATGTGACATTCTTTATGCACTTCAGGCTACTGGTCTACCGTAGTTATTTAGAGTAATATAGTTACAATATGCGTCTAAAATAAATTATAAATATAATTTGAGCGTAGCTATGCCGCAAAACACCTTAGCTGTATTCAGCGGATTGACTCAGAAAAAAACAGCGGTTATGTAGGGTGGTTAATTCAGCCGGACGCTGAATCGGTATTTGTTTCAGGAAACATGGAGGTAGGCAACTGAAAGTGGCAACCCAGCAGGAGCTGCAGTCAAGAATAGTTGAACTTGAGGGGCAGCTTGATGAACTCAGGGCTCAGGCAGAGATTTCCAGCAGTCAGCTGGGATATTCCCTTGAGGAAAGCGACAGAAAGTTCCGTACTCTCTTCAACGGAATCAGCATTCCTGTTTTTGTTCACCCTTTTTCAGATGACAGTTTCAGCAATTTCATAGAGGTCAACGATGCCGCCTGTGCCCGATACGGTTATTCCAGAGAAAAGTTCCTTAAACTGTCTCCTTCAGATATACGAGTTGACAGGACTAAGAATATTTATTCTGGACAAAGGGCTGAGCTGGATAAAAACAGACATTTTGTATTTGAAGCATTTCATTCAACCTGTGACGGTGAAACATTTCCTGTAGAGATAAGTGCCAGCATTTTCACATGGCTTGGACAAAAGGTAATTCTATGCATAGCCAGAGACATGACCTTTCAGGCGGAGGCAGAGAGATCACTCCGTCATAGTGAAGAGAAATTCAGGAATTACATTGAGAGTTCACCTAATGCGGTTTTTATCGCTGATGGTGACGGGAGAATACTGGAATTAAACAAAGAAGCTGTTAAGATCAGGAATGAATCTCGTGAGCAACTGCTTAAACTCAAACTGTTTGACCTTGTCTCTGATCTTGAACGCAAAAAAGCCCAGGCGGAATTCAATGCGGTAAAGAGAACCGGAAGAGGAGGAGGAACTCTCTCATTTGAGCGGAAGGATGGAACCTGGACCTACTGGAAGGTCAATGCAGTCAGAATTTCTTCAGACAGATACATAGGTTTTGTCAGTGATGTGACTGATATGGTGCGAGCAGAGAAAAGTGCAAGTGAAAATGAAAGATTCATCGCTTCCCTGCTTAAAGCTGTACCTACACCTGTTTTCTTTCAGGACAGCCAGGGCCGGTACAGTGGCTGCAATCAGGCATATACAAGAATGACCGGCAAATCATCAGAAGATATTAAAGGAAAGACAGTTTTTCAGGTCTGGCCTTCTGAGATAGCAGAACGATACCATACAAAAGATCAAGAGCTGATAAATGGTAAAAAGCATGTGGAGCATGAGGAAGTTCTACTGGATAGTGACGGTAAAACAAGATCTGTACTGTTAAGCAGGGATGTTATCAGAGATGAGTTCGGAATGGTAACCGGTCTGATAGGCGCTTTTAGAGACATCACTGAGAGAAAGCTGTATGAGGAAACTCTAAAGGCCAATGAACAGCAGCTGAGGCTTTTGGTTGATAACAGCTTTGATGTTATCTGGACTTTGGATATGAATATGGTTTTCACTTATGCAAGCCCTGCCATCTATGAACAGACAGGGTTTACTCCGGAAGAGTGGGTAGGAACATCTCTGGAAGAACACTGCTCTCAGAGCAGCTTCAAGAAGCTTAAAGCCTGGGCTGGACTTACAGCAGGAGGCCATGAAAACTTCAGGCATATGACATTTGAGATGCCTTTTCTCAGAAAGAATGGAGAGGAGTTCAATGCTGAGGTTACTGTAAAGTTTGTGATGGACGATTCAGGCAGCCCCATAGGTTTTCAGGGAACCACAAGGGATGTTACCCAGAGAAGGATGGCAGAAGAGGCTTTGAGAGAAACTGGAGCATATCTGGAGTACCTTTTCAACAATGTGCCTGCAGGTATTCTTGTAATAGACAGAAATACTCGAAAGATATTTGATGCCAACAGGTATACATGTGAACTCATCGGGCTGACCAAAGAGGAGATAGTTGATAGAGACTGCAACGACTTTATCAGTGCTAGTAAAGATAATTATTATCTTAATAATGATTTAATAGGAGGCATAAGCAGGGATGAGGTGATGCTTAGGGCTGCTGATAATAGTGTAATTCCTATTCATAAGACTGTAATATCTGCAAAGCTCAAGCAGAAAATTATTATATTGAGCTATTCTCTGATATTTCAGAACAGAAAAGGGCCGAAGAAGAAAATCGGAAACTGGAGCAGCAGCTGCTGCAGTCTCAGAAAATGGAATCCATAGGTACAATGGCTGGAGGCATAGCCCACGACTTTAATAATCTCCTCACGGTTATCAACGGATACTCTCATATGCTCCTTCAGGAAATTTCTCCTGATACCCCTTACTACGATAAACTTGAACAGATTCTCATGGCAGGAAGAAGTGCAGGTAACCTTACCAGTCAGCTGCTGGCATTCAGCAGAAAGCAGCCTCACAGCCCTGAAGTAGCCGATTTGAGCAGTCTCATAGCCAACATGGATACCATGCTCCGCAGCCTGATTGGCGAGGATATAAATATAAATATTAATCTTAAGGATGTATCTCCTGTATTGGTGGACAGAGCACAGTTTGAACAGGTTCTTGTTAATCTTGTAGTGAATGCAAGGGATGCAATCTATGCGGTGCAATCTCATGGTTTTAATGGCAATATTATTATTGAAACAGGTGAGGTAATACTTGACAGTGTATTTACAGAGAGGCATCCAGGCAGCTCTGAAGGCCGTCATGTTTTTCTTGCTGTATCGGATAATGGTATTGGAATAGAAGAGAAGCACATATCAAGAATATTTGAACCATTCTTCACAACAAAGGAGAGTCACAAGGGTACCGGTCTGGGACTTGCAACAGTTTACGGTATAGTTAAGCAGAATCAGGCATATATCTCAGTAAACTCCTCATCAGGCCAGGGCGCTAAATTCATTGTTTACTGGCCGTCGGCTGCCGAGAGGCAGACGAACTCCAGAAAAGTTCAGTATGACAAGGGAAAGCAGAGAGGCAGTGAAACTGTTCTGCTGGTTGAAGACAGCGAATCTGTAAGCCTTTTCGCAGAAGAAGCACTGCTCAGCCTTGGATATGAGGTGTACACTGCAGGGAACGGACAAAAGGCTCTTGATCTTATAAAAAACAAGAACTTGAAGTGTGACCTGATAGTTACCGATCTTGTCATGCCTGAAATGGGAGGAAAGGATTTTATAGAGAGTGCTATGCCTCTTCTTCCGGAAGCAGGTGTGATTTTCATGTCCGGATACACAGACGGCCAGATTGTTCAGAACGAAATGCTTGAAAAGGGGATCAATTTTCTTCAGAAGCCATTCACCATACAGGAACTGTCGTTGCTTGTGAGAAAGGTGCTTGATGGCCCAGGCAGTGAACCGGTTTAATGATAAACCGGTTCACTGCAGAATCAGTTACTTCTTTACATATGTGATAGCCATTATTGCAGCGCCCTGAGGATCCTCCAGAACACAGAATCTTCCCACATCAGGAATATCAAATGCCGGTCTGAGGATTTTTCCCCCTGACTCTGTAACTTGTTTGACTGTTTTATCAACATCTTCCACTGTTACATATATGTCCCAGCAGGGCCTTATCTGCCCGCACCCTTCAGGCATTCCCATAATTCCTGCAACTGGCCTTCCGTCCATCTTGACAACAGTATAAGGTGGTTCTGAAGCTGGTACTTCCTCGTATTCCCAACCAAAGAGCTTTTTATAAAAATCCTTTGCTCCGTTCACATCAGTGGTCATCAGTTCAAACCACCCGAATC
The DNA here is from genome assembly GCA_002748705.1 of Candidatus Fermentibacterota bacterium. Next base: position 18,412 of record PDSZ01000031.1, read on the forward strand.
CGCCGTTTTTCATACCCATGGTATCCATTCCTGCTCCTTTCTGTTGAAGTTGACAGTGTAAACATATGTGTACTTATGCTGCTGTCAACCCCTGTTGCGAAAAGAACTATTGCAGCAGCAACTTGATCATAGCTGAGAAGTTCCTTAAAGATGCTACTGCGTCTCAATTGGTGTTTCTGACTTGCCTGTGTCTTCTTTCAGTATGGCCGGTTGATCAGAATAAAGCAAACTGATTCAGGAGAGTTGAATGAACACCTGATGTACAGCCTGAAGGTGTTTCTTGTTTCCAACTCACGGATTCGTTTTTCGGAATCCGGAAGGGTAGAGCTGATCGTAGAGGAGAGAGGTGCAGATGTTGCAGATGACCTGGTAGTGGAGCATGTGTCAGAGGAGGATATAGTCATTCTTCCTGCTTCAGAGTGCTTGAAGAAAGGAGCCCTTGTCATGGGAAACACCGGAAAGCAATTCGACGAGTACAACATAGGCGCACACTTTTTTCTGGAATCTTATGCATAATCTCGGAGAGCAGGGAATAATAACTTCCGTACCGAAGACTTTTTCTAAAAAAGACCGATCAGAATTTCTTCAGGCCATGGACCGGATGACAGTAAAGACCCTAAGGAAATACGGCTTAAGGTGAAGCTGTCTGTTTAACGCAGAGTTCAGCAGCCAGTGAAAGAAGTCCAGTGAAACGGCTTGTCAGCCCTTATAGTATTGCTTGAATTCGTCAGTCGGTTCACGATCAGAGTATATGTAAATAGCGTTTCCAATAGGATCCATGATTGAAAAACCTCTATCGCCCCAAGGATGATCTTCCAACGGCATGGCAGCTTCTAAGCCAAGTTTAGTCAATCTCTTATGTTCTTCATCAACATCTTCAACTTTGAAATTGAGCATAACACCAGCCCCATTAAATGCAGACATGCCTTCCTGAGGCTGCATGAATTGAATGGAAGGACCGTTTTCACCAATTTTTACATTGATATACCAGCCACAATCAAAGATAACTTTTGCTGCAAAGTATTTACTATAAAAATTACGGCACGCGTCTATATCATTTGTGCAGAAACAAGTTGATAATTCTGTTGGTTTCATTTTCCTTTCTCCTTAATCTAATAGGTATGATTCTTTGATGAAACGGGCGACTTCTTTATCATGAATATCTCGCTCTTGATAAATTTTGATGTGCCTCATCTGCTTTCCCCTGCCTTCAAGAATTCCGTTTGGATCAGATAGTTTCGCTCCCTGGTCAAAAATGACTGACACATATTTTTTGTATGGCATAATTCCGACAAATGCTCTATTACCTTTGAATAAACATAGTGCATTCCATTTTATGTCTTCCTTTGGCGCATCGGATAAACCGGATGCTAGAACCCTTAGTTTTGATACAAGATTGCTTTTATCGTTCTCAAGATTATCGATAAACTCATCTATCTTGTCAGTCATTTAACTACCTCATTGCCTGGCTGACAGTATGCTCCCTGTTGAAAACAGAATCTCAGATGAAACATCAATGAAAAGCGAACTGCCTTTTCAATTTACAGCATTTACCGTTTCACCCTGGCTGGCTATGCGAGATATACCGGTCAGTTCAAACATCTGATCAGAAACCGCCCAGCAGTGAAAGTCCCTTCTCTATAAGGCTGTCCTGCTCACCGTCAGTATCTCCACCAGGAGTAATCTGGTTTATCAGTTCCGGAAGAACCGCTGCAATAACAGTCTGAGCCACAGTTGACTTGACGCCGAGTTTCTCGGCAACACCTTTAACGAAATTTCCGCCGAGCGCCTGTTCTACCTGACCTGGCTGAATTTCCTCATTTGCATTGTTGCCCACCCATGAACGGGCTTGTGACTCCATGCCGTTTTTACCCAGCATTTCAATAACTGAGCCAATTCCTCCTGATTTCTGTACCATTGACATGACTGAACCCAGAACATCGTTCTCACTTTTTCCTGAAGATCCTGCCACAGTCCCCAGCACTTTTTTCAGAGGACTGTCCTCTCCTGCTCCCAGTGCTTCTGAAGCCAGGTTACCGATAATGCCTCCCATACCACCGCCCAGGTTAATCATTTTTACTCCTTACTGAACTGCATCCGGCATATCAGAATCCCGATGCCGGTTTGCGGCGACCCTGTTTTGTAATAAAATACCCCTTCAAATGTCAGCCGGTCAACAGGTGCCGGAAGCAATGTGGCCCTGAAAGAACAGTATTCTTATGGTTGATCATTGTTTTTGAGATTTCAGCAATGGAATCATGGACAATAACAGGGGCCACGGTTCTACCTTGACTTTCCTTTACGCTGTGAAGAGGATGCTCTTTTTAGAAAACACATGCCCCTTGAAAGCCTTTTTAGAAACAGAGAGATGATATGCGGAAGGCTTTCACCTGATGTGCACTGCCCGGCTCGAATGAGACAGTTTAGCAGCAGAGGCATTTTCGGTAGAGCATCCAGAGGTGAAAGATTGAGACGGTACCTGTTCTCACTTGTGATTCTTGCAGCTGGAATCAGATATTTATTCGGGAAGGTCTGTGCCGGCTGGCAGGTGCTGACAGAGAGTGACCGTTATTCGGAGTATCCCGGTGATCCGGAGTTCTGTCCTCCGGTCTAAACCCTTGAACTGGAAGATCCTTATGAATAATAAGATAGCTGCTGTTCCTCTCAAACTTGTACCCCACAGGGAAACCAACCTGAGAATGTTAATGGAAACAGCTGAACAGGCAGCACTTGCCGGTGCTGAACTTGTGGTATTTCCTGAAGCATCCCTGACCGGTCTGAACATTTCTGACTGTTACAATGATGATGTAAAACTGTGTGAGACTGTTCCAGGAAGTTCAACGGTGCTTGTGGGAAACTTGTGCAGAAGGCTGGGGATTTCCATTTGTTTTGGGCTGATGGAAATCTGGAATGGAACCATTTATGACTCAGCTGTTCTGATTGACCAGGAAGGGAAAACAGCTCTTCATTACAGGAGGATAAGTCCCGGCTGGAGGGCTGCCCATGTGTTTTCTCATCAGTATTCTGAAGGTAATTCAGTTCCAGTTGCCAATACTCACTTCGGAAGGACTGCGGTGATTCTCTGCGGTGACCTGTTCTCTGAGGATGTTCATGAATGCCTGAAAATGCAGTTGCCTGATCTGCTTCTTGTGCCTATGGCAAGGTCTCTTCCACCGGTTTCAAATCTGAATAAGTACTGGAAGGAAGAACTCGAAGAGTATGCCTCCAGGGTTGAGAAAATAGGTATAAAGACAGTTCTCGTTAACTCGTTATGGGACAGAATGTATTCAGGAGATCCCACTGCAGGAGGCGCATGGGTGATTTCAGCACAGGGCAGAGTAGAGCATTCTCTTCCGTTGAATTGCAGTGGTTTTCTCTTAAGCGTAATACATGATAATAACTGAATTTTTCCTTCAATCAGATTTGTTGCAATATGCCATGTATTGCATACAGTTGATTCTCTGTTTATTCCCCTGCCTCTGATGTGACCCTTGAACTGTGTTTCTGTTTCAGAAGCTGCAGAGGTTTCTCTGATATTCTGATTCTTTATCACTGCCTGAGACTTTTCCTGTAAGGAACTGTTTTTCCGTACAGGTTACAGGTTCCTTGACCAGGGTGCAGAGTATTAGCAAGGTTTATAACAATTCAGCGAGGTTTACTTAATGAGGAGGTACCATGCCGAAAGACGGCAGAGCGATTATACATGCTGAAGTGCTTTACGACGGCAGCACCAGGCGGGAAAACTGCATGTGGAATACTGATCCTCTTTGCGGCCTGTCCGGGAATGGTAATGGCTGAAGGGGAGATTATCAGAAAAGGATAAGCTGACAGGCAAAGCCTGAAAGAGACTGGACAGGTTGTTGAATACAGCCTTATCCCCGAATTGACCATTCATATAAGCTATTGTCTGCACTGAAGTTTAACCGGTAATTCGTACCTGAAGCATGAGCAGTTAATCCTACACGCAACAACAGCATGCAAACTCCTTTGAAAGGGCCGCTTCGCTGGAGGCGGCCTTCTTGTTGACAATTGCAGTTGCAGTCATGTATTTTAGCCACAACTAAAAAATAGAACAAATGCCGTAAAAAGTGACAATTGCAAAATGCAATTGATGAACCTTGTGAGAGGAATCAAATGAAACTGACTGTTTTTGCAGTGTTGATGATATCGGCTGGTTTTGCCGGTGCTGTCAGCGGAAGAATAACAGATCAGTTGACTGCCAGAGCCATTGCGGAAGAATCGTCAGCGCTGGAGGAAAGAAAAACTGAAGGCTGTCTTCGGAATATTGAACCATCTTCCGGAGATTATAATGGCTGTGTTTCCTTTTCTTCAGAACCAGCTATTCAGGTATTTCTTTACTGTATTAAATACCAGGTGTTTGATGGTATGTTTTCAGAAACTATTAAGAAGAATTTCTATATTTACATTAATTGCTCATTGAGCCGGCGAATGAGACGAAGCCTGAATCTGATCACATATGATTTCTGCACTGCCCGAATGGAAATTTTCAGAAGCTTTAAAAACTCTGTCATCGGTACGATCTGCTCTGTAGCGGCGGCTGAAGCTGGTATCAGCTGTTTTATGGAGAATGGGTTTCCTGACAGTGCATCTGTTCTGAAGGCCGGCGTGATGGGTCGTACCGGCTTATTCCTGGGGCACCAGGATCAGAAAGAAGAGGGGAACCGGGTATATGCACGAACCGGTTATTCCCATGTTATTCACAATTTAACTTGAGAAAGGTATCGAATGAAATATACCATTGTAGCTGTAATGGCTCTGGCAGCTTCTGCTGCCTGGGCTCTTGAATTTGAAACTCCCCATGTAGGAGCTGACCTTATTCTTGAATACCTTCACTTCAGCGGTGATTCAGTTTACAACGCCCAAGGTATATACATGGGTGATGAAAACAGATTCAGAATAAGGAAGGTTGCTGTTCTGCTGGAAGGCAGGGCCGGTGAAAACATCTCCTACATGGCTGAAGCGGCAATAGCTGCCTGTGGAGGAGGATCCAACCTTTCAATAATGGAAGCAGGAATCTTTATAGACCCTGCTGAAATACCTTTCAGGATCGGTCTCGGTCAGCTGCATGCCAGCAGAGGTTATTCCCTCAGCGAGGAATGCGGTCAGATGCTGCTTCTTGAGAAGCCTGTGTGGCGTAAGACAGTAGTTCCTTCATGCCACAGCATGGGTGCGCTTTCCGAGTTCGAAGCAGGTCTCGGCAGTGCCGGTTCTATTTCTTCCCAGATTGGTTACTACAACGGCTCTTCCGGCACTTCTGAGGAAGACTGGGACTTTGTGGGCTGGCTTCAGTACCACACACCTGTTGAAGGTCTTTCTGCAGGCGGCTTCTATGAAAAACTTCATCTGGACATGAACTTCGAAAATGAAGGACTTGAAGAAGGTGAACGGATGGGCTTCGGCCTGGATATGGACAACGGTACTGTTGCTGCCAGAGTTGAATATTTGGCAATGACCGGAGTTCCGGTTGCATCAGTGCCTGCCGGATGCACTGCCACCGGTGAAGAAGTTGAAAACACCGGACTTCTTTTTCAGGCAGGATACACCTTTGATCCAGGCGTTTACTGGGCAACGGGCATAAGACCCTATGCCGGTTACCAGGTATGGGACCGCTGGTCCAACGCAGATGACGGCGACTGGAAATTCAGCTGGATGGAAGCGGGGGTTCAGGTAAATATTGAGCCTGAGTCCTGGGTAAATCTTGGATGGAGGGGGCCTGCTGGTACCCCTGAAGATCATCCTGAAGACTCTTCAGTTCTGGTATTCAGAATGGGAACGGAGATATAATAATGAAAACCTCTGTAATAATACTGATGATAGCAGCTATTGCAGTAATGGCTGAAACTGTTACTGTTAATCCTTCTGCTGACACCTACACGATACCTGCCGGCGGCAATTTCGGCAGTCAGAACAAGATACAGTGCGCCAACAAGCCAGCAGCCGGACATCCTGACGAGAGAATGATGTTTCTCTTTGATCTGTCGGCTTATGCGGGAAGAACAGTCGAATCCGCCGTACTGAATCTTGAAGTGTTTTTTCAGTGCGGTTCAGGTTCAGGTACAAACACCCAGTTCTTTGCTGCAACTCAGTCATGGGATGAGAGCTGGAGCGGAGCCCATGTTTCCATAGAGTCCTCACCTTCCGGAACCTATCACTTCTCAGGCATAAAATGGCATCAGATTGATGTTACCGATCTTGTGCAGAGATGGGTTGACGGAGAAATCGATAATTACGGAATCGTATTCAAGGTTCTGGGAACCTACCCCTGGACCAAGTGCTATTCAAGGGAAACTACCCACTCGCCTTTCCTGGAGCTTACAATGAGCGGCAATGCCCTCTCATCCAACACCTGGGCAGGCATTAAGAGTACATGGATGGTGGATTAGAATGATCCATACCGGATGCGACGGCGACCTCAAGATATTGAACCATCACATTTATGAGTTCAGAAAGGGCCTCAGGAGCCTGGTGCTTCACACTATACCTGTTGCAATGGTTCATTGGGCATCTGAAAGACTTAGGCGTGAAGGAATCAGTTTTGTGCTGCGCCCGGTCAATTCCGGAAAAGTTAATGTTTTCTTCGGCGAGGAGCATTGCGTGAATGTGATTGCATCCTTCGGCGAGAAACCGCTTAATCAGTACACCCCTGAGGAGGACTTCATTCTGGGGATCATGCTGGGGTATGGTCGGCTTGCCCAGTGTGCCAGGTATCTGGACCGCAGGAAGAAGACCTCCTCATCGGTGTGCGGTTAGTTTGAGGGGAAGAGCATGGTAATGCCAGACAGAATTGAAGGTTTGTCGGAAACCATGCTCATCCCCCTGTGGGCCAGGGCAGTTGAGACGGAGAGGAAGAACGGTCTGATAAAAGACCCCAAGGCCTGTGGTATTCTCCGTTCCCTGGACTACGATTTTAACAGGTTCAAAGGCAGCCGCTTCTCGCAGCTTGGTGTTTCCATACGAACCATGATACTGGACAGGATGACTTCTGAGTTCCTGACTGGAAAAGACAGTTCCATTGTGGTTAATCTGGGAGCAGGGCTTGATACCAGATGTGACAGGTTTTCCGGTGAAAATGTTCATTGGATTGATGTTGACCTGCCGCAGGTTATCCGCCTGAGAAGACAGTTTTTTACTGAAAATTCAGGATATACCATGCTGGAAGGTTCAGCTTTTCAAACCGGCTGGATGGATTTCATTGATTCAGTGAGAGATGGGCGTCCCCTTCTGATCATAGCTGAAGGTCTGCTCATGTATTTTGAAGAAGAAAAGGTCAGAAAGCTCATTCATCGTATTGCAGGGAGGTTTCCTGATTCTCAGATGCTCCTTGAGATACTGGCGTCATTTATGGTGGGGAAAGCTGGAATTCATGACGCGCTTAAACATACCGATTCCATGAACCAGTTCCTCTGGGCTGAGGAGGATTCAGGCAGGATAGCCGCCTGGCATGATTCTATTGAAATACTGGAAGAAGATTCATACACTGACCATTGCAGGGCAAGATGGGGTATCCCAGGTCTGATTATGTCTCTGCCGGGGCTGAAAAATAAAATGAATAACAGAATTATAAGGCTGGAATTTCAGAAAGGTGTGGAGGTGAACAGGTGATGGATCGCAGAGAATTCAAAGATCTTGAACAGGTTGAAAGGTGCTCCCTGATCGGTACATGCCTTTCATCGGCAGATGTTAAGAAGCTGCTGAAAAAATGCGGTTACAGAACTAAAGGAATCACAGGTGTGGAAGCCCACAGAATGCTTGTGAAGCACACTGCAGATGACGCTGCTCTTGCAGCAAAGGTTTCTTCCCTTCTTGAAAGCAGATACGACAGTTCAGGGATGCAGTGGATGAATATCGCGGTTCCTGACAGAATACATCTCTGGAGAAGGTCCCTTGGCAGTTCAGATGTGGCTCACATGCTCTGGGCAGGTATTGTCATGGGTGATGAAGAGTTCAGAGAGGGGCTGCTTACAGACTTCTGCGCCTACAGACAGGGTTGTGTTACCCTTGCGGCAAAAAGGCAGGATGATCTTGAACGCTCCCATGACGAAACTGAGCGTTATCAGGAGAAATACAAGGCTTCCAGACAGAGAGAACGGGAGCTGAAGCGGGAAAGGGATGATGCTGTCAGCAGGATCAGGGAGCTTGAGCACAGAATAAAGGAGCTTGAGCAAAAGGTCTCAGCTTTTCGAACGAATTCACCTGAGCAGAAAAATGACACAGATGAACTTGAGAACAAACTCCATAAAGCTGAAGACAATGTTGGCAGATACATGGAAGAGGTGGATTCTCTGAAGAAGAAGCTCTCTGATTCTGAAGAGAGAATGGAAGAACTCAGCGAAACAAACGCAGCGGCAATGGAGCAGATTAACGATCTTCTTGAACAGCTTAAAGTAAGAGAAAAGGACTGTTCAGTGTGTCCGGGCAGGGCAGAGTGCAGCAGAAATGTTCTTCTTGTAGGAGGCATTACCAAGCTCAAAGCTGTGTACAAGGAGATTATAGAGAAGAGCGGCGCAGATTTCAGATACCACAACGGAAGATATGTCGGAGGCGAAGAGATGCTGGAAAGTGGAATAAGCTGGGCCGATGTTGTGCTCTGTCCAGTTGATGTAAACAGCCACAGGGCTGCTCTCAGCGTGAAGAAGATCTGCAGAAAGATGGACAAGCCGTTCATGATGTTGAGAAGTTCCAGCATCAGCAGTATTTCAAGGGCCATGGACGATATGGCCCATAGCTGAATCGAACTGCTGCAGGGGAATGCAATGACCGCCCGAACAATCTGCAGACTGAACACCTGAGTTTTACTGAAAGGTGCAGATGATGAAACAGGTCATAAAGCTGGCAGGAGGCAAACGAAAGGAACTTACCTGGTCAGCGGTTCTGGCAGCTGCAGGTTCACTGCTCTCCATTGTTCCCTGGATAGTTATCTATGAGCTTATCAGGTATTACCTGCAGGAAGCCGGAGACGCATCCGGTAAGTATGCTGAAAAACTCATTCTGTGGGCACTGGCTGCTGTGGCAGTCAGGTATCTTCTTGTTATCTCCTCTTTTCTTTTAAGTCACATAGCTGCATTTGATCTTCTCTACAGAATAAGAAGCAGGATTACAGAACACCTGGGAAAACTTCCCATGGGGTACTGGAACGGCAGAAATACCGGTTTTGTCCGTAAGGTGATACAGGAGGATGTGGAGCTTATAGAAAACTCCATAGCACATCACATTCCAGATTTCGTAAACGGTCTGGTGGTTCCTCTTGCCACACTCGGGTATCTCTATTTCGTCGACTGGCGAATGGCCATAGCAGCCACAATCCCCCTTATTCTGGGAATGCTTCTGGTTAAGGGAATGTACTCCGGTGTTCAGCTGTCTCCTGGAAAAAAGTATAACAGCAAAGAGATAATGCGGCAGTATCATGACTCTCTGGAGGAGATGCACTCCAGAACTGTTGAGTATGTCAGGGGTATGCCGGTTGTAAAGGTATTCAATCTTACTGTTGAATCTTTTTCCAGACTTAAGTCTTCAATAACAAGATACGGCCATCTGGCAGAAAAATGGTCCAGACATGGAACTCCTTTCTGGGCCGGCTTTACCGCCATAGTTCTCGGCGGTGGAGTCTTCATCCTTCCGGTGGCCATCAGGCTTTTGGCCTCAGGGCAGACCGATGTGCCCACTGTGATAATGTTTCTTCTTCTTGGCACCGGTTGCTTTGCCGGAATGGTGGGATTCATAATGATCACAGGCAGTGTGATGATGATCAATGAAGGCGCTTCCAGAATTTCAGCTATACTTGAGACACCTCCCATGGCTGAACCTGAATCTCCGGAACTGCCTCTGAATTTCACAGTAGCAGCTGAAAATGTCTCGTTCAGGTACGGGCCTGAGCTTCCCTATGTGCTGAAAGATGTCTCCCTTGAGATAAAGCAGGGAGAACTTGTTGCCCTTGTGGGGCCAAGCGGCGCAGGAAAAAGCACCCTTGCCCAGGTTCTGGCGCGAATGTGGGATGTAACTTCCGGCAGGATTACCATAGGTGCGAAGGATGTGAGGGATATAGGCTCAGAAGGTGTGAACGAGATAGTAGGAACTGTCTTTCAGGATGTTCAGATGCTTACGGATACAGTTGAAGCAAACATACGAATGGGAGAGAGTGAGAAAACTGCTGAGGAAGTCATCAAAGCTGCTGAGGCCGCATCTGTGAATGAACTTATAGAAACTCTTCCCAAAGGTTATGAAACTGTAATCGGTGAAGGTGGTGAGGTTCATCTTTCAGGGGGAGAAAAGCAGCGTATTTCACTGGCAAGAATCTTTCTGAGAAAATTCCCGATAGTTATTCTGGACGAGGCAACAGCCTATGCAGATGCAGAGAATGAGGCCAGGGTACAGCAGGCATTCAGCATGGTCACCGAAGGCAAAACTGTAGTGGTTATTGCTCACAGGCTTTCCACAGTAAGGAACGCTGACAGAATAGTTGTGCTTGATAAGGGACGAATAGTTCAGCAGGGAACACACGAACAGCTTCTCGTAGAGGGCGGGCTCTACAGGAGAATGTGGAATGCTCACAAGAGGGCAGGAAAATGGGCCTTTAATGAAGTTCCTGCTGTGGAGGGGGCAGTATGAAGAAATGGAGTATTTATTCTGAAGATCCCCGTCGGGTCATGAGCCTGATGGGAGGCAGCTTTATCTCCAATATTCCCAGAGGTTTCTTCATGGGGTTTGTTTTTGTGCTGGTTGTTCAGCTGGCAACTCCTGTGCTCATGGGAAGTGAGCCTGATATACAGGTTCTTAAGAAGTATACACTGATGTATTCAGCCACATTTGCAGTGTACTTTCTACTCTCTCTGTGGAGTCAGACAAACAACTACATTCAGGCTTACAGAATATCAACCGGCGTAAGGCTGAAGCTGGGAGACAAACTGAGAAAGCTCTCGCTGGGATTTTTCAAGTCCCACGATCCCGGCGATGTAACAGCCAGAATACTCCATGATGTAACCAAAGCTGAACATACATTATCTCATACAATGCCTGACATAGTAACGGCTATTGTGGTTCCAGTAATGCTTGGCAGTTTCCTTCTTGTCCTTGTTCCTGAAATTACAGCGGTTCTCATCGGAGGAACACTTTTCTCAGCACTGTTCATCGTTATAGCCAGGGCTATAATTGCGAAGCTTGGTGCAAAGCACATTGAGTCCATAACAGAAACATCCTCCAGAATACTGGAGTACGCAGGCACAGTTCAGCTGCTGAAGTCTTTCAATCTTACAGGGAAAGGCTTCACCACTCTGGACAAGTCCATGCTGAAACTGAAGAAGCTCAGTTTTCAGGCGGAAGTTTTCACAGGAATACCTGTGCAGATCGCACTTTTCATCCTTGACCTTTCCTACCTTGCTGCTCTGGCTGCAGGTATTCCAATGGTGGCTTCCGATTCCCTGTCAGTGCCGGACTTCTTCTCTTTTGCAATTTTGGGATACTATTTCCTGGGGCCGGTCAAACTGCTGTGGACAATGCTTGTGCTCCTCAGACTTGCAAAAACATCTTCATCCAGGATTGCAGAGGTCTTCAGTACCCCTGAGCTGGACAGCAGCCCTGTTACAGCCGAAGAGTCCGGAGGCGGCATAGAGTTCAAGGATGTGAGCTTCAGCTATGGCGACAATCCGGTACTGAAAAATGTTACATGTTCCATTCCTGAAGGAAAGCTTACAGCTCTAGTGGGACACTCAGGTTCAGGAAAAACCACCATGGTTAACCTTATAGCCAGGTTCTGGGATGTGGATTCAGGGGTGATAGAAGTTGATGGAAAACCCTTGAGCAAAACTCCTCCGGAACTTCTTATGAACAAGCTTTCAATGGTTTTTCAGGATGTTTACCTCTTTAACGATACAGTTGCAGGCAACATTCGGGTAGGTAATAGGGATGCCACAATGGCAGAGGTTATCGCCGCAGCAAAACTTGCCAGGTGTCACGATTTTATAATGGAGCTGCCTGACGGCTACCACACAATGGTGTCAGAGGGAGGACGCTCCCTTTCTGGTGGTGAAAAACAGCGGATATCCATTGCCAGAGCTATACTTAAGGACGCACCGATTATTCTTCTGGATGAGGCTACAGCTTCCCTTGATCCGGAAAATGAAGCAGAGATACAGAAAGCCTTTGAGAACCTTACAAGAGGAAGAACCATTGTGGTTATTGCTCACAGGTTCAGCACAATAAGAAACGCCCACAGCATTCTTGTTCTGAATGAAGGCGGCATTGCGGAACAGGGCACCCACGATGAACTGGTTCAGCTGGGCGGTATCTACGCATCCCTCTGGGAGGAGCAGCAGAGAACCGCCGGATGGAAACTGGGAGCCTGAAATGAGCAGAAGAGACTGGGAACACTGGAATAGCAAAGCTGAGGGATTTGAGAAAAAGCAGTACAGAATAGCCGGAAGCGGATGTGACAGGGAAACAGACCAGTGGCTGCTTTCCAGGCTTGATTCAGAGGACATTTTTATGGACCTGGGGTGCGGAACCGGCAGGATTTCAAGGCTGGTTTCGCCTGTGGTATCAAATGTGGTTTCAGTGGATGGTTCACCTGCAATGGTGGAAAGGTGCATCAGTCTCTCAGAAAGCTTCGCGAACATAACTGTAGCCCGTGAAGACTGCATGGAGCTTCCCTTTCCAGACGGCGTGTTTTCTGCTGTTCTGATGTCCAACCTGCTTCACATTGTCAGTGATCCTGCCGGCGCAGTTGCTGAAGCGGTGAGAGTGCTGAAACCAGGCGGAAGGCTCTTGGCTGTGGACTACTCCATGAAAGGGATGAATCTGCTGCAAAAGCAGAAAATGATAGCAAGATATCTTGCGTTATGGGGGCCTCCGCCATCCTCCACAACTCCAATGGACAATGAACAGATTGCAGTTCTATTCAAAGATAAAGGATTGAGAATAAAGGACAGCGTAATCCTCGGAGGGAAAACCAAAGCGGCCTGCGTGGAAGGGGAAAAACCGCTGCAGGCGTGACTGTTAACAAAGAACAATGCCTCAACTGAATACAGGAGAAAAAAATGAAGAAAACAGCAGTCATATACGGATCGACAACAGGGAACACTGAGATGCTCGCTCAGAAGATACAGGGCAGGCTGAAAGGCAGTGAACTAAAGGAGGTCTCTTCCATGCCGGTTTCAGAGATGAGCAGCTACGAAGTTCTTCTTCTGGGATCATCCACCTGGGGTCTCGGTGACCTTCAGGACGACTGGGAAGGCATGGCTGATCAGCTTTCCGGTCTTGATCTCAAAGGTGTAAAGGTCGGTTTCTTCGGAACAGGTGATCAGAGTTCCTATTCAGATACTTTTGTGGATGCAATTGGAATACTGAAGGAAAAGCTGCAGAACACAGGCGCTGAATTCATCGGCTCCATCAGCACAGACGGATACACCTACGACGCTTCAAGAGCTGAGGAAAACGGAAAGCTTATAGGTCTTGCCGTTGACGAGGACAACCAGCCGGACATGACCGACCAGAGACTCGACAGCTGGCTTGAGAGCATGAAAGACGCCCTTAACTAGACAGTGCCCTGTCAAACCTCAGATGACGGATTCTGCTTGTTCTTATCAGCCCAGGCAGCGTTGCAGACTCGGTTACATAGCCTCCGGCTATGCGCCCTCACCTGCGCCTCACCTGAACAGATAATTACTGCGCATACTCTCCACATCCGAAGCATGACAGGACACTAGTTACCTTTACAGGCGTCTCCTCACCGGAGGAGGCGCCTTGTTTCAACAGAATTACTTAAAGCCCTGCAGAAGAATGCAGAACTTCAAGGGAGCAGGGACACCGGTGAGATAAGAATGGCTCCTGTTGCCTTTTCTCAGGGCTTGTTTCCGAATACCGGTTTGTAAGGCCATTGCAGCAGCAAAAGGAATAGGGTATGGGCCTTATTCTCTGCATTTTTTGCACAATCCGTACATCTTCAGCACATGACGGGATATCTCAAAGCTGTGTTCAGTACAGATATCTGCCTGGAGTTTCTCAAGTTCAGGGCTGTAGAACTCTGTTATTTCTCCGCAGCTCATGCAGATAAGGTGATCGTGGTGTGAACCGGCAATTTCAAAAAGTCTTTCTTCTCTGTCATTTTTTATGGAGTTAAGTATTCCCGATTCTTCCAGCAGGGCCATAGTGCGATATACAGTTGCGCGGGATACAGGAACATCGGAGGCTTCTACCTGGTGAATGATGTCTTCTATGCGGAAATGATCAGTGTGTCCCATTACTGTTTCCAGAATCACCCGTCTTTCCAGGGTGTTCTTGAGATTTTTCCCTTTCAGGAATTCTGTAAATCTGCTAAGGGTTTTTTCCATAAGTTTCCAATTGAGATTGAGTATCAATATAAATATTAGTAAGGCAACAATTTAGGGTTGACGCTTCGCAATTGGTGTTGTAGAATTGCTGTGAAGAAACAACCCGACTAAGGAGGAAGATATGTACAAGATAAGTAACGAATGCACAACCTGCGGCGCCTGCAAGAGTGAATGTCCCGTTGACGCTATTCAGGAAGGCACCCCCTACACCATCAGCGATGCATGTGTCGACTGCGGCGCCTGTGCGGCAGTCTGCCCTGCAGGAGCTATTTCCGAAGGATAGTTCAGGCATCATTGATTGCTGTCTCCGGTCGTATGGCCGGAGACTTTTTTACCTCAGACAACTTCAGTAACATCTCCCTTCTTCAGTACTGCCATACCCAGTGGAATTGTTCCTTTTATAACTGGCATCTCCATTACCTTAAAACCTCTGTCAATGAGGAAGCATTGCAGGCTTGACCGTGACCAGCGGCTGTATGCCCTGAACCCTTTCAGTGACATTATTCTTGAAAAAAACTTGCTGATAAGATTTTCTCCGTGGAGATATGTAGGAGCAAAAATTACTCCATCCGGTTTAAGCACCCTTGACGCTTCCGTGAGGGCTGCTTCAGGGTCAGGTATCACATGAAGCACATTCGAAACTATAACCAGATCAAATGTCATGTCAGGATAGTTCATTTCGCAGCAGTCGCATACACTGAACCTGAGATTTCCTGAACCGGATTTCTTATGTTTCTGTTCAGCAATGTGTATCATTGCAGGGGAGAGGTCACATGCTTCCACTGAAAGAGCCTTGCCGGAAACAGCAAAAGCTATGTCACCTGTGCCTGTTCCAGCCTCAAGAACAACAGAATAGTCGAAGGTGAGTTCAAGGGCCTTTTCTCTGATGATTCCGTACACGCCGGAAAGTTTTCTCAGCAGCCTGTCATAGTGTTTTGCATAGCTGTCCCAGAATGTTTTTTCGTTCAGTTCGCTGTTCACTAACCTTCTCCTCCACTGCTGCAGAATTAGAATGCACTAATAAATAAAGATGGTTCTAATTGAGTGTCAACGGAAATCGTTTGCCTCATCTTTTAAGCTTTCGCATGAGCAGATTTCAGCTTTGTTGTGCCTGAGTGTAATCTCATGCGGTGAATGGCTTTGTGTTTCATGATTATTCATCGTATTAAGGGTTGAGTATTACGGTGTCTGAGCTGGAGCTGCTGGATGACAGTAAAAAAAAGATGTAGTTTCTGCTTAAGGTGTCAGTATGGGAGAAACAGACCTTTTCAGCTTTGAACCATACTGTAAGTGCCTGCAGTTTTGAAAGAAAGGATGCGTATTATGTCAGGCAGGATGTCCAATACGAGATTCCGGCTGATGAGTCTTGTGGGTATGCCGGTGAGAAACCTGTTTCAGCCTCCTGGTGAAATTGTGAAAGAGATGGATATAGTAAATGGTTCCCAGGTGCTTGATTTTGGTTGCGGCCCGGGACACTTCATCGGTCGGATTGCCCGTCTGACAGGAGAAAGGGGGGTGGTGTACGCTCTTGATAATCATCCTCTGGCTATTAAGAGGGTTAACGGAATGGTGCGGAGAAATGGCTTTTCCAATGTGCGCACCATTCTATCCGACTGCAGTTCAGGTCTTGATGACTCAAGCATTGACGCAGCGCTTCTGCTGGATGTTTACCACATGCTTGACAATGGCCCGGAAGTGCTTGCTGAAATCCACAGGGTGCTCAAACCTGAAGGAAAATTCTACTTCAGCGACCATCACTTAAAAGAAAACGGAGTGCGTGAAACCTCTGTAGGCGGTTTTTTCACAGTGAAAAGCAGAGGCAGGTATCTTCTGGTATGCTCACCTTCTGTAAAGGGTGCCTGACTTTACTGATCCTCTATGCCTATTATATCCCAGCAATACTTCCCCATTGAGATCACAGCGGCTCTGGTTCCATTCAGGTTCACTACACTGTCAGGTCTGGATTTCTCAATAAATGTGTTCATGCAGCCCACTTTGAGTATCACCGCAACCAGTTCAGGCACTTTTTCTGCAATCTCGGGAATTGATTGCTCTGAGCAGATAGCAGATACTGTAAAGTACCTTCCATCATCCATTGTTATTGAGTTCCGGTCTTTCAGCGGAATGGCTGTAAAGTCACTGAGCTTCTGAAACACAGAGGCATCGCTGCCTTTTACAATCAGACCGGCAATGTCAAAGGCAGTGTTGGAATGCACCACCGGATTGCGCCTGCTTCCTGAAGACCGCTCACTGGTTTCATACTCTGTAAACCAGTGGTATATGCCCGAAAGCAGGCCTTCCTGCGTAAAATTTATAAAGTTCCACCCTGGAAGCCTTCTTTTATCTTTCCAGTTATAGTTCCTGTGGCTGAACTCAAGACCCATTTCCGGAAACATTTCCTTTTTGCTTTTGTAAAACTGTTCAAGACCTCCGGAGAATCCCAAAGAAATGCCTGTTAAGGAGGTTCTGTCAGCCATCGGCGCAGTTAACTCATTGTATCTTTTTTCGCCTGTTTCCACGAACTCCAGATAGGTGTTCCATTTTGCACCGCTCCGTTGCGGAAATTCTATGAAACGGCAGTACCGTTCATCAGGTTGTGTAAACATCTCGTTGGCCAGGGTGAAGCCTCTTTCTGCCATAACAGCCCATGTTCTAATAGTAGGGGTAACAGCGAAAACATGATCTATTCTTATTTCCGAAGTATTCATAATTCATCCATTTCTTTTGCCTGAAGCAAATTGCAGCACTGCGAAGAGAAACTCTGCGCCTTTGTTTGACAAATTAAGCCGATACCAACATATTTCCGACTAAGAAGATAGTTAGATATGTCTAAACCTGCAACGCTTTTGCGAGGTACATTTATGAAAAGCACTGTATCAGTGGCTATTACGGCTATTCTGCTTTCTCTTCCTGTGATGGCAGAGGAAGGTGATGTTGTCACTACAGGTACGGTTGTGGTCTCTGCAACCAAGACTCTTATAGAAGTAAGTGAAGTGGTGGAAGAACTGGAGGTGATCCCCTCCGAGGTCATTGAAAACTCCGGAGCTTCCACCACCGAGGAACTCCTTAGAACTGTTCCTGGAATTACCGTTGTGAAACACCCCCAGACCCAGATTGAGATAAATGGCATGGAGGGTGCCTACACACTTGTACTCATTGACGGTGTTCCAATTCACGCAGATGTAGGCGGCGGGGTTCCAATAGAGAATATTCCGCTGGGTGACATTGAGAGAATAGAGGTGGTAAAGGGCTCAGCTGCTGCTATCTACGGCAGTTCTGCTTTGGGTGGTGTTGTAAACTTTATCACGAAACCTCTTTCCAGAGCTACTCAGATAAGCGGTTCCTACAGGTATCAGACCAACCTTCTTTCCAGCCAGTTTGATACTCCAGGGTTCGAGAATGACGAGAACTTTCAGGTTGCTACAGCCAACAGGGCAAGATGGGCAGGGGCCCATATCGCAGACCTTAATCTGCGAACCACAGTGGGTCTTTTTGACATAAAGGCTGCCGGTGGAGTTCATTATGACGCAGGTGTTATTGACACAATCATAAAGCGTCCCATACCTGTTTTCGGAGAGCGTCCCTACTGGACAATGAATGAGATGAAACGCTATTACGGTAATCTCTACGCAGGGCTGGATGTGAACGACGATCTTACCATTTCCATGGACACTCGTTTTGCCTACGATAAGGACAAGAGGTCCCTTTCCCAGGATCTGGTTCAGTGGTTTGAAAACAACAGCTACAGCGGAACTCTCAGAAGCATGTACTTCGCAGGGGATAATGTAACCTTTGACAGTTACTTTTCCTTCCAGCGTTTCGACCACGATTACTGCAACTGGGACTACAATACTGAAGTGCTCACCACAGACAGTTATTCAATATTTGACACCTGGGACTGCGAAGCAAAGTCTGAGATAGAACTGAACGATGAGCATGATCTGGTAGTTGGAGTTAACTACCTCCATGAGTCTGTGGAAAACGAGGATATTATTGATGGTGTCAAAAGCGGATACGAGTTTGCAGGCTATGCGCAGGAAAGTTTTAATCTGCATGACGAGAGTCGCTTCATCATCACAGCAGGCCTTCGGGGAACCTACAACAGCAGATTCTCAGGAGATGTTAATCCCAAGCTTGGCGCAAGATACAACTTTGCTGAGAATTTCTATTTAAGGCTTGCAATGGGAACAGGTTTTAAGGCTCCCTCTTTCAAGCAGAACTACTACGACAGCTTCATACATCCCAAACCTCAGAACTTCCTGCTTACAGGTAATCCTGATCTGGTTCCAGAAAGATCTCTGAGTTTCAACGGAAGCACAGGAGGAGTTTTTGGAGCATTTGATTACGAGCTTTACGGGCACTACACAACTGTTGATGATAAGATTACCACAATGATCACCTCGGAAGAGGGCGGATTTACCCCTGACAGCACTGAGTATTCATATCAGCGCAGTTATGTCAATGTGGCTGAGAGCAGATCGTGGGGAGGAGACTTCTCCATTGGCTACAACGGAATTGACTATCTTGACCTTACAGGAACTGTTACCTATCTCTACATGGAAGACAGAGAGTCCCGGGAGGATGAGTACAGAGAAAGTGAAATGTTCTCTCCTTTATGCTACAAGCTTTCCATGATGCTGGATCTCACCGGATACAACAGGTACTATCCTCTGGTCAATCTGATGTACAACTTTGAAGGGGAACAAATCTGGTATCGTGATCCAACAGGAGTGGATGTCTATCTGGATGATTATTCTACTCTGAATATGTCACTTAAGGAAAGAATCACCGACAATGTATCGTTCACCTTCGGAATGAACAATCTTCTGGACAACAGCAGTGATGATCTGGGTTTTGGCTACGGCAGAATAACCTATGCCGATATTCAATTCACTTACTAATCTGCTTAATGAAAGCTGAACAGGTATAACTACAAGCGGCAGGGGTTTTAACTTCTGTTGCTTAAAACCCGGGCTGTATGCCCGACTGAACAGGAGAAGAAATTGTACAAAATTGCATTTCTCACCATAGCTGCCCTTGCTCTGCTTCTTGCAGCAGGCTGCGGCGACGATTCAACAGGAGGAGGCGGAAATCCCACTCCTGAGACACAGGTAGATTCAGTGAATGTTGACTACACCGGAGAGAACAACGCTGTTTTCTACTGTCTTACAACAAAAGCCAAAACTACCATTCATCACGATGTGTGGGACCTTGCTGTTGACGGAAACCTCAATCTGGTTTCCAACTCAGGCGATTACGGGACAGGCGTGCGGGTGATTGGCACAGGTATGACTGATTTTGATGCTGATTACTCTTCTTACGCTGATTCCTCCTTTGATAACCCTGAGAATATCTGCCTTGAAGGAATGAGTGATCCTTTTGAGGGCTGGATGGTTTATGATCCCTCCAGCCACGAAGTCTCGTTCAGCAATGAGGTTTTCGTTTTCCGCACAGAGGACGAAAAATTCTGGAAGGTTCAGTTTACAGGATGCACAATGATGACAGGTGTATCTGTAACAGCAAAGATAGATGCACTGAACGGTACAGGCGCAGAAGAGGTAACTTTCAGCAAAGATGAAGCCTATGACAGGGCTTACATTGATCTGGGTACTCAGCAGACAGTGGACTTCGCTCCTCCTGCAAACGCCTGGGATCTGAAGTTCGGAAGATGCGACCAGGTTCTGGATATAGGCGGTGGCCAGTATATGCTTCATGGCGCAAGCTGCATTTCCCTCAATGTGGCTGACGCAGTCAAGGCATATGTTCTTGAAGAGACCAACTTCGACGATGTGACCACTGTTGACAACAGCATGTTCAGCGGCGCTATCAACACCATAGGTCACAGCTGGTACACCTTTGAAGAGATGCAGTTCTTTGTAGACAACGATGTTTCTGTGATTCAGACAAGTGAATCTGTTTACAAGCTTCAGATGCAGACCTTCTATGGCGGTCCCAATGGCGACCATCAGTTTGTATCCATCTTCGAGTTTCTGGAGATGGCAGAATAAGGCTCCAGTATAATTCAGCAGGAGAGCGGCCTTTCAGGCTGCTCTCCGGCTTCATGCCGGAATGTACCGGCTGGAAGCAGGCCTTTTAATGGCAGTAAAATGGACATCAGAAGCAAAAGAACTTATCAAGGCGGCTCCTCTTTTTGTGCAGCCAATGATAAGAAAAAGTATCGAGAAGCAGGCGGCAAAGGAGGGACTTTCCCAAATTACCGCCGAATTTGTAACTAAGCTCAGAGAAGCCAGAGAAGGTGGAAGCAGCTCCGAGAAAAAGCTCAGCGATTTTTATGCTTCAGGGGGAGATGATCCTCTGGTTTCCGGTTTTCCTGTAAAAGGGGAATTTGTGCACCCTGGAGGCAAGGGTGATGCTGTTTCAACTGAAGGACTTTGGAAAAAAATAAGCCAGGTTGATGAAAAAGCCGGTCGAAGGGCGCTCTACATACACATCCCCTTCTGCGTGGCAAGATGTCTTTTCTGTCCGTTCTATCAGAGCAGAACCAGAGTGGAAGAACTTGCTGATTACGCAGGATACATAAGAAAAGAACTGAGTATGGTTTCAGGAACTGTGCTTGGTGATTCCATGCCTCTGAATGCCATTTACCTTGGCGGCGGAACCCCTACAGACCTTTCTGCTCAAGATCTTTCAGAATTAATCAGACTTATCAGAGATTCTTTTCCTGTGGCAGGTGACTGCGAGATAACTGTTGAGGGCAGAATAAACGGGTTTACAGATAAAAAGGTTGAAGCCTGCCTGAACAGCGGTGTGAACAGATTCTCTTTCGGCGTTCAGTCGTTCAATACAGCCATTCGCCAGCAGATGGGAAGAATCGAAAACAGGGAAACAATTCTTAAAAGACTTGAAGAAATCTCATCAGACGGCAGGGCAATGATATCTGTTGACCTTATCTACGGTCTGCCTGACCAGATCAGAGAAATCTGGATGGAAGACCTGAGAACCGTCACAGATGCCCATTCAGTTGATTCGGTGAGTATTTACAATCTGAAGAACCTCCCGGGCTCTCCCATTCAGTCAATGGTTGATAGGGGAAAGCTGTCAAAGCCAGCTTCAATGGAAGAACAGGCCGCTCTTTTCAGAGTCACCAGAGATTTTATGGGAAACCAGAGTTGCAAGAGGCTTGGGCTTCGTCACTGGGCTTTCAGCAATCGTGAACGCTCAATTTACAACTTCATTCCCAAGTACAACCACAGCTGCATACCAGTAGGAAACGGTGCAGGGGGCAGTGTGGGCGGATACAGTATCTACCAGAAAATGAACCCTGCTGATTACCGCAGTTTCATTGACAGAGGAGAAAAACCCATAGCAGTTGCGTCAAAGGTATCAGAACTCTCATTGTTCGAGGGGCTTGTCGCAGGCGGTCTGGAAGAGTTCAGAATGGTTAACCTGAGAAACCTTCAGAGGGAAACAGGGGATGAGACCATCGTTTCCAGAATGAGCCCGCTTCTGGACCAGTGGCACGGTGCCGGAATTGTTCATTGGGATCACAGCAGCGGTGTTATGAGAATGACCGAAGCCGGCGAGTTCCACAATGTGCAGCTCATACAGAACTTCATCGAGTACAATACACTTTCCCGTAAAACCGGAGGTTCTTCTGAGAAGGTATTAACCACTGAGGAAAAAATACAGAAAAGGTTCAGAGAGAAACCTGGAGCGCTCCCTGCTTCTGTTGCTGCAGAGTTCGGCATTACTGAGCGGGATGTTGTGAGGCATCTGCCGGATGGAATGTCTGTAGAGGCCCCTGGAAGGGATTTCAAGAATATATGGGAGACCATGCTTTCATGGGGAAAGGTTACCTCCATTGTAACCAACACTGCCATGATAGCAGAGGTAAAGGGCAGCCTTTCCTCTGGAAAAGAGGCACAGGGTTACTTCAACCTTTTTGACAGTGAAGCTCCTCTCAACGGACACATCAGGGCAGACCGAATAGAATCGATATTCTTTGTTTCCAAGAAAGTCATGGGAATGGACAGCCACAGTGTTCAGTTCTTCACTTCAAAGGGCGACAAGGTTCTTTCAGTATACCTTGGCAGAGATGAAAAGAAAGCTATTCTGAAGGAAGGGCTCAAGGGATACAGGGAGCTGAGGAAAACATATGAAGCCTGAGAAGAAATACTACTGGGAGACCCGTGAGCTTGTCATAATAGGCAGCTTTGCAGCCCTTATCAAGGTAATCTCATTTCTTGTGTCCATAACAGGCGGAGGCATGAATCCTATTACCCTTATCATGAAGAACATAGTGGCTACTTCGCTGCTGATTATTCTCATCTCATCAGTGCGAAAGTTCGGTGTGCTGAGCTTGTATGTGGTGGTTTCAGGTATCATAAGCATGCTGACAATGGGAATGGGAATGATGCTGCTTCCAGGTCTTCTTCTGGCAGGAATACTCTGTGAGCTGATAATCAAATACACAGGCGGTTACAAGTCTACAAAGGCAATCATTCTGGGGGTGTTCTTCTTTGAACTGTCATTCAGAGTGATCTCTCTGGGGCTTGGATACATCTTCACCAGAGAGAATCCTCAGATTCTCATGATGGCTGTGTTTGCTGTGGTTCTCGGTTTCGTTGGTTGCCTTATCGGTCTGAAAGTGGGCTCTTCCTTCTCGAAGGAACTGAAACATGCTGGAATTATAAAGGTATGAGAACAATAGGAATGCACCACGGAAGCCAGGACAATTACCTGGCAAAGCTGAACACAATAACCAAACTGGCGGTAACACTGTTCTTCTCGGTGTTTATCGTTTTCATGAAAACAGAAACCTCTCTGCTGATTCTTTTCTGCGCTTCTGTGGTTTACGCTGCTCCTCTGAAAAAGTGGAAGGCCATGCTGATAGGGTACACTCTGATAATGGTGATGTACGCAATCTCCCTTGGCTTTGCTCAGCTTCTGACCATGGTGGCAGACAGGTTCGGCACAGAGGGTAACTTTGAACTTCTGATTCCGTTTCTCAGGGTATCTTTCATGATAAACATGGTCATTGCGCTGACCATGTCATCAGGAGTACGAAGGCTTACAGGGGTACTGAAAACCATAAAAATGCCCAGGTTCCTCTTCCTGCCGCTTATCGTTGTGTTCAGGTTTGTTCCCTCGTTCATCAATGACATAAAGCAGATACACCAGAGCATACAGCTCAAGGTGGGCAGACCCAACTTCTTTATGATGGTTTCAAAACCGCGGCTTTTCATAAGGCTCATGGTGATGCCGGCTGTGATACGGGCACTCCGCTCTGCGGAAGAGCTTTCCGCAGCTGCGGAACTCAAGGGAATCTCAGGTTCCGAGAAGGTGGTGAACTCCACTCCTGAACCCTGGACATGGCGTGACAGTCTTGCCTGTTCAGCAGTGGTGATTCTCGCAGCAGGAGCCATTTACTTTAACACGGGAGGTTCGGCTTGATAGTACTTGACCGGGTCTCATACACATACCCTTTTCAGAAAACAAAAGCCCTGAACGGTATAGATATACGAGTGAAGCCAGGTGAACTGGTGCTGCTCACCGGGGAAAGCGGTTGCGGAAAATCCACAATTGCCAGGGTTGTCAACGGGCTGATACCCCACTACTTCAAGGGAAAGCTTGAAGGAAGCGTAACTGTAAACGGCAGAGACACTGTGGAGACCGTTGTAGGAGAGATAAGCCGTTCTGTAGGCACTCTGTTTCAGGACCCTGAACAGCAGTTCTTCTGCACCGATGTATACAGTGAGCTGGCTTTCACTGAAGAGGTGAGAGGCATTAATCCTGAAACAGTCTCTGAAACTGTTTCAAGCTATGCTGAAAAATACGACATTTCCCATGTTCTGGATTCTTCCATCTACTCCCTTTCAGAGGGTGAGAAGCAGAAGGTGGCACTGGCTTCAATAATGGTTCCTGAGCCTAAGTGTCTTGTTCTTGACGAACCATCAGCCAACCTGTCCCCTGAGGCAACTGAGAAACTTGCCGAAGAGCTGATTCAGTTGAAGGAGAACGGCTATGCTGTTCTTGTTGTGGATCACAGGCTTTACTGGCTGGACGGTATAGCGGACAGGGTAATGGTTATGCAGAAGGGCTGTATTGTTCAGGAAGGCGGTTTCGACATTCTTCGAAGCAATGAACTCAGAAATCGTTACGGCCTTAGAAATTGCTCAGTGAGCACTGTTCCGAAGGAAGAAGGAGAATTCACGGAAGGGCTTGAGATTAAGGACCTTTCCTTTGCCTACGGAAAAAAGCCTCCGATTTTCACCAACTACTCCGCTTCGGTTCAGGCAGGAACTGTAACAGCTCTCAGAGGCCCTAACGGAGTTGGAAAAACCACTTTGTCAAGGCTTCTCACAGGTCTGCTGAAGGCAAAAACAGGAAAAATCTTTCTCAACGAAAAAGAGCTTAAACCAGCGGAGCTTCTTGAAGTAACCAGCCTTGTTCTTCAGAACATGGATCACCAGCTCTATTCCAGCACTGTACTGGAAGAGGTTAACGGAAGAACAGGGATTCTTGAAATGCTAAGGCTGGACCGGTTTGCAGAGAGGCATCCCCAGTCTCTCTCAGGAGGACAGAAGCAGAGGCTTGTTATTGCCGCTGCTCTTTCCAGAGATCCTCGGGTAATAATACTTGACGAGCCTACCAGCGGTCTTGACGGAGCCAACATGGACATAATCGGTCAAATGCTTCGTATGGAAGCTGAAAAGGGCAAAGTTATAATGGTTATTACCCATGACCTTGAGTTCATAGACAGGTGCTGCAACAGGCAGATAGAGATGAAGGCCGAACAGACATGAGAACAGCAGTAATTTATTCCAGCAAGACAGGTAACACGAAAAAAGTTGCTGAAGCAATTCTGGAGGGCGCCGGAGAGGGAGCAGAGCTTGTTTCCGCCGGAACACCGGTTAATCCCCGTGAATATGACCTCCTGTTCGTAGGTTATTGGGTGGACAAGGGAATGCCTGACGAAAAGTCCAGAAAGCTCATGGAGTCCATTACGGAATCCAAAGTTGCTCTCTTTGCAACCCTTGGTGCCTACCCTGATTCGGACCATGCAGTAAGCTGCCTTGAAAAGGGACGGAAGACCCTTGGTCAGGGCTGTAAAGTTCTTGACACCTTTATCTGCCAGGGAGCCATTGATCCGAAACTGATAGAATGGATGAAAACCC
The DNA here is from genome assembly GCA_002748705.1 of Candidatus Fermentibacterota bacterium. The sequence continues at coordinate 43,892 of PDSZ01000031.1, forward strand.
TTCCGGCAGACCATCCACACGCCCCTGATGAAGCAAGAATAAAGAGGTGGCAGGACGCATCCACAAGACCGGACGCAACCGATCTTGAAAAAGCAAGGAAGTTTGCAGAAAATGTTGTCGGAAATTTACGGTAAGATAGGTGTACCCGGATTTGTTCTTGTGGCTCTCATGGTCACTTCACTATACCTTTTTCTGAAGAATTCCATTTTTCTCTGGTACATAAACAGGGACCTTACAAGTTTCTTCAAGGCGCTTGAAGAAGGCAGAATGAAGGTTCTGAAAGAGGAGATAGGTTCAAAGAATCCTCTGATAGCAATTATTACAGATGTGGCTGCGAATCACTCTCACCATTCAGGCGATATCAAGAACGAGGTTGCCTATCTCTTTCACAAACAGTTCAAAAAGGTTACAGGGAGTATAACCGTACTCAGGCTTATCTCGGTTGTGGCGCCTTTGCTGGGGCTACTGGGCACTATGCTGGGAATGGTGAGAATGTTCAGGGCCATAGGTGTGGATGTATCGGATCCTACACTTCTGGCAAGCGGTATCTGGGTGGCTCTCCTTACAACCATTCTGGGCCTTACCACCGCAATTCCCACACTTGCATTTTACTACTTTCTCCAGCTGAGAATCAAACATTTCAGAATTGTGGCTGTGGAATACAGCTACAGGGTTATAGGCATGGTCAATCCTGACCATCCATCTGCCTGCTGTAATGTGAAAGAAGGGCTGACTGCCGATGAATGACCAGTTCGGGTTTGATGACGGTCCAGATACGGATATAGATCTCACGCCTCTCATTGATGTGGTGTTCATTCTGATAATCTTTTTTGTCATAGCCACATCATTCAGCAAACCTGTTCTGGAGATTATTCTGCCTGCTGCTGAAACCTCGGAAGTTGAGGTTCATCGTCAGGGAGAAGTGATGGTGGATGTTGATGCCGACGGCGCCATTTACTCCGGAGGAGTGCTCTATACAGAGGATAACATCATGGACCTGATGAACACAGATGTTAACTCAACCATGGTGCTCAATATGGATAAAGAAGCACCCTTTGAATCCTTTATTCTCATCATCGACTCTGCCAGGAAGATAGACAGGAACAACATCGTGGTGGCCACCGATGAAAAAGAAGAGTAGCTTTCAGAATCGCAGTACTCTTATCAGTGCTGTGCTCACACCTGTCATACTGGGGCTGCTTTATCTCGCAGCTCAGATGATTCCTGCCGGAGCGCTTTCCCCATCTGACCAGAGAGATAATGTGGTTCCTATTGATATTGAGGCATTCCAGCCCCCTGCACCTCCACCGCCGCCGCCTCCTCCACCTCCGGAAGCTGTGCAGCCTGAGGAATCAAGAATAGTAACCATACCTGTTGAGGAAGCAACGGTTCCTGTACTTGAAGCGGAAGAGCCATCTGATGAACCTGTTGAAGAGACCACTGACATAACAGCAGTAAGCAGTGATCCTGATGGTGTTGCAGGAGGTACCGGTGTAGCTGGAGGCGCCGATCCCGACCTTGTGATTTCAGCTCTTGTGGGGCTTATTGAGCGGGAGAAAGAGTACACCGACAGGGCAGTTCAGAGGGGCATAGAGGGCACGGTAATTGTTGAGGTAACCATAAACACCGATTGTGTGGTTACTGACTACAGTATAATCTCAAGTGACAACAGCCACCTTACCGATTCTATTCATGAAACAATGGAGGATGTCACCGGCAGAGATCTGTCGGACGAAACGCTGGAAGAGCCTCTTACAGTTTCTGTTCCTGTGGAGTTCGTTCTTATCTGATTTTCCCCTTGACATAAGTCTGCAGTTTCCTGTTAAATGTTTTACCGAATGTTTAGTAGAATCTTTCCGTGCAAGGAGCGTTCAAAGTAACAAGCTTGACCCCATCCGAAAAGGCGTCCAATATAGTGGCCTGAGAAAACTGGAGAGCAGAATAAGGTGGATTTGCCTATGTTTGAGAATCATCGTAGAAAGGCAGATCCATGCGAAAGAATTACAGTGCCGAGTTCAAGGCAAGAGTCGCCCTTGAAGCCCTCAAAGGAGATAAAACCCTTGCAGAGCTTGCCTCACATTACGAAGTCCATCCCAATCTCATCCGGTCATGGAAGAAGAAGCTGCTTGAAGAGATGTCAGGCATATTCTCCGACAAGC
>PDSZ01000032.1 GCA_002748705.1 Candidatus Fermentibacterota bacterium
AGTCGTTCTCAACCTTGAGACGACCAATCTCCTCGAAGAGACGAGTCTTATCGTCTTCGTTGGTTTTCTTCTCCCGCTTACGCTTGTCGGAGAATATGCCTGACATTTCTTCAAGCAGCTTCTTCTTCCATGACCGGATGAGATTGGGATGGACTTCGTAATGTGAAGCAAGCTCTGCAAGGGTTTTATCTCCTTTGAGGGCTTCAAGGGCGACTCTTGCCTTGAACTCGGCACTGTAATTCTTTCGCATGGATCTGCCTTTCTACGCTGATTCTCAAACATAGGCAAATCCACCTTATTCTGCTCTCCAGTTTTCTCAGGCCACTATATTCTGAATTGGTTTGACTGCAAAATCTCTTAAGGAAACCGCGAAGCGTTCAATGGGAAAATCAGAAGACTTTTAAAGAATACCTGTGGTCTCAGGAGTATATGTTGTTGAGAATACAAAACCTTATGGACGCAAAAACCTGATAGGCCTGTGCACTTAAGAGGTCAGCATCACGAATGTTCTTGCTGCAGCAGGCCACAGTGCTCGCACATGCAGTGCAGTCACCACTCAAAGGACTTCGGGCTTTATTGGGGCAATATCTCATAAATTATAGAAATTCTGTTGACTTCCCTGTCAGGTATCGTTAGTCTTTAATAAAGATTAGCACGGTGATGCTGAAAAAAGGAATTGTGTATTTTCGGAGAGTTTATAGAGATCATTAAGCCTTTTGAAAAGTGAGCAAATGATGAGGCATAAAATGTTTTGTTTTAGAACTACAGCTTTTGCTCTGATGCTCACAGGCTGCGCAGGCATAACAGAGGTTGACAACAGCTTCAAATCTTCCCTTCGCATGCTTGAGCCTGGAACAATGGATGAGATAGCTGTTATCCCCTGTGTTTCAGGTGCAAGCTGTATGCTTAGCATTCCTGAAAAGCTGCTGGTGGTATCCAACACCGGTGTTTTGAATATTTATGATTCAGAAACCCTTCAACTGGTTGATTCAAAAGTTATAGGCGGCTCTTCACTCTCAGGCTACAGGGATATGGTTCTAAGCCCTTCAGGTAATTCAGTATTTCTCATAGGCGCTTACAGCATGCTGATTGAACTAAGTTTGCCTGATTGTGAAGTTCTCAGAGAATTCTCAGTTTGTACTGTTCCACACAGTCTTGCAGTCACATCCGGTGCTCCCGAATACTTATGGGTCACTGACGGTTTTGAGAACACTGTATACCAGGTAGATATTGATCTGGGCCAGAGTCTTTGCTCTACCAGTATTCCTGATTTCTTTCAGATCAGATTGCTGGAACCCAGTGCGTATTATCATAATTTCTTACTTATGGGATCATCTGAGCTGCTCTGGAAGCTTGAGCACAGAGAGCCGGGGCTTGTAAGACTCTCGTATGAAAAGGAAACTCTGTATCAATCCTGGGATGCTATTACTGCCATTCCTGATGATTCGAATTTCGTGGCTGTGACAGGTGACGGAGATTCTTTTGAAATTGGAAAACTGTATGTCAGTAATGAATGGAAAGAAAAAACCTCTTGCTGGTTTATATTCTCTGATAGGGCTGCTGTAGAGGGAAACTACTGGCAGACAGAACCTGGTAATGACAATAAGAGTGTGTATTGCATGGGGTATTCTGGTAATGAGAACACCATTCTTTACAGGTACTCTTATACTGAACCTGCAGGTTTGATGGAGGAAAAAGAATTTTCAGGTTTTCCAGTTGATTTGGCTATTGGTAATTCCGGTAACTTGTATGTACTCACCAGAGAGTAGTCTCATGAAAAACTTGCTTTACTCTGATAACGGTATAGAAAATATATGATAATAAGGTACACTGAAGGTTCACAGAAGTGTTTTGAACACCCTGCTGCTCTGAAAATGTAAGATAGGATAAAGGGGTAATCTATGTATAAATCTTTAATAATGGTGTTAGTATTTCTTTCTCTGGCCTCTGCAGCCAGTACCGGTATAATTGCCGGTATAGTTACTGATACAGGAGGGATTCCTCTTGTGGGTGCCACAGTAAGCATTGAAGGTACTCCATATGGAACAATGACAACCTCTTCCGGAGAGTATGTTATTCCTTCACTGGACCCTGGTGAATACATTCTTGTTGCCAGAATGGTAGGAAGAAACACTTCCAGAGTTGAGGGCGTTACAGTTGAGGCCAACAACACCAGCAGAATAGATTTTACTCTGGCAATAGATGCCAGCGGTTCTACGGTTATCAGAGTTATAGAATCCCGTACTCACATTTTAAGGGATGTTCCTGCAACTGCATATCAGCTTGATTTGTCTGAAATCAGAACAATGACCGGCAGTCGTATAGTGGATGTGGTGGCTTCACAGCCAGGTGTGGTTCAGCAGAACGGTGAGCTGCATGTGAGAGGGGGAAGAGCCGGTGAAGTTGATTATGTTCTGGATGGCGTATCACTCCGCTCTCCTATGGATAACAGGTTTAATTTTGATATCCCAATGTCTGCAATTTCAGGTGCAACGCTTATGACCGGTGGATTAAGTATTGAGTACGGCAACGCTCTTTCAGGCGTAGTTGATCTCGTTGGAAAAGAAGGCGGTGAGCGGTTTGAAGCGATGATTACCGGCCGTTACGGTGATATGACCTCCAGTATGATCGCCTCAGCAGAGCAGATCTTTATGGAGAATCGCGATGTTGATCAGTGCCGGACCGGTCTGAGAAATGTAGAGTTTTCTCTTTCAGGCCCCGGTCTCTCTTCTATTGGTCTGGAAGTTTCAGGCAAGACTTCCTTCAGCTTTACCGGTCAGTTCTCAACAAGCGGTGAAGACAATCTGGATACCAGGGGGAACTGGTCTTACAACTGGATCAATGACGGTTCAGGTATAGCAAAGATAGGTTACCGTCCTTCTCCAGGAACCAACATTTCTGTGAGCGTACTGGGTTCTTACAGTGAACATGGATGGAACCAGTGGGCATGGTCCAATTACGAAAGGCTTTCGTTCGTTGAAGGTCATATGCTCTTGCCAGGCAGCGAGGACTTTGCACTGCCTGCAATGTTCAGTCAGACAACAGGATTGCTTACCAATTTATCCCAGCTATTGGGTGAGAAGACCAGTCTTAATGTATCAATTGCTTCTGTCCTTCACCAGAACTGGAATAGAATATATGATGAGAACGGTGGTTTTATAGGAGAGGATTGTGACCCGCTCTTCTGGCTCACGCAGTATTTCCCTCCTGCGCTATTAGAGGACTCTCTGGGGTTTTACTACTACGGTCTTCACAATAATGTATGGCATGACTCCAAAGCCTCTGTATCTACCCTGAATACTGAAGTTGACTATAATCCAAACCCTAGATTAAGATTTAAGGCAGGAATTCAGGGTGCTTACTATGACCTTTATCACTATAATATGTACTATGTCTCGCCTGGTAACTCATACCTGTCACTTTGGGATGCTTATCCGCATTCAGGTGTTGCTTATGCTCAGAGCAGCTACCGATTCTCAGGAGGAGTGATTACCACTTTGGGGATCAGAGGCGACTATTTTGATGCGAATACCACGGTTTTCAATTCAGAGCAGGGCATGGAAGCGGATGTGAAAGCAAAGACACACATCAGTCCCCGGTTCAGTTTCTCTGTGCCGTTCAGCGAAAGGTCCCTGTTCTTTGCAACCTATGGTCATTACTTCCAGATACCGACCATGAACAGTCTGTATATGAGCACAAGCTACAGCACAGGCTCTGACAGGGTGATAGCAGGTAATCCGGATCTTGATCCTGAAGTTACAACACTTTTCGAGGTAGGAATAAGGCAGGAGCTTGACAGATTCACCGATCTTGGTCTTTCGTTTTACAGCAAGGACATAACCGGCCTTGTAAGTACTGAAAATCACAGCGAAGGTCAGTACTATGTTTTTTCCAACGATGACAGTCATGGAAATGTAATAGGCCTTGAAACATCACTTAGCAGAATGCCTGGAAGTAATGTTTCCGGTCAGCTTTACTACACATTGTCAATTGCAAAGGGCAGGTACTCTTCCATGCTTGAAAGGTACAACTACGCCCAGTATGGTGTCGTCTATGTTTCTAAAGAAGATAATTATCTGGATTGGGATCAGACCCATCAGGCAGGAGCCACAATCAGCCTCACATCATTCCAGGGGCAGGGGCCGGAGTTTGCAGGATTGCGCCTGTTTGAGAATTCATCCCTTTCCCTTTCCTGGAGGTATGGAAGCGGAATGCCCTATTCCCTTCCTCCTGTTGAATCAGAGCTGATAGAGACCAATACAATGCGCAGGCCCTTTACCATGCAGACTGATCTCAGCTTTTCCAGAGGATTTAATGCCGGCAGAGGCCGGTTCAAGCTTATGCTCGCAGTGTACAATCTTTTTAACAGAAAGAACATTGAACACATTTATGACACAGGCCTTTTTCATAATACAGGAGACCCTGAAGGCCCTGCGGGGAATCCAAGGGCCTGGTCACCTGCAAGGCACTTTCTCATGTCAGCGGTATTATCATGGTAAAATATTTAATAACACCTCTTCTTCTCGCTCTCCTTGCAGGCTGTGCTGATATTGCCGAATATGACTCAACAGTTGCAACAGGGGTAAATGTCTACTCAGCAGCAGACCTGTCTTATCTCGGAGATTTTGCCTCTCCTTCTGATGCAATGAGTATGCTTATAAGGAATGACTGCATCTATTTTGCCTGTTCAGACGGATACTTCAGAGGATATGATCTGGACACAGGAGAGCTGACAGGTGAAGTTGTTATTGGAGTGGAGTCTCCATCAGGATACAGGGATATGGTTCTGAATCCCCTTAGAAATTCAGTATATGTCCTGACAACCATGGGTGCAATTGCGGAAGTTGACATTCCAGGATGTGTTTTTATTGATGAGTTGGAAGATTGTGTTTCTCCGGTTGAGATGGAAATTACAACAGGAGATCCGGGGTTTCTCTGGGTGCTGGATGGGCATGACAACAGCATAAGACAGTTCCGGCTTGACACTAACGGATATTGCGGTCACTTCACTCTTCCACAGAGTAGTACTGTTACCACACTTGCCACAAGCATTTATTCAGATTCAATGTTCGTGGGAACGATTCAGGGGGTGTACAAGTTAAGTACTATGGGGCCAGGCAGTTTCCGTTGCGAAAGAATGAGATTCTTTGTAAACTACATTCATGATGCAACAGCCATTCCAGGTGACTCAAATTTCGTTGTTGTTGCTGATACACTTGGTGAGCCTCACATTGGAGAAGCATGGATATATGCTGACAGCACAGGCACTAACCCACCTCCATACCTATTCCGAACTGAACCTCTGGAAGGCAGCTATTTCTTCACAGGTTCCGCTGGAGACCCTGACTGGATGTATGCTGTCAGTTCCACTCTGAACGGTTCAAGCGTTCTTTCTGCATACCGTACCGGTCATGACCATGGAATTAAGTATCAGACAGAACTTCCTGGAAATCCTCTGGATATGGATTTCACCAGAGCAGGAGAGATATATGTTCTCACATATGAATAGGGCTGCCCTTTTCTGCCTGCTTGCAGCCGCTCTATCGTGCAGCAACATAGTTGAACACGAAAAAGTCTTTGATGCAGGTCTATTTATTCTCTCTCCTGACGATCATTCAGTGGTGCATCTTTTCCGGATATTCCAGGTGCAAGATGCCTCATGCTTTATCCCGGCAAGCTTTTTGCCGCCACTGTTGATGGTGAGATTTACAGATTTGATACTGAGACTTTCCAACTTGACGAAGTATTCAAAGTAGGTAACCCTTCACCTTCCGGGTGGGGTGAGATGGTGCTCAGTCCGGAAGAGAACAGTGCCTATCTTATTGGATCAATGGGAACCATTGTGGAGATCAGCCTTCCAGACTGTCAGGTGGTGAATCAGTTCAATATATGTGTCTCACCGGTGGCACTTGGAATCTCAGCTGGTGACCCTGGAGTTTCTCCAGGGTATCTCTGGGTGCTGGATGGTAACCGGAATAGAATGCATCAGGTTAAACTGAAGAATAATGTTAACTACGGTTCGGAAGCGTTTCCTGAAGGATGGGTCGGTTCCTGCATGGCTGACGGGTTCGCTCCTGATACTGTTTATGCAGGTACATCATACGGTTTAGTGTTGATATCATCAGAAAGCCTTGGGAGCTTTGCAGTGAGAAAGTATGTAACCACAAATCAAAATACCTGGGATGTTGCCAGAATGCATGATGATTCGACAATGGTTGTTGTGTATGGAAGTGATCCTTCTTTTGTGAGCACATTTGGTAAAGCGGATTCCACAGGCATATTGCAGGGTACAGTGGCTATTCAGGGACAGTCACATATTACTGCAGGAGGAAATGATTATACCCATGCTTATGTACTTAGTAATATCGGTGATGGTATGAGCAGGCTTTCACAGTATAACACAAGGTCAGGCACAATAGGTCTTCAGACTGACATAGAGGGTTATCCTATCGATATTCAGATAGGTGGAACGGGGATGATATATGTACTCACAAGCAAATAGCTCAACAGCAGTAAAGGTCTTTCCTGTGATGGTTTTCTGTTCACTGCTTTTTGCATCTTGCCTTCATGAGCCGGAATCTGTTCCTGAACCGCAAGTGGATATCAGTCCTTTTGTCAGTGTCTGGGAAAGAGTTGAACAGAATTATCCTTTGATTGCTAAAAAAGAAATTAACTGGATGGAAATAGGTGAAACTTACTACAACTCTGCTTCTGTCTGTAAGACTGATGCTGAGCTTTTTGAGTTAATTGTAGATATGATTGAAGAATTGGAAGATCCGGCATTATTTCTGATTTCTTCGGCAGGTGATACCATTCGTCCATATACCAGGGAATTCGAAAGCAATGTGGATATGACGGTTCTTATTGAAAATTATCTTGAGCCAAACGGATATCAGGGAAACACTGAAGGCTTTGGATGGTGTGACCCGTCAGTTCTGCCTTATGCCTGCTTCAGCTATCTTCCTTCGGAAAATGATTCTATCACCATGGCTATTTTTGATGATTTTATAAGGCAATGTGACAGTTTAGAGTTATCTGAAATAATTATTGATATAAGAATGAATCCATTTAGTGCTCATAGAGTAGGCGGAAGTGCGATGCCTTGGTATCCTTTTGATGTTATGAGTCGGTTTGTTGACCGCATGAAAACAGCAGCTATTTACAGAATAAGGGCTGGACTTGAATACAATGCCTACCATGACTGGCATCCTACAATACGCCCTGCAGGAGAAAATCAATATACTGGAACAGTATATCTTCTGGTTGGCGGGGCTTGTACTCAGGCGGCTGAGGAAATGGCAGTCAACATGGAGAGCTTAACCAATGTGGTGCTTGTGGGAGATACCACAGCAGGCAGTAACACTGCTGTATTTATTAATGATTATCCTTCTTCCGAAGGGCCCTGGGGGGTAGCTACCGGATTCTGTACCCTTCTTACCCACAGCAGGAACTGGGTTGAAGGAGCAGGATTTCCTCCGGACATCCCTGTTGAGGCAACAGTTGAAGACTTTGCAGCAGGCGTGGATCCTGTTATGGAATATGCGATGAGTCTTCTTGCCAGATAGGTATTTATGTAAATCAATAGTAATTTAACAATACCTTTAGGCTGATGCAAATTGATGCTTTATTAGTTACTATGCTGTAACTCAGTGTTCTGCTGTATGTTTTGAGCCGGAATACCTCGCCTGTTTTCTTTTCTGGATTTAATGAACTTTGTTCTGATTGTTCAGTACTTCAGAGCCTGTAATAGATGTATTTGTTTGTGGAATGATCCTGTGTCCATGGACAATTCCAATTACAGTATTACGACAGCATTTCTTCACAGAATCATTTGCCTTCCTTGATGCTTTCGGTGTTATGGTGCAAAGGCAATAGCGATATAGAGAATGTATTACTGCTTCTGAAGGCCCAGGTGTGATGAAAACAGGTTTGTTCTCCGGCAGGGTTTATCGTTTCTTCCTTCTGTTCCGGCGATGCTGTAGCAGCAATCTTCATGGAGCTTGTTGAAAGCAACGCCATTGGCATAGTCAGGATAAGTGATAGTCCCGAGTGGAAGCAATCTTCATGGACCAAGGTGAAATCGACTTCATGGAGAAACCTTTCGGTCAGCCTGGATGCTGGATTCTGTGACCCGTGCAATACAGTTATCTTAGGGTTATACTACCGGGTCTGAGCATTCACTATAAGCACAGGAGAGATTAAGATAGACCGCTGTATTTTGGGAATCTCCGCATTCTATCACGATTCAGCAGCCTGCCTGGTCAGGAATGGCGAAATAATTGCCGCTGCTCAGGAGGAACGCTTCACAAGAAAAAAGCATGATCACAGCTTTCCGTCTGCTGCTGTGGAGTACTGCCTTTCCAGCGCAGGTATTCATACGGAGGATCTAGCTGCAGTAGCATTTTATGATAAACCTTTCCTGAAATTTGAGAGACTGCTGGAAACCTACCTTTCCTTTGCTCCAGCCGGACTGGCCTCCTTTCTTAAATCCATGCCCCTCTGGCTCAAGGAGAAGCTATGGATGAAAGAGATGATAGGTAAGCGGCTTGAAGGGTACAAAGGAGAGATACTTTTTCCTGAACATCATCAGTCCCATGCATCCTCAGCGTTCTTTCCAAGTCCTTTCAAGTCATCAGCCATCATAACAATGGACGGCGTCGGTGAGTGGGCAAGCAGTTCCTGGGGTATCGGAACAGAGAACAGAATTCAGTTGAAGAAAGAGCTTCACTTTCCACACAGTCTCGGTCTGCTCTACACAGCATTTACATACTACACAGGCTTCAGGGTTAATTCCGGTGAATACAAAGTAATGGGCCTTGCGCCGTACGGAGTTCCAAGGTACGCTGACCTTATACTAAGTGAATTGATGGATCTGAAACCTGACGGCAGCTTCAGGCTGAACATGGATTATTTCAACTACTGTCAGGGCCTTACCATGACATCAGGTAAATTTCACAGTCTCTTCGAAGGGCTTCCCAGAAAACCTGAAAGTCCTTTAACACAGCGGGAGATGGATCTGGCGGCATCGGTTCAGAAGGTTGCTGAGGAGGTAATGCTCAGAACTGCCCGCCATGTGCGTAAAGAAACAGGAGAGAAGAACCTCTGTCTCGCAGGGGGTGTTGCGCTGAACTGTGTTGCCAATGGTAAGATTCTCAGGGAAGGCATTTTTGAAGATATCTGGATTCAGCCTGCAGCAGGGGACGCAGGAGGCGCCCTGGGAGCTGCGCTCTTTGCATGGTATCAGGTGTACGATGAAAAAAGGTCTCCTGATGGTGTATTCGACAGCCAGAAGGGTTCCTATCTTGGGCCTGAGTGGTCAGATATTGAGATCAGTGAGTTTCTGGAATCAAGAAGTATTCCTTACCTGAGAATGGACGAGGATACCCTGATAAGCAGAGTTGCAGACCTTCTCAACTCGGAGAAGGTTGTAGGCTGGTATCACGGTAGAATGGAGTTCGGGCCAAGGGCTCTTGGAAACAGATCGATAATCGGTGACGCAAGGTCCGCTACCATGCAGTCAACCATGAATCTCAAGATCAAGAACAGAGAATCGTTCAGACCCTTCGCTCCATCGGTTCTGCTGGAGAACTGCAGAGAGTATTTTGATATAGACAGTGCCAGCCCCTACATGCTCCTTGTGGCTCCTGTGGTGAGCAGCAGACGAACTGCAATGACAGACCGTCAGAAGAGTCTTTTCGGTATTGAAAAACTCAGTGTTCCAAGGTCTGATATTCCTGCGGTAACCCATGTGGATTACTCTGCTAGGATCCAGTCTGTGGACGGTGTTCACAACCCCAGGTATGCAAAGCTTATTCGCAAATTCAGGGAACTTACCGGATATGGTGTTATCATCAACACTTCTTTCAATGTAAGGGGGGAGCCTATTGTCTGCACACCTGAGGATGCCTGGCTCTGCTTTATGAGAACAGGAATGGACGCTCTCGCTCTTGGTAATCATCTGCTTCTCAAGGAGGAGCAGCCTGAACTGGATGAGGATGTGGATTGGAGAGAAATCTATGAACTTGACTGATTTCCCTCAGTATAAAGAACAACTGTGGTTTAAGCGATCAAGAAAATATGTTCCAGGGGATAAGAGATCTTGTGGATGCAAAATTATTAAGCTCCAATACAATTACATAATGAGGTTTGCAGCTGAAATAGAGAGGTGTATGTGAACTCTGCTAACAACTCTTTTAAGAAACCTCTCAGAAAGTTCGGTTTCACAATGTTCGGCGCATTCGCTGTGCTGGCTTCCATTATGTATCTGAGAGAAAAGTCTTTCTGGTGGGTTTCAGGAGGTCTCTCTGTATTTTTTCTCTTTCCAGCACTATTGGTTCCAGGCATCCTTGCTCCAGTGGAAAAGGCATGGATGGCACTCGCCGGAGTAATGGGTTTTGTTATGACCAGTGTTCTCTTGACTCTTGTTTTCTTCATAGGAATTCTGCCCACCGGGCTGGTGATGAGACTCACAGGCAGAGACCCGCTAAAGAAGAAGCCTGAAAAGAGCGTTGACTCCTACTGGATAAGCGTAGCGGAAGACGGTCCCTGCAGCAGGCCTGATAAGCCATATTAAAAACTGTTATCGGGAGGTATGATGAGCAGACTGGGAGAAATATTCGAGTTCCTCAAGACCAGGAAAAAGTGGTGGCTTACACCGGTCATCGTAGTACTTCTTCTTCTTAGCCTTATTCTGGTCCTTACTCAGGGATCTGCCCTGGCTCCTTTCATCTACGCTATTTTCTAGTTTGTAATCAGGGAGGATACCCAATGAACATTCTGCCTTTCAAGTTCACTCTTAAGTTCATTGAGCTTTTCATGACAGGTCTGCTTCTTGTAAGCCCGATTCTTCTTTTTCTCATAGGTATACTTCTTATTATCGCTAAACTGACCTGCAGAACAGAGAAGTGGAAGAGCTACTCCAAGTCTGTCTATTTCATTTTAATTACTGCGCTGACAGTTGGATACGGCCAGACTGTTCCCAAAACCGGAAAGGGCAGGTTTCTCGCAATCCTCTCAGGTTTCGTAGGTGTTGTTTTAACCGGTCTGGTGGTTTCCGTTGCCATCAACTCTGTTATGATTTCTTGGCAGGCAACCCACGACACCTCTGTAGAAATGTTAATAGAAAGTAAACTTGAAACTATGGAAAGCAACACATTTCACCAGTCTCATTAGTATTCAGGCCTTTGCATCAGTATTCTATCTTAATCTTTCGCTTTTTCCTGCAGCTTTCCAGTTTCCATATCACATTTCATTTGTTCTCGATTACGAAACCTGATTCCCCGTTGTTTCAGGTTGGTTCTTCAGAGTAAGCTTTTGTTCTTCCCTTCCATCATCTATCTCTTTTTTTTCATTCTTTGTTTTTCATTCTTTCCCTTCTTCAGAGTGTTTATAGTTCCATATTTCACTGCAGCAATGACTTTAGATGTCTTCCTTGACAGGCTTAAAGCCGGAGGTTAGTATTGGGGCTCGCGCCTGGGAGTCAGCCTTGATGGTTGTTTTCAGGTTGCGTTTGCACCGTCCCAGGTG
>PDSZ01000033.1 GCA_002748705.1 Candidatus Fermentibacterota bacterium
TTGCCTGTTCACGCTGATCTCCGGATGACCCTGCTCGATTGCTGAGCGCTTCTCACTTATGGTTAAGTCCAGATTTTTTTTTGAGCCAGTCGTTCTCAACCTTGAGACGACCAATCTCCTCGAAGAGACGAGTCTTATCGTCTTCGTTGGTTTTCTTCTCCCGCTTACGCTTGTCGGAGAATATGCCTGACATTTCTTCAAGCAGCTTCTTCTTCCATGACCGGATGAGATTGGGATGGACTTCGTAATGTGAAGCAAGCTCTGCAAGGGTTTTATCTCCTTTGAGGGCTTCAAGGGCGACTCTTGCCTTGAACTCGGCACTGTAATTCTTTCGCATGGATCTGCCTTTCTACGCTGATTCTCAAACATAGGCAAATCCACCTTATTCTGCTCTCCAGTTTTCTCAGGCCACTATACTGGAACCATCAGCAGTATTCATGGGAATCAGAACAGGCATGAAGGAAATCTGATGGCTTTCACTGTCATACTGCAACCTTTCTTCAGGTTCCATCTCAATGGTTCTAATGCGTTCACCGTCAGGTGAGAAGACATCTATCACATAACTCTCTGAGAAGTAGTCTGCAGTGTATATGTTGCCTTCCATGTCCACAGTAAATGTGCAAAAGTAAGGCCCTGCCTCCACAGTATCCGCTCCCATCTCTTCCATATGCTCCCTGTAGATTAGCTTTTCCTCACCGGTAAACACATTAAGCTTTTATTTTGTAACCGGCCATAAAGCATTCTTCTGAAGTCTCAATGGAAATGTACTGAGTAATCACGGTGGAATCTCCTGAACCCACTGTAAGCATCGGTATCTTCTGCATTAACTGATGAGTACCTGCATAGCCGAGAGTGTCACCAAATAACACAATTCCATAGTTTCCGAAATCACTTACCAGCCAGCTCCCGTTATGAAGCCGGGTAAAGAACCATGGATTAAGGAATTCACCTGGCCCCTCTCCCCTTCCGCCTGCGGAATAAAGAAATTCGCCCTCAGGACTGTAGAAGGAAAGCCTGCAGTATGCGCCGTCAAGAACTGCAATGCCATCAGGAGCACCTGCTGAACCGATACACTCTATCAGGCCTGCAACTCTGTAGAGAGTTATGAGGTTCTGTGCTCTCAGCCCTTAAGCAGACCGGTTTTCCTTATGAAAGCATCTGCCCTGCTGTACTCAGGCCTGGTAACAAAACTGGCAGCGACAAATATGAGCAGTGAACCTCCCATGCCGTAGACAGCCTGCATCACTGAAGCTGTTTCCCAGGCTACAGGCAGCGGAATACCCAGTGCTGCAAGCAGATTATAGGTTGAGAACAACAGACCGAAGATCATTGATACCACAGCAGCCCTTGCTGTACCCCTTCTCCAGATGAATCCAAGCACCAGAGGAAAGAAAACACCTGTTGCAATGAAGTCTGAGCCTATCCAGGAAATAGTAAGAACTGACTGTATCTGAATGCCTATGAAAAGAGCAACAGCAGCAACCAGAAATGTTGAGATACGCCCTACCATAAGCTGTTCGCTCTCTCCTGCATCAGGGTTGATGTATCGCTGCCAGATATCTACAGTAAGAGAGAGGGAAGCAGTATTGATGAGAGAATCCATGGTGGACATAATGGCTGAGCATAGCCCGAGAAACAGAATTGAACTGGTAATGGGGCTTGAAACGCTTCTTACCATATCCGGAACAATTCCTCCCACAGGAATACTGTCATAGAATACAGATGCAAACATTCCGGTAAAGTTGATCATAAGATAGAGTGGAATAAAGGCAAAGAAGCTTATTGCCATCATCTTGCGGGCATCATCAGGATTCCGTGCCGCAGATATCCTTTGCCATACATTCGCCTGTATCATCCACGAACTGCCAAAGGTAATCACATAAGCAAGCTGGTCTGTAACATTGTGGAAAAAGTTCGTATAACCTTCCTGTCCCCTCTGAGCAGCAGCTGCTGCCACAGCATCGAATCCCCCTGACTTTGAAAAAGCAATGAAGAACAGCACAACCCCTGTTATGAGAAAGAAGATGAACTGAAGCAGGTCGGTAAGCACAACTCCCTTGAACCCTCCGAAGGAAGAGTAGAAGAGAACAGCAAGAACTCCAATGGTGGCCCCTGTCTTGTAGTCCATTTGAAAGAAACTCTCGAAGAACTTTCCTACAACGATAACCTGCACGCTGGTTCCAATAACCATAAAGATGAGAATAAAGACGGCAAGGAAAAGACCGGCTGTTGAATTGTACCGCTGCTCAAAGAGCTGAGGCTGGGAGATTGTGGGAATCCGTCGAATAGACTTTGCGAACACCAGCATGAGCAAAGTAGCTATAAGCACCGGCATTCCATAGATCCAGAACGAGTTGATTCCGGCGGAAAAAGCATGATCCGCAAGATCAATAGCAGAACCTCCACCCCACCATGAAGCAATAAATGTAATAGCCAGTATCAGTGGTGAGAGTGTTCTTGAAGCAAGAAAGAAGTCTTCACTTCCCCGTTTTTTACTGTGCTTGTTGAAGATACCCACCAGGGTCACCGCAACAATGTAGAGCCCCAGCAGAAGAATCGTAATTTCTTGTCTTACCAAAAGATGGCCCTTCATAATTCTGCATCCACAAGATCTCTTATTCTGCGAAATATACACTTCTGATCTCTCAGACCACAGGTATTCTTAAGGAGTCTTCTGATCTTTCCGTTGAAAGCTTCAAGTTTCGCAGATGTAACTGGCCTGCTGAACCAGTTCAGGATGTACTACTTCATTCGTATCAGCCGCTTTCAGGTGTTCTTCAGTACCTGTACTCCGGAGTTTTCAGCTTTAACGAGACGGCTGGTAAAATGCGGGCTTTCCTCTTCTCCGGTTTTAAAGCACCGGAGAGAGGCCGGTTCCTCTTTCGAATAGTAAGCTATGTAAAGGTGGTTGCTGCACTTCAATGCCTCATCAGTGCTTCCATGCACATTTCTTGAGGTTGCTTCTGCTTGTAAGCAGATACCACCAGGTTCCCTTGAGGATTCTCTTACCGCCTTAACCGGCTTTTCTGTAAAGCTTCCTGCGAATCTCAGACAGCTTGTAGTTCATGTACTTCACCAGATGAAAATGATTCACAACAAGATCTGCACCCGACTATGGGAAAGACCAGCAAATTCTTCCAGCTGTCTGGAGCTGGTAAAACACACGGTATATAAACCTTGAGCAGCTTTTGTGCTTTTCTCAGCCAGGTCCTTGACACAACCGCCTCCGAGTTTTTCGAAGATGATAAGTGATCTGTGTCTTCATCGCTGTCAGTTTATTCAGAAAGGATTTACTGGTTGACAGATCTCAGCAGGTCAAACTGAAATCATAACTCCGGCAAGAGTAGAACCATTTCGCCGGCGAGTACTGGAATCATAATTCCGGTTAAAGTGGAATCTTAACTCAGTCGTGGGCAGGAGACGGGGTTCGTACCTGACGCAAGAAGCATTCTGCTATGGTAACACTGAACTATCCTCTTGAAGGCAAAGTTCAAACAACATCGGATATCCTGTTTCTCCTGTATCAATACCGACTATCCCGTTCTCCCTGACCTGAACTTCAACAATTCTATAAGAAGCTGAATCACACAAAGCTGCAACGCCAACCAGTTCTCCGGCATGATTCCATATGTCATAGCAGTATTCAGACTCTCCAAACAGCCTGCGAATCCACAAACCCGGTAATACCCTTTTCATATTCCATCCTCTGGCTACTTATCCATCTATTTGCCATCATTCTTGTGTAAGGATGGGGAATTCCACATGTCGAAGCTACATCAGAGTCATTAATCAATGACTGCAATTCATTTACATCGTCTAGGACGAACGGTCTAAGTAGTAAGCGTTCCGATGTCAATATCGGTTGTGTATTCATTTGAATCCTTCACCATTTGAGTTGTAGTAATGTTAAGCTCATCCTCGCCTACTCTTCATTCGAGCCGCAAAGGGCATTTTTCTTATCTCAATAGCAAAAAGCTATTTTGGACAGGACTGAATCATTGTCATGCTTCTTCACATTTCACACTGTATTGATATTTCTGCAACCTGTCCTTCATTAATCTTAATGATTCTGTTTACATGACTAATGAGTTCATACTTGTGTTCAACAAAGATAACGGTTCTATCCGAGAGATATCCTATTATTCTCTCATATAGTGCTTTGTTAATCTTCGCATCAAGATGTGCATTAAATTCATCAAGGATGTAGATGTCGGCATCCTTTGCCAGTGTTCTGGCTAGAACCACTCTTTGACATTGGCCTGCAGACAATCCGATTCCATCTTGTCCAAGCTCCCGGTCAGAATTGTTATCAAGCTCTTCGACTAGATCCTGAAGATCCAATAATCTTAGTATTTCCGTATATTTCCGGTCACTCAAATCAGGGTTAAAGAGTTTAATATTCTGTTCAATAGTTCCATCAAAGATGTAATAGCTTTGCGGCATATATGAGATGCTATTTCGTAATGAAGACTTCATATAGTCCTTTACCTCTACTCCTCCCACTCTGATGCTGCCTGAATACCTGTCAGAATATCCAATAAGCAGTTGAAGAAGTGTAGACTTGCCACTTCCATTATCTCCGGTGATTACTAGTTTCTCTCCAGGTTCAATATTCAAGTCAATTCCCGCAAGAACTGCATCCCCTGATGGATAAGAGAAATGTACATCTCTGAAATCAATTCTGAATCCTGACTCAATTTCTGGAATTAAACCAGTGTAAAGTTCCTCTGGTCTGATATCAAGGATTCTTGAGATTCTGCTGAATCCAACTGAAATTGACTTATAACTTTGATAGAATGTGAAAAAGCCTAGTATTGGATCTACAAGAAGATGGTTATACATCATAATACTTGTTAAGCCACCTATAGTAAGATGTCCTGCCTGAACACGAAATGCTCCTAGCACAAGAACAACACCAATCAGCAGCATGAATGTAAAGGTGTGTAGTGCCTGTGTTCTTGCTTGATAGTTAAATGCCTGAGTTGCAGAGGTACCATATTTCTTACTCAGTGTCTTGAATACTTCAGACTGCAAGTGCTCTCTCACAGCTAGTTTTACCGGGTAAATCCCTCTGACAGATTCTAGTAAACAGGTGAAGAGAGCACTCTTTGATTCGAGTTCATAACTTGCTAGACTCTTCACCTTCTTGCCTGTGAGCAACACCGTAGCAGTTATTGCGCCACCTATTGGTACGACAACCACCGTAAGAAGTGGATCAATCTGCCATATGAAGTAGAAACCAAATGCAAATATCAATACTGTTTCAATGATGTACAGTATAGGCTCAACAACAAAGGAAGCGCTCATCATTGTGCTATCGTTCAAATCAACAAAAAGTTCGTTCCTCCCTTTTCGAGACCGATGGAATGCAAGTGGAAGCAGCATTATGTGAGAGAACAAACGACTTCTAATTCTATGTTCCAAATGAACATTGTAAGTTTTATTAGTGGTTTGAAAAAGATACTTAAGCAAGACATTAAGAACCTGTAACAGTACAAATATCAGACCCATTTTCAGCAATTGACTGTGCTCACCGGATGACACTGCAGAATCAATAATCCGACGCATTATTGTTATGGGAAATACTTGTACAAAACTCACTAGAATTACTATGAGCACCAAGGCCAGCAGAATCCACTTCCTTGATAGGATTTCATGTCTAAACAGTTTTATAGCACTTATCATGTATAATCCACATTCAATGTAACGCAGTCACCATCAACTCTTAGGCTCGAAGCACCTGTCCATAAGTTCATTTGTCCCCAATATACGATAGAATCCCTCTGAACACACCCTTACGCCTGAACTCCAGAAGGAGCCCAGGAATGACTTGTTTTACCTTATGAAGGTAACCCTGTTCATTCCCATACCACTTCTTTCGGCGGGAAGATCTCCTGTTTTCCCCTCCTTCCTATGCATGGTTAGTTTGATATATGGCTTCATATTTTCACCCTCACTCAGATAATGCATCTATTTTCTGCAGCGATTTGATGAATAGGACGCAATCTCTCTTCACTTGAATTGAATCCATTTTATATTTCTCTGAAATCCTGCTTCATACTTTTCCAAGGGAAAGCCTAATATTTAGCATATCAATAAGTTCTGAGCCAGCATCTGAAAATTCAATCTCCTTTTTCACTGTATGCTATTTTAGCAATTCCTGCTCGAAAAGCTGAATCTCATATTCTAAAGCAAGGCAACACTCACTCTCTGATGCGATTTCCTCTATAGGGCACCTTCCCAGACATTCGTCCCGGTATCCACATCCGGAGCAGGAAGTGCTTCGGTATGTATTGAATTCCCTGAATTCATATTCCATTCTCTTGAAACTTTGCTGAAAGTTTCTATCAAGGAGATTGACAGTCATTGATTGGACATCTCCGAAAAGTGAGTAGAGGATCCTGATGAAGAAATCCACAGGGAGAGATGTTTCCCTGTGGATCCATATAGAAGATACTCGAACCTGCACAACAGCCAGCGCTCTTACGAGTTGAGAACTACAGGAGCAAGATAATACTGAATTTAATCCTCTAACACTGCCTGACAGAATAGAAGCAGAATAATAATTCTTTCTATTTATCCGTATAAAATTGACATCTAACCAACGGTTTTTCCACAAATATTCATAAAAATCATGTATTCATTCTCATGATACTGAGATATACTTTGGTACGAGACTACATCAAAACCACTAAGATTGAGTTCTTTAAGCAGCTCCTGCTCATCAAACAGTAACCGCTTTGAATCATGTGATATCAAATGTCCCTCCTCATTCTCTTCGAATAATGAAAGAAAACTCTGTCGATATAGATTACTTCTTGTCAAGGCAGACAAATATATGTTTTTTATCTGGCTTATGCCATTATTAATATTCTCATAGAGTTTAAATCTATCATTCTTATCTGTCAGGAAATGTAATACACTATCTATATAATATAAATCATAATTTTGTTTATAAATTCTATTATTTGTGACTATGTCTAAAACTTTAAATTGGATTTTATCTTTTTGGGTATTCTTTTTCAGAGCATTTATGCGTGCCATCTCAATTGCTGTTTTTGATATATCCACACCCAAAACATCATAACCCATTTTAGAAAACACAATTGCGTTCTCTCCTCCTCCACATCCTAAATCAAGAACCTTGCAAATCGGAGCTGCTCCGATAAGTTGCAGACAATTATAAACACCTGATGGCACATGGCATTTATTCTCTTTTGTGCTCCAACCAGTATAGCCATTACTCCTCTTCCTTAAGTAATCAATTTCTGTATCGTAATACTTAGATGCCCCCATAATGGTCTCTCCTTTAATTTCTTTCAGGAGCTTCAGGTACAAACTCCCTAAGTTAAAGACCCCATCTGAAAAGGGGTAATCTTCTCGTATCATAACCATTCCAGAGCTCAAGGCATATTACCGCTTTCGTACAGAAGTCAGGGAATACTGTATCGGAAATTCAGTTTCCTATCCGCATCAAAAGGTTCAGGCAAGTAAACCATTTATGATGATGCTTGATTAGGCGAGCAACGCGTTGTCCGCTCTTACAGCAATGCTGTCCATTTATGCAGTTTGAATACAGATCAGTCTTGTGAAACAGCATGATACGGCGAGTAACCATTGTCTCTGATTATACAGGTAGTACTGCTGGAGCAGGATCTGATTTTCTTAAGCACTGCAAAACTGCCAGTTCTCACTGAACGACAGTAATTACAGGAGATCATGGTATGATAATGGACACATCATGGCTTCCTGGAATGTAATACAGCTTTCTCTCTATCTGTTCAGCAAACTCTGGGCTTACTGATTCTGCCTCTCTGAGCACCTGCTCTGTATCAAAATTTACTATTCTTGCAGGCTGAAAGTCTCTTTCTGAAGTTGCGTTGAGCATGAACATATCAAGATGATCCATCGGCCAGAGCAGAACAGGAGTCTCCCTGGCAATAAGGTTTTCTGCGTAAGCCCTGTTCAAACTGGTAATGTACTCCCTGTACTCTCTTCCCAGGTGTCTGTTCGTATTCAGATCAATGCCTGCCATGGATTCCAGAGTCATTGCGTAACCAGTCAGCTGTATAGAGAATGTACTGTTTCGAGTTGCATCATATTCATTTGTGAGATAGGCACCTTCGGTGAAATAGTCCGCATCGGAACCTGAATTATCCATAACAGTTCCTGTATGGAAGCTGCCTGCAAAGATTATAACCTTTCCAGTGTGAAAGTATTCACCTAGAAAATCAGGAGAGGTAAGGTTTCTGATAATCGCTTCCTGCCTGTGCCGAATGAAGTATCTTCTGTCTGCTTTGGCTTTGCAGGTTGATTCAAGATTAAGAATCACATTCAGAATGTAGGGTTTTGTAATGAAAGACCAGCACCCTCCAGGCTGAACTACATCAGATTCTTCAACCATCTGCCTGAACTCAGGCAGCAGAGCCTGAATATTCTCAAGTGTAACCTCCTCAACAGGAAAGTCATACTCTGGAGCAATCTCCTGCAGAAATGGCACCAGTATCCTCTCAAAGGTTCCCCGGAAGTTATGCTCAATATCAGAGCAGCCGATATGTATCCACTTTTCAGGAAAGGTTCTGTTCCATCGTCTTATGTGCCGCAGCCTGATAATCTCTTCATCAAAAGAGAGCCAGTCTGCAAGCTCCTCATTCAGGAAAATTTCTGCAGCTTCATTCTCTTCTATTTCAAGGTAGTGATTAAGAAAGGGAGTCAGAGAGTATTGGTTCTCAAAGACCACCAGATGAAAATAGTCATTCCGGTTAAGGGCAAAGATGATTCTGTTCTTCAGATGCTCAATGAATCTGTAGTAATGGTTTTCACCTGCAAGCACACAGCGAACGCCGGAAGCAGCATCAACAAGCCAGTCAAGATCTCCTGTGTTGGAGAAATCCCTGTTTATGTCACACTCAGAAAGAGGCTCGACATCTATTAAATCTGAACTGAATACACACTCGTCCAGGCAGATACCTTCAGGGAAATAACTGAGACCTGCCAGAGACATCGCTGCTGCATCACAACCTATCGGCGAAGAATCAGAAATACCCTGGGAGAACTGCTCCTCTGAAGGGATGCACAATCCTGTAATTGCGACAATCAAAAAGCCTTTTCTCATCTTTATCCCCTGAAGCCACGAAAGGCATATACAAACTGTTTCCAGTCAAAGGACTTTGAGTATATCTCTCGTCCATCCGCAGAACCGCATGGTTTGTAAAACAACACCTGCATGCTACGAAACCATAGATAGCATTCCAGGCATTCTTCATCAATACTCATTCAGCCCTGGCAATATTGTATTTCAGATTTCCTTTCTCCTTGAGGTGGATGGTTGCGTTTATCATGTTCTCCGGGCCTGAAAATACAACCAAGGGAATTGGAAACAGAAGCTCCCGCAATGATCTGTTCATACATCCTTCGCACAGGTTACCGGCTGCAGCGTCCGAGCCCTCTGAAAAATCAGTTTCCCTGAGGCCACATCGTATATCATCAGCCTGTACTCAAAACGGTATATATCGGCAACTCTTTCTCTATCTGCTGAAACTATTCCGTTGAAATCCCCTGAAGAGCGGTTACGCTCAACAATCTCCCACTGATCATAAGCTAAACAGATATCTCTCCTGTATTCATATCCATGATGTAACGATTTCCGCCGGACTGAGCCCTGGAAAAAACTATAATCGTACTGTCTTTAAGAAACTCAACATCCTGCTGCGGGGAAACCTTTGACAATCTTCTGACATACTAACCTGCTCTGCTGTAGAGATCAATTGCAGAGGCGGCGTCGTTCATATAGCAGAATACTCTACTGAAACAGCTGCCCTGCAGATTTCCGGAAAGCAACCAGGCCACTCTTCCAACTCACCTGCTCTCCATTGCACATTACCGTAAAGTGTCAAGCAGACCATCCTCAGTCCTGAATCATCAGACACGAAGAGCAAATCATCTGACATGGTGAAATAATCCGCTGTATGGAAGGCGGTTCAATAACTTCTTTCCCGCCTGATACTCTTACACGCCGGAATGAAAGATGTTGAGCGCTGTCGTCTTACCGAAGCTTCACATCGGAAAACTCTGCGAATGCAGTCCATTTAGTACCCTGAAAAGCTCTTGAATCCCAGTTCCAGCAGCAGTCATTTCCAACATCTGCTTTTTTCTTTGAAGAACAGGAAGCAGCCAGCAAGCACAAACACCAGAGTTATTACCGAATCTCCTTCTTCAATACGCATCTCGTTACCGACTGATAGAAAGAAGAAAACACCAGAGAACATCCTGTACCTGTATGCAGTTCAGCGAAACCCATTCTACTTGGACATCATATATCAGAATTACCGATGCGCTCAACTTCTTTTCCGGGACTCTGGTTCAACTACTGCTGCGCCATGTACATTACAGTTATGAATGGGGTAAAACCGTTTTTCTTCCAGAAGCTCTTAGCAACAGGGTTTGCACTTGCCACCCTGAGTTCTACACTGTCAATTCCCTTTTTCTGCAACCACTCCATAGCCTGTGCGAAAAGAGCTTCGCCGATACCCTCTCGGCGGTGGTTCTCAACCACAAAAGTATCTGAGATTATTCCACACCTTTTCCTTTGAAATACAGGAGGATAATCGGAAATCTGCATCTTAATGAATCCCAGAAGGTTTCCTCTGATTCAGCGACAAGGAGGTTCGAAGATTCAGATTCCAGTTCTTTTGTAATCAAACCAAGGAATTTAACACCGCCATCCTGCGATCTGGAGAAAAACGGGTCAAGACTGCTGTGATAGTCCATTATCTTTTCCCACATTTTCACAATATTCTGCAAGTCATCCTTTGCGGCTTCCCTAATTCGGGTTTCCATCTATTCCTGCTTCCTGAAAAGCTGATGAAATAATCAACAAGCCCTGTTCACAATAGAAATCGGAATAACAGCAGCTTTTCTTTCACCGATTACCATAAGCAGTTATGTAAGCAGGCTGGGCTGAAACTGTTCAGCCCAAAACAGCTGACTTGAATTCTGCTTATTCGTCTGACTTTGCCGCAGACTCTTTCAGAAAATCAGAATGAATAATTGATGCTGACCTCATCAGGAGCAAAGAGTATGCTGACCCTTTTTGCATCTGCAGCATTCTCAAGTATTTCGTAATCGATGAATTCAGTACGACCTTCCACCTGCCATTCAACCCTTACAGTGTTGCTTCCGCCGAGCATATCAAGACCGGTTTTTACGGTCTGATCTGCTTCCACATTCTCCCAGGTTTTTGAGTTCTCACCGATGGAGAGAGTTACGGAATCAAGGTTCATACCTGTTCCATTGTTCAGTTCAATGCCTGAATTACCGCAGGCTAACACCAGAAGAAGAGCCGCTGTAAATAATGCCTTTCTCATGAATTCCCCTTTCTGGAACCGATACTGTTACTCAGTGTAGTCTCTTGAGTATAATTGCTTTTCTATACATACGGGAGGAGTTTTCCTGAGATTCATTATTTTTGCGCTTCTGCTGCTGATTCCAACCCTTGCCCACGGGTATATAGGCCCTGGGGCCGGATTCGGCATTCTTACTTCCTTTGTGGTGTTCCTGAATGCCATTGCAGTTTCAATGCTTTCATTCCTTTTCTGGCCGGTAATGGTTCTGATAAGGGCCTGGAAGAAACGCCGCAGACCCAAAAAGGCCAAGTGTTCAAAAGTGGTCATACTAGGGCTGGACGGCCTCTCACCATACCTTGTTGAAAAGTATTGGCAGAACGGCGACCTTGCCAATTTCAAAAAGCTTGCTGATTCAGGTACCTACAGAAGAATGCGTACCACAACTCCAGGCGTCTCTCCTGTTGCCTGGTCAAGTTTCCAGACCGGTGTTAATCCCGGCAAGCACGGTATCTTCGACTTTCTGGCACCTGACAGAAAAAGATACCTTGCGGTTCTCAGCTCGGTAAAAACCGCCACTTATAAAAAGAAGAATCTTCTTGGCAGAGTGCGGGAGGAGGTTTCTTCCTCTATTCTCAGAATGAGCAAACCGTTCTGGAGCCTTCTTGGCAAGTACGGCATACGCTCAACTATTCTTCGTGTACCTATTACATATCCGCCTGAACCTCTGGACGGCAGGCTTCTGTCAGGAATGTGCGTACCGGATCTCAGAGGAAGTCAGGGCAGCTACACACTTTTCACCACTGAGGGAACAGAAAAACAGTTTACAGGCGGTATTTCAGCCACTCTTCATTCCAGTTCTGCCGGCTGGTACGGAGACATAACAGGCCCTGAGGGCTGTGCACCTGTCCGCATAAACTTCAGAAAAATGAAAACCGGTCAATGGAAAATCACAAGCGGAACCGCTTCAATCAAAGCTGCTCCCGGCAAACTTTCTGAATGGCTGACAATAGAGTACAAGGCAGGCCGTACTAAAGTACGAGGTATTTCCCGTTTCAGAATCACAGAAGAGGATAACATTGTTGTTTACTGCACAGCACTTCATGTTGATCCTTCAGGGCCTGTGGTGCCTCTCTCCCATCCTGTTCATTACTCAAGATATCTTGCAGGAGCCATCGGTAAGTTTGCCACCCTGGGTCTGGCTGAAGACACCTGGGCGCTTTCCAATGGCCATCTGGACGAAAAGAGCTTTCTTGACATGGCCTGGGCATACTTTGCCGAGAGAAAACGAATGTTCAGGAATGCCCTGAAAAACGGTGGTGACGGCCTTACTGTCTGTGTTTTCGATACCTCAGACAGAATACAGCACATGTTCTGGGGAAATGGCATTGAACCAGGTTCAGTAATTCATTCCATGTACCTGGAGATGGATAAGCTGGTAGGCGAGATCATGGATGAAACAGACGGCAACCAGCGGCTTATCGTCATGTCAGACCACGGATTTACCTCTTTTCACACCTGCATAGACTTCAACCGCTGGCTTGTGGAAGAAGGCTACATGGTGCTTGAAGACGGAGTAAAAACCGTTGATGCTTCCTACCACGGTGTGGACTGGTCAAAAACCAGGGCCTATGCTCTTGGCCTTACCGGTTTAAACATCAACCTTGCAGGCCGTGAGGGAAAAGGTATTGTGAAAAAGGAAGATGCAATTCCCCTCATGGAAGAGATAAGGTCAAAGCTTCTTGCTCTGAAAGATGGTGATACACCTGTAATCAAATCTGTGAAGTTTGCCGGTGAAGTTTACTCAGGAGCTTATATCGAAAGAAGCCCTGACATCATTCCCTTTACAGACCACGGTTACCGCTCCGACTGGGGCTGCGTAACCGGATGTGTGGGAGACAGGGTGATTTACCCCAACGAAAAACACTGGAACGGGGATCACTGCCACGATCCGGAACTGGTCAAAGGAATTCTCTTCACAAACTGGAAACATGAGAAAGAGAATCCGGCTATAATTGATATTGCGCCAACTGTACTTGACCTTCTGGGGCTGAAAGCTCCAGGTTACATGGACGGGAGACCGCTGTGAACAGACGAGAGTTTCTGAAAAAAGCAATACTTGCGCCGGCAGCGGTGGCGGCTCTCTCGGCAGGGTGCGGCACTTCTGCGGCAGCCTCTCGAAAAAGGGTGATAGTACTGGGTGTTGACGGTATGGATCCTGCGCTGCTTGCAGGTTTTGCTGAGCAGGGTCTTATGCCAAATGTTAAAAGACTGATGGATTCAGGCTCTTTCAGAAGGCTTGCCACCTCCAATCCGCCACAGAGCCCTGTGGCCTGGTCTAACTTCATAACAGGCGCTCCCCCTCCTGTACACGGTATCTTCGATTTCATACACCGTGATCCTGAAACTATGATTCCATTCCTCTCCACATCGGAGGTTGCTCCTCCGGAGTCCACGCTTGATCTAGGCAAGTTCCGGCTGCCGCTCTCAGGAGGAGGAGTAAACCTGCTGAGAAGAGGAACACCGTTCTGGAACGAGCTTCTGAACGCAGGTATTCCAGTCACAATGGTGAAGCTTCCTGTGGACTTTCCACCTCCTGCTGAGAACAGAAACGGGCTGTTTCTCTCAGGGCTGGGTACACCGGATGTAAGGGGAAGTCAGGGCAGTTTTACCTTCTTTACCGATGACCCAAGGTCAATTTCAGATGATACAGGCGGAGGTGTTGTAATTCCGGTAAGGGATTACGGAGACGGATGTTACACATGCAGAGCAGACGGACCTGCCAATTCTCTCGTTGCAGACTCCCCTACAATGAGTACTGAAATAAAGGTTTGGGCAGACCGTGATTCCAAAGCTGTGCGAATTGATGTAAACGGTTCATCTATCGTTCTTGGAGAAAAGCAGTGGAGCCCCTGGATGGGTTTCAGCTTCACTGCAATTCCAGGCGTATCAACGGTGAACGCAATGGGCAGGTTTTACCTGAAGCAGGTCTACCCCAATCTGAAGCTCTACCTTACTCCTCTCAACATTGACCCTGAGAATCCTGCACTTCCGATCTCCAGCCCGGACTGGTACTCAAGGGATCTGGCCAAGGAAGCAGGCAAATTCTACACACAGGGTTTTCCTGAGGATACCAAAGCTCTCTCACGGGGTATTTTTGATGATGACGACTATGTCTCCCAGGCACACCTGGTTCTTGAGGAAAGAATGCGGCTCTTCCACACGGCACTTTCAAGGTACAGGGAGGGAATGCTTTTCTTCTACTTTACCAGCCTTGACCTGAATGTGCACATGTTCTTCCGTTCAATGGACCCTGCCAGCCCTCTCTACGGCCAGGTGGAGCCCAGATTCCACGGAGTAATAGCAAATCTCTATTCCAGGATTGATATGGCAGTAGGAGAGGCAATGGAGCTGCTGGATGACAGAACAGAACTGATACTGCTCTCAGACCATGGCTTTGCTCCTTTCAGAAGGAGTTTCAACCTGAATTCTTTCCTTGCTGCCGAGGGTTTTGCAACAATTGCCACCGAGCACAACCGAAACTCGGATATGTATGCCTGTCTGGACTGGAGCGCCACTGGAGCTTACGGCCTGGGGCTTAACGGTCTGTATGTGAACCAGCAGGGCCGTGAAAAGAACGGTGCTGTACCTCCTGCAGACAGACGAAAGGTTATGGAGGACCTTAAGGCTGCGCTTGAAGCAGCAGTAGACCCCCTGACCGGGGAACACCCTGTCAAGAATCTGTTCATTCTTGAGGACATGTACCCCGGTATGGAGTTACCGCCGTGGGCTCCTGATATGCTTGTAGGCTATAACCTGGGCTACAGGGCAAGCTGGGAAACCACACTGGGATCATTCCCTGAAGATGTCATAACAGACAACCTTGACCCCTGGAGCGGTACACACTGCATCTCTCCTGACATCTGCCCTGGTTCTCTGGTCACCACTGTGAAGGATGTAGGCCCCTCTCCGTCACTTACTGATATGGGACAGTTCATAAAGGCTATTCTCCTTGAAGATGGCGTCATTACATGACAGTACTCTTCGACCTTCTGCTGACGCCCTTCAAGTCCCTTCACCCCCTGTGGGGAATGTCCTGGATTTCTGCTCTGGCAGGTGTACTTATGATTCTTGTTTTCAAGTGGACCTCCAACCAGCAGGCAATCTCTGAACTGAGGCGCAAAATGGGTTCAAGGGCACTTGGAATGCTTCTCTATCTGGAGAGCCCTCCAACGGTGGTCAAACTGGGTTTCAGCCTTATCATGGACAACTTCATCTATCTCTGGCACATTCTGAGACCAATGCTGGTAATAGCCTTGCCCTTTGTGCTCACAGCTGCCCAGCTTGATGCAAGATACGGCTTCCTGCCCCCTTCAGAAACGCAGCCGTCAACAGCTGTGATAAGGTGGAAATCAGCCCCTTCCGGTGCTCCGGAAGCTGAAACCGGAACCATCATATCTCCTGTTGTAACTATTGCAGATTCACTGGAACAGAGTTTCTCCTTTACCAGTTCTCAGGGAGTATTCTCAACTGCAGATGGAACGGTAAAAGCAGGTACAGACAGCCAAACCGGTTCTGTTGTAGTACGGGGAGCAGAGCAGAACAGTATAATGAGAGACCTCTTCAGACCGTGGAACGGAGCTGCAGCAGAGGGTGTAAAATCGGTACAGATACACCTTCAGCCTGCTCACTACAATGTACTTGGCGGCAGATGGAGCTGGTTTGCCGTGTTCCTTGTATTCTCAAGCCTCTGGGCCATTGCAGGAGCTGTGGTATTCAGGGTTAAAGTATAGGAGACTTGAAGTGAAGAAAATCAAACTTAAGATAGAAAACGACATGAAGGAAAGGCTGGACAAGGTTGCCGACGCCGGCGGTTATTCTTCAGTTGAGGAGTTCATTCTTCATGTTGTAGAGCGTGAACTTGAAAAACTCGACCCAGGCGCAGGAGAATCAGAAGAAGAGATTCGCAAGAAACTTGAAGGACTTGGCTACCTGGGCTGATAGTTCCAGCTGCCATCATGGAAAATATGTCTGGGACAGGGCTGCTTTTTCAGCATTTAACTATTCTGATTGTATAGTCTTGGATATGGTGGTATTTTATAAGCAAATACCATAACAAGTAATTCCAGATCTATATATTTCGTTATCTTGAAGGCATTTACAGGCACAAACATACAGATGCTCACAACCATCATCGTATGAATAAATTCCTGGATTACAACATGATCTACTGAATACTTATATATACCCAAGTGAATTCAGTACCTGACTGCACATATCCCTGATCCAGTTCACAGAAAGCCTGGAGGCATCCAGAAAACCCTTCGCTGATCAATTCAGGACAGCCTTGAGGAAATTGAAGAGGTTATCGTAAAATCAGTAATTAACTCCATTGATACCCTGTTCACTGAACATTTTACGATACTTTAATTCATCTCAGAAGATAATGAAATTTTTCGCAGTGAATAAACATAACCTTCTGCTGACCTTGCAACATTTGAAAGGTTGAAATATCTTGCCTGAAACCGTACACAGGTCAGGAGAACAAAGTGAATGACATTCCACTTCGTGTAGAATCTTTATTCAAGAGATTTCCCGGCAAACAGGGAATAGGTACCGTTCATGCAGTATCTGATCTTTCCTTTACTGTAAATTCAGGTGAGATAACCGGTTTTATCGGTCACAACGGCGCGGGCAAAACCACCACTATAAAGTGTATTCTTGGACTGCTTCGCCCATCATCAGGTTCTGTTTCTCTTTGGGGCCACAGCCCCGGTTCATTCGAGGCAAGAAAGCGCATAGGGTATGTGCCTGAGAACCCTGATTACGACCAGTCCTTCTCCCCGCTTGAATACCTTACAATGTTTGCATCAATGAGAGGCATCAGCGGTAACAAAAAAGACTGGTATGCCCTGCTTGACCGAGTAGGTCTTGCAGGCTGGGAAAAGAACGGAATCAAGCAGTTCTCCAAAGGTATGAGACAACGAATGAGCCTTGCACTGGCACTCCAGTCAAAACCTGATCTTCTCATAATGGATGAGCCTGCAGGGGGCCTTGATCCTATCGCCCGTAAGCAGTTTCGGGAGATAATAACCAGGGAGAATCAGAGAGGAGCTTCCGTGCTGCTCTCTTCACACATTCTCTCAGAGGTGGAAATGATCTGTCACAGAGCTGTGATGCTTTCAAGGGGAAAACTGGTCTCCCAGGGTTCAATGGCAGAACTGCTTGGCAGCGAAAAGGAATACCATCTCACTTCTGTTCTCAATGGGAAAAGATCCACTGTTACAGTTTCTGAAGGAGCACTGCAGAAGAAAATTGATTCTCTGAGAGATACAGGCGCTGAAATAACAGCAGTTGAGCAGGTAATGAAGACCCTTGAAGAAGTTTACCTCAAAGCAGACGGAGGTGAAAAGCAATGAAAGCTGTATACACCTTTGCTCTGATGACACTTAGAATGCTCACCCGCAGAAGAACCCTCTGGGGTATTCTGCTGGTAATGCTTCTGGCCCTTGCCGCCATTGCGTCAGTACCCAGTTTTGATGTTGCCAATCAGGGCAGGTTCATACTGGACTTCGGTCTGTTCGGCATAGAAGTGGGAGCCCTTTTTCTCGCACTGGGACTTGCAGCAAACCTCTACCCCAGAGACAGGGAAACAAAAACTGTAATGCCGCTGCTGGCAGTTCCCCTCTCAAGGTGGCAGTACCTGATGGGCCGATTCTTCGGCGCAGCTCTGGTTCAGGCTGGAGCGCTTATAGTCAGCTGCCTGGGGCTTATGGTAATACTTTCCATGAACGGAATGCACATACCTGGAGACCTGCTTCCTGCCACACTACTCATAGTAGTGGAGGGATGGTTCCTTCTTTCAACTGTGTTCTTCTTCAGCTTCTTCACTTCTCCCCCATTGAACTGGCCGCTTACAACAATGCTGTTCATTGTAAGCCAGATGAGCGTAGCGGAATTCACCGGTCTGATACCTTCCGCTTCAGGTCTTATGCGATTTCTGCGCCTGCTTCTTCCCCACGCAGATGTGTTCCACATAAAGGATCCCATAGCCCACGGTTTTGAAATAGAGCCTGTGTACTTCGCTGTAGCTCTTTTTTATGGAATCTGCTACAGCGCCTTCATGCTCTCTCTGGCACTGGCTGTTTTCAGAAGCAGGGACCTTAAATGAGAATTACTGCAACCGTATTACTTGCACTGCTTCTTACTGCATCAGGCTGCCGTATAGACTACGATGTGGAAGAAGTGGCACCTGCTGAGCATCTTGAATCAGGTCATTCCCACAATCACAGCAGTGAAGAACAGACAGAAACACTTCATGAACATGACCATGAATCAGGTACCTGTGAAGAGTGCGGTGATCATTCCAGCCATGATGATTTTGACGCCGCACATGAAGAGCACTACAACCATGAACATGAACCATACTCCAGTGAATCATGCAGAGAACATGACCGCAATGATGAATTCGAGGCTTTACAGGCAGGAGATAGCCACGACCACAATGATGAGTGCACCTGTGAAGCATGCAGCGGCCATTCCAACGGTGTTCATGAAGAACAGCACGAAGAGTTCAGCAGCGGTCCATCAGGACATTTACACGCCTCAGGCGACAGAAACCACGGAACCCAATGGTTCTTCAATCAGCCCTGGGCAGCTCCTTTCATCTGGAGCAAGCTTCTTCGAGACGGAGCAATCTTCCTTGTTCTCTCTGTGGTGCTGTTTTTTCTCACCAGAAGGAAAAACCGATGAACACAAGAAGTCTTAAACTATGGTTGGCTTCAGTTCTGTTTCTGGTCTGTGCCTTTTTTGCCGGAAAAGAGGTTTCCAGGCGAACAAGTGTTGATACTTACCACCATGTTGAAGCAGTTGGATCAGGTTTTCAGCGCCTGAAGCACTTTATTGCAAGTGCCATGTATCTGCAGCTGGATAATTACCATCACATTGAAATGTATCAGGGTATCCCCTGGGATCAGGTTACCGACTATCTGCCCCAGATGTGGCTGATAGCAAAGCTTGATTCACACTTCACAGAAGTCTACAATGATGCTTCCTATCACCTCGCAGTTAATCTGGGAGAAGTTGATCAGGGGCTGGAATTTATCCGTGAAGGTGTACGGTTTAACCCTGACAGTCTTGATATTGTCTATCAGTATGCATACCTTCTGTGGCAGACCGGTGAGGGAGAAAATGAAGAAATCCTTGATGCTGCTTACCACTACAGACTTCTTTTAAGAAGGTATGGAGGAGATGAAAAACAGCCATACAATGAGCCTTCATCAGCGTTTTTAATCAGTGAAATTATTGCAGAGGAGGACTCTCTTGCTCCATTTGTCTCCCTCTACCGACGAAGGTCATCCTTTATCAGAAGCGGAATAAGGGCAGGTATTTATTACCCTGGATATCTGGAGGAACCGCCTGCCTTTCTTGCACCTCCGAAAGGGGAGATATAGTTATGGGCATGACCATTCCTGCTGAACTTGCATCTAATGTGGTTTGGTTCTGCAGCAAAACTGATGTAGCCGCTGAGGAAAAAATTATTCGCAAAGGCACACACGGGAACGAACTCTACATAATAACCAGCGGAGAATTCAGAGTTCATGATAAATCAGCAGGTGAGGACTATGTTCTGGCTCTGCTTAAACGAGGCGACATTTTCGGCGAGATGTCTTTCATAGACGGCAGCTTGAGATCAGCTTCAGTTACAGCAGCAGTTCCTGGAAGCGTTCTTATAATGGGCAGAGAAGAATACTCAGCTATGCTGAAAAAAGAACCTGAAATTGCAGTCGCATTCATGAGGTTTCTCTCAGGAGTGGTCTGCAGAAGGCTCAGAACAGCAAATGATGCCCTGCTTCAGGTTACTTTCGGCTCTCAGGAAAAGGATGACGAGGATCAAATCCTCAAGAATGCCATCGCCAGCATGCACGAAGCTGTAAGAATAGAGCTTGAAGGTTCCTGAAACCTTTCCCCCTTTCAGTAAACTTAGAGGATTCACTGCGCACACAAAGATACCATTGGTATGTTCTGACCATCTTGCCCCGTTTATTACTTTCAATGCTGCATTTGTAATGAATATGGCTTATCTGAATCCTGCTGAATCTAATGAATTATACCGAGTGCAGCCCATACTCTATTGCTTCTGACAAACTTGCAGTTGGAATGTATTTTTCAGATATACAAAAAAAATAGATTATTTATCACTTTTTCTTTTGCGATATGATAAGAAGTGATTTCATGAATCTACGCTATAGGTTGAGGATTTCAAATTTGTTTTTCCTGATTGATTTATTTTATTTATTATCTATCTAATTCTAAATCTTCTTCTGAGTACTTGTTATCTCCAGCTATAGATTTCTTCAATTTCCAATATTTTATTGCATCTTTTCTTGTCATATTTGGATTGGCTTTTGTAAAATCTCTAATGTAATTATTATACTCAAATTGTGGCGCAATTTCTTTTACAAAATTCGGATCGTTTTTTAACTTTTGCTCCTTGTGCCATTCAGCAACAATATCCCCATAAGTTTTCTTTCCGGCATTTTGCTTAAAAAAGTCCAATAAATGAATCGTAAAATGAAATTGTTTCCCAATAATTGACCGAAGAAATTCTTTCTTTTCTTTATAGCTTCGATAATCAACTCCAATTATTGTTTCTAATGTCAGTGGTTTTGTTGGTTTTGGTAATCTCTTTTGTCTTGTTGTTTTAGGTTTTGTAATTTTTCCTGTTTCAAGATATTCAATAATTCGATTTGTTATCTCAATTTTCCCACCAACATAACTGATTCCATTTTTTCTACAAAATTTTATCAATTCGTCTTTCAACCAATAGAAATCTTTAAAATCTTGAACACTTATTTTTTCATCTAAAATTGGTTTTTCTTTTTTCATAAATATCTAACCGTGTGTCTGTTTGCTTTGCTTACCCATAACGCAGAATTCACCAGCGAGTGAAACGAGTCAGGTGAAACTACTTGTTATATGATACTATACTAGCTTGTTAACTTCAAAGCGTAAAACTGTTTTTAACTTTTCTGGCGCTACTTTTCTTGGATCTGAAATATATATTTCCTTATGTTTCATTGATTTTCTTTCTAGCTTATTTTTCCTGGCAAAATCATCCATTATTGCAAATGACTTCTGTTCATTATCATAACTGCCAAAGTGCATCATTTGTATACATTTTCTATCAGATATTTTGCAAAATGATAGTTTTTGAATATGGGAATTGGACTTTTTCTTTTTAGCCCATTCTTTTGCCATTTCTGCAAATTCTGTAGACACAAAGTTTGGCTGACGAATCATCAGTGTAAA
>PDSZ01000034.1 GCA_002748705.1 Candidatus Fermentibacterota bacterium
AGAGAGGGATCTAAGGCTCTACAGCAGCCACTGGGAACAGAGCAGCCTTGTGGATAGTCTGCAGGGTTTGCGGGGCATAGCTTTCCTGTCTGCAGTTGCCATAGCAGCAGAAGTCGGTGATCTGAGAAGATTCTCAAAAGCCGGTAGATTTATGTCTTATGTGGGTCTTGTCCCTTCTGAACACTCGTCTGGGTCACGAGAAAAGCGGAGCTCAATTACCCGATGGGGGAATGTACTTGTCAGACGGCTGCTTGTAGAGGCAGCGTGGCACTACAGACATAAGCCATGCAAAACAAGGGTTATTGCTCAGCGAAACAGGGATTTACCGGAGCGAGTTCAGAGGATTACCTGGAAGGCTCAGGAAAGACTGCATCGGAAGTACATGAGACTAATCATGGCCGGTAAACCCAAAAACAAAGTCTGCATTGCAGTTGCGCGCGAGCTTGCCGGGTTTATCTGGGCGATAGGACAGAGTATATAATGAACGGGTCAGCGGCAGGTGTTATCATCAGGTGTGGGAAACCCTCGAGGGCATTATGTGCGCAGAGCATTCTGTATGCACGGTACTAGACTGAGGAAACCCCAGACGAATAGATGAAATGCGGTAACCAACCGGCGGATATCAGTATGATCAGACCATCGATGGACTGACACCGGCCGCTGATCCCCTGAGAGAAGGGAAAGAAAATCGAACAAGGTAAGCTCAACTTGACAGGTCCAACCATATCAGTGTCCTGTCATTCTTCGGATGTGGAGAGTATGCGCAGTTATTATCTGTTCAGGTGAGGCGCATAGCCGGAGGCCATGTAACCGAGTCTGCAACGCTGCCTGGGCAGATAAGCAGAATCCGTCATCTGAGGTTTGACAGGACAGCCAGCCGAAAAAGAATTGAACCGGATTTCCGGAAGCGTATTCATCACACTATTGACGATTGCTGGATTTGGCTTATAATTTGTTTGTATGATTCACGGAAGGAGGTATATTGACGAAAGAGTTTATCGAGTATATTTATGTTACAATAAAAAATTTTTAGGCCCTTAAAAGAAAGAAGGATTTCTGATGTTAAGGTCAGCTTCGTTACTTTGCGCGGTGATGCTTTTCGGTATCCTCAGTTCAGCTTCAGCAATAGGCATCAGAGACTACAATCCACCTGTCAGCTCGCTGTTTGACATGGATCTCTCAGCGTTCTACAGCTACCTCGGTCAAGACAGCACAACTACCAACAACGGTTCAGTCAACTACATCTACAACAATTTCTATGAATCGCTTCCATTCGGATGGAGCGTCAACTCAAGCGGCGGTCTTACCTATGACGGCCTTGCTCCAGACTCATTGGATGAAACCCAGTACACAGTGCTTCTTGATGGAGAGATTCACAAGTACCTTTCCGGAGATATCTTCGGCTATACTTCTCTGCACCTCGCCAGCCAGACAGACTACGACCATCTGGATGCCAGCACCTTTTTAGGAGCAGGATACGGAAGATACATAAATGCCACCTCCATGGCTAAAGCCCTTCGTATTCAGGAGGAGCTACAGGAAGAGGGAACTATAAACGGAGCCCTTGAGGATGCGGTTTTGATAGCTCTGGCAAGCGAAATTGACAACGCATCTTCATACGAGATTCAGAGAGACTACTACCTGGCTATTGAGGAAGTTCTCGAGGAATCCGAGCAGATTGATGTTCTGGAAGCAGTGGCTCTCTACAGAATAATGCAGGTACTAGACAACGAAGTTGTGAGAGACAGGTACTATGGCTACAGAGTTGGCGCAGGTGTAGGCTACGAGCTGTCAAATCCTTACAGTGAGGATACTGAAGATCCTGTAATGGAGATATTCGGAAACTTTGCCTACCCCTTCAGCTTGAGAAGCCAGTTCAACCAGTCAGCGCTTTTCACAAGCAACCTTAAGGAATTCGGCGATTCCTACAACTTCGCAGCAACTTCAAGCTTCAGTTTCGAGATATCTGACAAGTTCGATGACAGAGTGCAATATCAGTTTGTTGCAGACAAGACAACAATCGGTTCAGGTTCTGGAGCTGTCAGTAATACAGTTTCCACCCATACAATCACCAACTCGTTCATCTTCTACATTGAGAACCGAATAAGTCTTAACTTCGACGCCTCCCTCATAAAGACAACTGACCTTACACTTCAGAAGTCTGTCGGTTTCTCCATAGGATACGACTTGTTCTGATCCTTCGTTCAGGCCGGGAGGCTGTTACAGCTTCCCGGCCTGTCGGCTTTGAACCTTGAAAGCCGCTTTCATACCTCCGCCATGGTCATCCATCTCACCTGTCCCGGCTTTTTGATACTCTGTTTGTGATTATGCTCAAGATGTTCAGAGTACAAGCTGTCAGCTAATTCCAGACATGGAAAACAGTCCCTTGTTGAACAACCTGATACAAAACACATTCCTGTGATTCAACACAAAACGCTTCAGCTGATTCCAGTATTGGTTTGCAGCGGCCGGAGCCAGTCAGAATTCACATTTGCTTTTTGCTGAAGTCTTTCAAAACAGGCCCGTTGAAACTGCTCACATTTTTCTACAGTATAGGAAGTTGACAATTCCATCAGGAAAGTTATTTTAGCTCTATCTAACATTCTTGGCGAGAGGACAATTCATGTTCGGGTTCCGTTCTAAGAACAGACATCATGGCAGTCACGGCAGTATGCGCAGTCAGAATGTCATTTTCCTGACTGATCTTTCTGAAGGGATGTCCGCAACTGTTTCCGCTTTCACAGGAGGAAGAAACAGCAGGGAGAAAATGTCTTCCATGGGTATTTTTCAAGGAACTGATATCACTGTTGTAAAAGCAGAAGGTGATGAAGGTATGATGCTTGTCTCGGTGGGTTCTGTACGAATAATGCTGGATATGGCCATGGCCTCAAAAATCCTTGTAGAGAAAGCTGGTTGATATGAAGCTAAGCGAAATGTCCGCTGGCGATTCCGGTACCGTCACCGGTATTGCCAAA
Source organism: Candidatus Fermentibacterota bacterium (assembly GCA_002748705.1). Next base: position 2,976 of record PDSZ01000034.1, read on the forward strand.
TGTGAAAGAGAGTACCGTCAGAAGCTCTTACGAATGGGGCTTGTGAGAGGAGTAAACTTCACAATGGTAAGAAAGGCCCCTCTGGGAGATCCTGTTGAAATTGAAACAGATTCCCAGAAGATAAGCCTCAGAGCGAAGGAAGCTGAAGTGCTTCTTGTGGAGAAGAACTGATATGGAAAAACCTGCACTGAATATTGCTGTGGTAGGTAACCCCAATGTGGGAAAGACCACCCTTCTAAACGCTCTTACCGGTTCAAAACAAAGGGTCGGCAACTGGCCCGGAGTTACTGTCGAAAAGCTGGAAGGTTCATACAGATACAAAGAAAACCTGATTGAAGTTACTGATCTTCCAGGTATTTACTCTTTCACTGCTTTTTCTCTGGATGAAGCTATCGCCAGAAAGTACATCCTTGAAGAAAAACCGGACCTGGTTGTTAACATTGTTGATGCCTGCAACCTGGAACGAAACCTTTTCCTCACCACTCAGCTGCTTGAGATGAAGGTACCTGTCATAGTTGCGCTGAACATGATGGACCTGGCTGAAAAACGCAGACTGGGCATTGATATCAATCACCTTTCTGAACACCTTGGATGCCCTGTGGTACCTGTTACTGCTTCAAAGGAAAAAGGTGTTGAGAACCTGAAAGATGTTATTTTTAAAGCAGGCAAAGAGAGAAATATTTCTCCTGCTTCTGTAAGTTACGATGAGATACTTGAAAACGCAGTAAAAAGAATAGAAAATGAAATCAAAACTGTTGCTCAGGAGAAGAAGGTAGATGCAAGGTGGCTTGCTCTCAGGCTCCTGGAAGGTGATGAGTACGCAAAAGAACTGTGTGCAGGCAGTTTGCCTGAGAAAGCGCTTTCAGAAGAGATATCTACAGTTGAGAAACATACAGGAGATGAGATAGACATGGTGCTTGCCGACGGCAGGTACGGTTTCATTCACGGTCTTACGAAAGATGTGGTGAACAGAAAGCATGAAGTGCGCAGAACTGTATCAGACAAGCTGGACAGCTTTGTTCTCAACAGGTTCCTGGGCATTCCCCTCTTTCTGGGTATCATGTACCTTGTGTTCGTAGGAACCATTAATTTCTCCGGTCCCTTCATTGACTTCTTCGACATCTTCACCGGTACCATCTTTGTTGACGGCTTCGGAGTTCTTCTAGCCTCCATTGGCGCGCCTGATCTGGTAATAACCTTCCTGGCCGACGGTATCGGCGGAGGTATTCAGACTGTTGCCACCTTCATTCCGCCTATTTTCATGATCTTTCTCTTCCTCTCTATACTTGAGGACTCAGGATACATGGCAAGGGCGGCTTTCGTAATGGACAGATTCCTCAGAACCGTAGGACTTCCAGGGAAGGCCTTCATTCCCATGCTTGTAGGATTCGGATGCAATGTGCCGGCGATAATGGCAACAAGAACCCTTGAGAACAACAGAGACAGAATGCTCACCATAATGATGAACCCCTTCATGTCCTGCGGAGCACGGCTTCCTGTATACGCCCTTTTCGTGGCGGTGTTCTTTCCGCAGAGCGGTGGAACAATTCTCTTCAGCCTCTATGCGGCAGGCATACTCCTTGCAGTTCTCACCGGCCTTCTCTTCAAGAAGACCATGCTGAAAGGTGAGGCATCCACATTCGTCATGGAGCTTCCCCCCTATCACATGCCCACATTCAAGGGAATAATGTACCACACCATGACCAGGCTCAAGAGTTTCATTTTCAGGGCAGGTCTGGTGATAGTTATGGTGGTTATCGTACTCAGTTTCCTGAATTCAATCGGCACCGACGGCTCATTCGGTAATCAGGACTCTGAGAACTCAGTTCTATCTGCGATAGGCAAGGCTGTGGTTCCTGTTTTCACGCCTATGGGCATAGAGGAAAACAACTGGCCTGCTGCCGTTGGGCTCTTTACTGGAATCTTCGCAAAGGAAGCTGTTGTGGGAACACTGGACAACCTCTACACCACAATGGTTGATATTCCTGAAGAAGAAGCTGAAGAAGAAGGCTTTGATTTCCTCGGAGGAATATCCGAATCATTCACAGCTGTCAAAGACGGTTTCGCTGATTTCGGAAGCTCCCTGAGTGACCCTGCGGGAACAGGTATTACGGCAGATCTGGAAGATGCGGAAACTGCAGCTGAAGCTGTGGAGGTAAACCTTACCACATTCGATGTGATGAGAAGCAGATTCAATGGTAATACCAGCGCTTACGCCTACCTTCTCTTTATTCTGATCTACGCTCCCTGTGTTGCTGCCATTGCTGCCATTTACAGGGAAACCAACCTGGGATGGACCATACTTGCCACCGTATACCTCACACTGCTGGCATGGATAATCAGTACCCTCTTCTACAACATTGCCAATTTCGGTGCAGGCACTTCGGTAATGTGGGTTGCAGTTTCGCTGATTATGCTTGTTCTGATGTTCTGGTCAATGAAGATCATGGGCCACAAAAAGACACTTAAGGTCTGATTTGCTGAGAAGAATTCAGGGACTTCTCAATGAAAGGGGCAGGCTCTCCCTCAGAGAGCTTGCCCTTATCCTTGATATGGAAGCATCAGCTCTTGAACCTATGCTTGAAATGCTTGTAAGAAAAGGCAGAATAGAAGTGCTTGACGCAGGCTGCAGCACCAGAAGCTGTACAGGATGCTCATGCAGCAGCAGAGATAATATGATTATCTACAAACTTCCTGACAGTGTTCAGAAAATGTAACAGATAGCAGCATCACCGGACAGAATGCAGAAGACTGTGCAAACCATAGTTTTTTTCAGCCCATACTATTACAATATCTTACAGAACAATACATGATGAATGAGACAAAGAAATAAACACCTGAATGTGTGCTTGCACTGAATTTGAAAGTTAAAATCCAGAAAAGGTATAAATCTGCATATGATTAATTTTCAATGGCATATAATTATTTTAAAGATGGCCTTAGCCAGCCGTACAGAAAAGAAAAAAACTAGAGAACTGAATCTTCCAGGCTGTCATCTTCTTCGGTTTTGTGCGTAATGCAGTTGCAGACAAAGCCTGTGCCCTCCTGCCATCTGCGACCTGAAAAACCGCACTTCTCGACAAATTTCAGATACGCAATGAACCTTGTCAGAACATCATCAGGAATGACATGTTCAATTCCACAGGCACAGCTGTCAGCAGTCTCTTCATCAATCTCCAGAACCTTCTCGAAAAACTCCTTCAGTACTGAATGCTTCCTTGTAACAGCTTTAGCCAGCTGCTCGCCCTCTTCTGTCAGCGTGACAAGATCGTAAGGAGCGTGGTTAACAAGCCCCAGCCTTGCCAGATGCTTCAGCGCCGAAGTAACCGATGAAGCTGCCACATCTCTGCCTCTTGCAATATCTCTTGGCTTGGCAGCACCCTTCTCTTCCACTATTTCATATATAGTTTCAAGGTAGTCTTCAAGACTGGAACTGAGTTTCATAAACCCTCCTGATTTAGTCTTCCCTAAACATATTAGCTTGTCTCCCAAATGGCAAACGGGGTTTCAGAACTACCTTCTGCCGGTTCTTGACCGAAATACCGTGAGAGGTATATCTTTCACTGGGCTGCTGCGATGGGTTCAGGCAGTTTAAGAAACAATGCTATTTATTCAGTTTTTTGTGCACTCAGATAATGCAGTGTACAATATTCGATAGGTGGATTCTTCATGGTTAAGGTTCCTGACATTGAAAAACTCTCCTCTGACAAGGATGAGAAAAAACTAATAAAAGCTCTGGGATACAAGAACGATACGGAAATAAGAGCATCTGCTGCTGACGCTCTGGGATATATAGGAACCACTGATGCATTAAAGGCTCTTATTTCTACCTTTGAGAATGATAAAGAGGATATTGGCACAAGAAAAGCTGCTATCTTCGCTGTAGGCAAGATCTGCACCAGATTCATCAACAGCCATAACAAAACAGATGTAGATTCACTTTCCCGAAGCGCTAAAAGGAAGCGTAACAAGGAAATTGATGAGATAGATAAGGCCAGAGTCGCACTGAAAAGGCAGATGGATAATGGTTCCAGAGAACTGAGCATCGAAGCTGCCCGAGCATTCATGAGCCTTCCGATGACTGAAATATCAGTTTTTGCCGGTGAGGTGTCAGAATCCGCTTTCAGCTTTGACAGAATCTCTTCTGCCAAACCGCAGGAAAATCGGTCAGTAGGGCATGAGGATAATACCACTGAGGAAATAGAAACAGATAACGCGCCAAACAACTCTGAAGAAAACACTGAAGAAAAACCTGAAACCAATGCTTTTCCGGAGATAGGTTTAAAAAATGGCTCTTCTGAAGAAAAGACGGAGAAAGAGAAAACTGCAATGACTTCCTTCTCATCTGAAAAGAATCCGCATTCAGAAGAGGAAAGTGATACAAAGCAGGAAAACTGTTCTCAAATTGAGAAAGATGATGAATCGAAAACCTGTGAATCGGTGTTACTGAATCCTGATGAGCCTGTTGAAATAGCTCCTGGAACTTGGTGGCTGGGTAAACGGCAGGAAACGACTCTTGAGCGAAACATTTATCTCAGAGTGTTCCGCAACGACGAAAGATGTCTTAATCTCCTTATTGATCCCGGTGTTCCTGATGACCTCTCCCCTCTCATGGATAAATTAACATCACTGATCGGAGGAGTTGATAACCTGCACATGGTTTTCCTCAGCAGCCATGAGCCTGATGCTGCATACAATACTGCATACTTTCAGAAGCTTAATCCCAGGTGCGCAGTAATTTCCTCTAAGCATACCTGGCGACATGCCAAGTTCTATGGCTTAAGCTCTTCAAGCTTTAAGTCTGTTGAAAGCTTCAAAGACCTTTCTGCTGACCTGAAAACAGGACATAAAATCAATTTTATCCTCACTCCTTATTGCTTTACAAGAGGAGCAACGATGCTGCATGACCCAGAGACAGGAGTTCTTTTCTCAGGCAGCCTGCTTGGTGAAAAATCAAACAGTGAACTTAATGCTACCAAAGACTCATGGAAGGGAATTGCAGAGTTTCACAGAGAATACATGCCCAGTAGAAATGCAGTCAGTTACGCCTCAGAAAGAATAAAACCGCTTCTTAAAAACCTGAAACTTATCGCTCCTCAGCATGGTGGTCTGATTTGTCCCGATCTTTTCGAAAACTTCCTGGACAATATTGAGAAACTGAATGTAGGCATGAACCTCTATCTTGATGAAGACTCCAAACAGAACTATGTTCAAGCTATGAATGAGATTCTCTCTAAATTAGGCACACTGGTTGACCCGAATACTGTCCGCAATGCAATTGATTCATTCCTCTCCCAAGACTCTCTGGAAGGCTGCGTCAGTCGAGATAACGGTGGAATTGGTTCCATAAGACGGAACAGGGAGTATGCGATGGATGCCTTTCTCCGTCATATGAGGGATAGAATGCCTGTGGACAAACTTGATCTCACAGATGAAGCCATAGTAAAAACCCTCAACTCCTGGGAAATTCCTCTGCCGGCTTCCTTCAAAGATGAAGGATTTGAAGAAAATGATATCTTCAAATTAGGCTGAACAGGAGTCTGCCTTGCGAACATCCCTATTCATAATTATCTTTTTTACATTATTAATTTTCGGACATCCGCACATGTTCATAGACACTGAGATGGCTGTATTACTTTCAGGTTCAACTCTTGCGGGGCTTGAGATAACTTGGTATTTTGATTCGATGTTCACTGCTGCCATCACAACAGACTTTGACTGTGACAGAAACGGCGTATTCTCTCCTGCTGAAACTGAACAGGTGTTTCAGAATGCATTCTCCAACCTTGAGAGTTCTGACTATTTTTGTTGATGTAAATGGAACCACTCTCTCCTTCAGGCATCAGGCACCGAAGAATTCCAGGTGTATATGGAAAACGGAACCATGGTGTACAGATTCTTCTACCCCTTCAATGTAGAGGTGCATAACGGCACATTCAAAGTAGCCATCTACGACAGTACATTTTATTGTGATATCCTTTACAGGGAAGGTAACCCGATAAGTATTTCAGGTTCAGATACAGCCACCTGCGAAATAGTTCAGAACAGCGATGTGGAAATCCCCTACTGAGGTGAGGTTTCAGTTGCCAGAGAAGGAGCGAGCTACTCCGGCACAGAATACCCCCAGCAGCTTGTGGTCTACCTGAATTGATAAGAATCATACTGCTGCTATTCTCGGCACTCTGTTTTGCCCGGAACAATCCGTTTCTTACCGGGCAGGGTGAGGCGAAGCTATCCCCTGTTCAACCGGACAACTCATTGTGGTACAGTTTGTCATCAAGAAGTACTAACCTCCAGCGGGAAATGCAAAATGCAATAGCAGGAGCAATGAACGGCAGCAGTCTTCACATACTTCTGGGAGCATCATTTCTCTTTGGTCTGCTCCATGCGCTGGGGCCCGGGCACAGAAAGGGAATCCTCATTACCTATTTTCTCGGCGAAGGGTACGCACCTGTTAAAGGAATGGCAGCAGTCCATGCCCTGAGTGCAGTACTCCTTGTGGGCGGTTTTTTCTTTCTTACCACAAGACCACTCTCCACTTCTGTGAACACCACACACAACATCCTTATGATGATAACATGGGCGTTAATACTGGCAATCGGCATATGGATGCTTCTCTCTGGACTAAGACATTCCCAAAGTGGTAAGAGTAAGGGATTCAAAGCCCTTATAGCTTCAGGTGCAGTTCCATGCCCTGGCGCATCTGCAATAATGATTCTTGCTGTATTCCAAAAAGCTTATGTTGCAGGAATGATCTCTGTGCTGGCAATGTCGCAGGAATGGGTGTTCTTCTGGCAGTAACAGGGCTTATTGCTGTTTTATTCAGAAGTACCATGAAGAAAATACTCAAAGACCCCCACAAAGGAGAAAAACTGGAGAAGTTTCTTCACATACTCTCTGGAGGAGCCATGATGATCTTTGCTGCCTTTATGCTGGCAGGGGTCATCTGAACACAGTCAAATTCTGCTATATTCGGGTGTCTCTCAGATAAGGGAATCCGGTGAAAATCCGGAACTGTCCCGCAGCGGTAAACGGGAACGAAAACCTTACTACGACACTGAAGGGTAATCTTCGGGAAGTCAAGGTGATTAGGCAACAGCGCCCGTAAGTCCGAATACCTTCTGAGAGAACCGTAAAGGATATTCCTTTCGGATTCTTCATTAATCGGGCGGGTAACCCGAATACTGAAAGGGGTGCAAAATGCGCCTTGTCATCCTGCTGCTCTCTGCAGCAGCACTGAACTATGCGGCGATAATTACAGTTCCGGAAGACTACTCACAAATACAGTCTGCAATTGATGCTGCAGCAGCTGGAGATACTGTACTGGTATCACCGGGAACCTACAACGAAAACATCAATTTCTCAGGAAAATCTGTAGTTGTTGCCAGTACAGACGGTCCGGAAACAACCATAATTGATGCACAAGGTTCAGGAAGTGTAGTCCGGTTCACATCCTCTGAAACAAGAGATGCTGTTCTTAACGGATTTACACTTCAGAACGGAACCGGAACATTAATCTCACCTTACTACTACGGCGGAGGTATCAACTGTACCGGTTCATCTCCCACCATTACCAACAACATCATCAGGCAGAACACTGGATTCCACGGAGGCGGAATACTCTGCTACCTTGGCGGCAACCCTCTTATAGAATTCAACATCGTTGAAAACAACACAGCTGAACACTTCGGCGCCGGAATCTATATTTCCAGCTCATCTGCAGAGATAAGAGCAAATGTTATCAGGAACAATTCCTGCAGCACAGGTGCAGGAATCACATCTGCATACAACTCCCCCTGCACAGCAGAAAACAACCTTTTGTACGGTAATGAAGCAGGCAAAGGCGGTGCTATCGCCGGCATTATCGGTGGTACCATAACTGCAGACAACTGCACAGTTGCTAACAACACCGGTACAACATCATCAGGAGGACTATACGGTTACAACTCCAATATCACAGTTACAAACTCCATCTTCTGGGGCAACACCGCACCGGCAGGGGCACAGTGTAACCTGTACAACGGCACAGGCACTTTCACCTGGTCTGACTTTCAGGGCGGTGAAACTGCAGTGCTTTTGGAAGGCTCTGCAACACTTTCCTGGGGAGACGGAATGATTGATGAAGATCCCCTCTTCGAAAATGGAGGCCTCAGCGCCTATCATCTGGGCACAGGTTCACCGTGCATAGATGGCGGCAACCCGTCAGCTTCCTGCAATGACACAGAGGCCCCGGCGAACCCTGGCAATCCCCTCTGGCCTGCTCTGGGAACACTAATCTGTGATATGGGTGTATACGGGGGCAACATATTTGGCGGATGGGTCGAAGTGGCAGACTTCACAGAAGAAGTTTCTGAACATGTTGTAGCCGTTGATGCAATTGAAAATCCTGTTGAGGGTTTTGCTTATCTGAACTGCAGTTTTCCGGAAAACTCCCAGGCATCGCTAAAACTGTACAATGCTTCCGGAAGACTGGTTGGATCTGAACCGGTTTACGCCCCTGGCACTGTCATACTCAGCACATCAGAACTGCCGTCAGGAATTCACTTTGTAAAACTGGAAACTACTGCGGGATTTTCAACAGCCAGACTTATGGTTCTGAACTGAAAGGCTTGAAATGATAAAAACAGCACTGATTACAATGCTTATGCTGTATGCTCCTAAACTGCTGGTTCTCTCCACAACCAACAATGTTACCTGTATTGATACTGAAACAGGCACTGTAACACCTGATGTGGTAACACCAGGGCAGTGGCCCAACGATATTCTATGGTTTCAGGAACACTTTTATGTGGTCAATTCAGGCAGTGATGACTGCACCCTTCAGAAGATAGACCCTGAAACCTGGCAGGTGGAAATACTTGGAATCGGTTCCGGCTATAACTGCTGGGCTGTGGAGCATGTCAAGGGGGATACGCTGGCAGTCTCATCTGCAGTAAATAACTCCATTATTCTGGTAAACGCTTCCACTATGACAATCATTGGAGAAATAACAGGAGTCGGCCCCAACCCTGAATGGTTTGCAGTGGTTGGTGACAGTATATACGCAGCCTGCGGCGGATGGATGTCCAGTGACAAGGTGGTAGTGGCCGACCTGAACACGATGCTGCCGGTGGACACTATTACAACCTTTACCAACACACAGGGCTGCACATGGGACGGTGTAGATCAGGTATATGCAATTTGCACAGGTTCCTACACTGCAAATGATGGAGAAATCCATGTTATCGAAACTGCTACAGGAACAGTATCAAATGTGATACAAACCGGATTCGCTCCTGCCTTTGGCGTAATGCGGGGAGATCTGCTTTATGTAGGAGATGTCTACGGGCAGGGAGTTATCAGCATCAACACAGTTACTGCAACCCTGGAAGAAGCTTCCCAGTATCCTGGAGGTTCAGGGCTCTCTGTTGATGAAAACAACATCCTCTGGGTGGCGAACTACCATGATGGAACAGTAAAAGGATACGACGAGAATCACGCTGAGGTTGCAGGCTATTCAGGAATATCCAGCTGCATGGCTCTTGAAGCATCCAGATCAGCAGGAAGCTCAGTTGAAGGTGACTGCTTCATTCCTGTAAATCCCCATGCAGGAATCTCAGCTTTCCCATCACCTGCTTCCTCTGTGGTTCAGGTTGCACTTCCTCCGGCCAACAGCAGCACTCCGGCTCTTTACAGCCTTTCAGGACGAAGAATATGTGCAGCTGCAGGCAGTTCAGGAGACTTATGGACATTTGATGTCTCCACAATTCCACAAGGTATATACCTGATAAGAGCAGGTAAAGCTTCCTGCAGAATCTCAGTGGTTCGCTGAAACAGTAAACTTCCAGAGGCGCACATTAACCTGTGCGCCTCTGGAATACTTCAGTCCCGATAACTGTCTTATGAACCATGAATAATGAAATCAGCCTCCCCATGAAACTTTCACCGTCCATGCATTCCCGAGTAACTTAAAGTTACCTGCAAGATTACAGAAAGCTTATCCCCAGAAGAAAGCTGCCAGAAGAAAAAGAATCATACCTGCTCCCAGTCTGGACAGAAGCAAAATGAAAAATATAAGCGACATTACAGCCTCCTCTCTTATGTGCATTCTCATTACTCAATACTGCCATTTAAGGTAACCTGCTGTCAAGTATTCGGTTCACTTACCGGTAATGGCAATCAGGATTCAGGAACAGACCATTGCTTCTCAAGATCCTCAACATCATATTGATTACAAGAAAATTGATAAGTGTGGAAATTGCGCTTTTTTACGAATCTGCCTTGGTGGCTGCAGGGGCGTTGCATATATGGAATCTGGGTCCTTAATGTCTAGACTAAACTCTTTTGCTTGTGCCCTCAGGAAAAGACGTATAAATACTATTATATATCGTCATACCTGTAAAGCATTGAAAAACAAATCCATATAGGAGTAATTATGAATAAAGTTCTATATTTATGTATATATTTGTTATATATGTACATTATTAGGGTCGTTCGTTCTTATTATGATTGATAAGAATATGCTGCATATTTTTAGTATATTGCTTTCGGCTTTATTGATATTTTTATTATTCTATTATAATATTTTAATGCCATCTGCTAATGTTTCGAACAACTGTGTGTGGCAGGATACTCTTCAAAAATGGGAACATTTTATGGAATCATCTTCTGATGGTTTATGGGAAGACTCATCTCAATACAATTTAAATATCACGAGACTTCATCATTTTGGCGGTGAAGATGATCCTAATCCGCAGTTTTATTATCCTGTATTCGTCAAGGTAGAAGGTGATACTATTTTTGTTACTGATGCTGCTCTTCAATCCCTTATTTGTATTGACTCTACAGGTTCTGTTTTATGGACATTTGGTGAAGCAGGGGAAGGACCAGGTCATTTTGCTGGTATTGGACAGGTTGATGTGTGTGGAGATTATATTGCTGTCGTTAACAATGGATTATCAGCAATAGAGCTTTTACATAGAGATGGAACATATGTGCGCAGATTATCAATCGATAGGCCACAAGATGTATCTTTTGTTGACTCTACACATATATTAGTATTTTCCAAGATTCATGATGGAGGTGATGTTCATTGTCTTGATATTAACACTGATAGCATACTATTTAGTTTTGGTTGCGAAGAGTGGGAGCAATGGCCTAATAGTGGCAGTGTTTACGAAATATATGGCCTTTACCTTGAACCTGCTACAGTAGTGTACCTATCTCATTTTGAGATGAAAATGTTTTTTGCAGATTTTGAAAATAGCCATTGTTTTTCAACTGAAATTCGTGAATTGCCTTTTAGCATTACTGAGCATGGACATTCATATGATGAAGATTCTAATATGCGGTTTGATATTGCATATCCATTATATAGATCCATGTCGATTGGTCCTCATGGTGAAATAAATACTATATTTACTAATCTTATGAGTAATGGTGAAATGTATGGACCTGGCAATAATAGTGATTATCCACCTGTAACAGTTATAGATAGATTTGATGTAAATGGCAATTATTTGGATTCATACTGTTTGCCAGATTCGTCAATTTGCATAATTGACTATAATGGCAATGGATATATGGTAGGAATACAAGCTCATACTGGTACTATATTTGGATACAGTATAGATACATTGTAGGTTGCAATATTATGCTTAATATTTATAAAATTCTCAATGTTTCACTCAATAAGAGTTCTAGGCGCGTTGTTCTATATTTATGTATAACTATAGTGCTTACGCTTGCATCTGTTTCAATTCCTATGATAACAAAGAATCTTGTTAACAATGGGATAGTTAATGGGTCAGAAGCTACAATTGTTTGGTCTGCTGTTTTCCTTGCATCAATAGGTATTCTTAATCAATTTCTTATCTTATTCTCTAAATCTCTAGAAATATCAAGGTTTCACATTCTGTTTCTTTGTGTATTCAGAAATAATTTCGTCTGACAGTGAAATTTCAGCTGAATGTTCTGAAGTTAAAATCATTATATTTTGTGAAAATCAGTTAGTGTCTCTTCCGGGGATGGTGGAAACCCCTCGCCTTCAGGCGAAGCACATATTACATTTTCACAATGAGAAACTATAGACTCGGTTCCCATACGAAGTTTGACCTCAAGGTCCACCTTGTCTGGATTCCGAAGTATCGAAAGAAAGTTCTGGTTGGCGAGGTTGCACTTCGAGTGCGTGATCTCATCCGTCAGATAGCAATGGAACATGAGATACATGTCATATCAGGCGAGGTAGCCATTGACCATATCCACATACTGATTTCCTATCGACCGAATCATGATATCAGCAAGATAGTGCAGTGGCTTAAGGGGATAAGCTCCAGAGTCTTGCTACAGGAGTTTCCTCATTTACGAAAGAAGTTCTGGGGCCGACACTTCTGGGCGCGTGGCTACCTTGCCGTAAGTACTGGCAACATCACCGACGAACTGATAAAGGCTTACATTGATGAACAGGAAGGTGAGCCCGTACAGGATGATAGTCGATTTCAAATCGACGGTTCATGAACCCCTCGACTTGTAGTCGAGGGTCGTTCAGTTCTCAGTCAGATTTTTCTGCAGGCAGAGACACCGGCCTTCCAGCCTTGAATCATTTTTTTGCAAACTACCTGTTTTTCCTTAGTGCATCCTGTCAGCGAGAAATGTGTTAAGCACAGATAATGCAGAAACGCAGCTGCCATGGCAAACGGCGCATCTGTCTGTCAGATCAGGAATGGTGATTTTCAGTATTATTAAGGTTTCCTCCCTTTTACCGGTCTGACAGCGGCTCACAGTACAAATTGCTGTAGAGGTTATTCCTGTTTCAGATAGGTTTTCAGCCCCTCTCTCAGTATGTGAAGCGCTTTCTTCATCTTATGATCCGAGAGAACATATGCTATTCTTATCTGATCATCTCCAAGGCCGGAAGTGGCATAGAACCCTGCAGCAGGCGCCACCATTGTTGTTTCGCCATTCATGCTGAAGTCGGTGAGCATCCATGCTGCGAATCTGTCAGAATCCTTTACAGGCATGCGAAGAGTTGCGTAAAATGCTCCCTCAGGTTTCAGAAAGAACACTCCGTTTACTCCGGAAAGCTCGTCTATCATCAGATCCCTTCGGCCCTGGTATGTTTCCCGTACATTTTCGTAGTAATCTTTATGGAGGTTTTCGTAGATAAAAGCTGCTCCATACTGAGCTATTGTAGGAGGGCAGAGCCTGGCCTGTCCCAGCTTAAGAGCACTATCCATTATTGTTTTATTCCTGCTGATAAGGTTTCCAAGACGGGCTCCGCAGGAGCTGAACCGTTTGCTTATGGAATCCATTACTATCACCCTGTCCTGTATCTCACTGAGTTCCAGGGTTGATGTATGGCTTCCGCCGTCAAAAACAAAGTCTCTGTAAACTTCATCAGAGAGGAGGAAAAGATTATGCTTTCTTACAAGGCCGGAAAGAACCGCCAGTTCATCAAGGGTTAGAACTGTTCCTGTAGGGTTGTTCGGTGTGCAGATAAGAATGGCCTTAGTACGATTTGTTATCTTTTCCTCTATCTCATGGGCAGGAGGAAGGTGGAATCCGTTTTCCGCCTTACTGGTAACAGGAACCAGCTTTACTCCTGCCATTGCCGCAAAACCGTTGTAGTTTGTGTAGAACGGCTCAAAGCATATTACCTCGTCGCCTGGATCACAGGTTACCATGAAAGCGAAAAACACAGCTTCAGAGCCGCCTGTGGTTACTATTATTTCCTCTTTGTCAATTGGAATGTCTGCTTTGCAGTAGTAGGATGATATGGCTTCTCTGAGAAAAGGAAGCCCCTGGCTGGGACCGTAGGTGAGAACCTCAGGACAGTTTTCCTTTACTGATTTCCAGTAACCTTCCGGAGTGGGAATATCCGGCTGTCCTATGTTGAGATGATATACTGATATTCCCTTTGCCTTTGCCTTGTCAGCAAGCGGAACCAGCTTTCTTATTGGGGAAGGCTGCATTGCGCTGACCCGTTTTGAAATAGCAGTCATTTTCATGCCTTTCGAAATCGTTGATACCAGAGAATGATTGTACCCTGAGTGGTTTCAGATTCTACTTAAACCTGTTAACTGTGAACAGCCTGCACCATTCTGAATGCAGGCTGTTATTCTGTTCAAAAGATAACTCAGTCTGTCAGTTGAGAGAGCGCGGTTTCTATTCTCTCTCTGGATATCTTACTGCCGAGCCTTGAAGCTGCAAGGGCATCGTAGAACGATTCAACAGGGATTATTCCGCTTTTCTGAATGAAGTCGGCAGCACTGAGAAGGCTTGCTGTCCTTGCGCCCATAGGTTTTCTGTAGTCCAGCTTTCTCACTTCAGCTGATGTTTCAGGGGCTTCCAGAGAAGAATCCAGGAAGAGGGTTCCCTCCTTCATGGAAGTTATCCTTGAAAGGGCTCTCTTCATTCCTTCTTCTGAGGTTACAAGAGCAGTGTCAATGGTCTCTATTCCTGTAAAGTCAATTTCTTCAGTTGATATAATCAGTTCTGAGAGGGAGAAACCTACACCGACTGTTACAGGATAGCTTCCCTTTTTGGTCACAGAAAGACCACATGACATTGCTGCCTTTGCAAGAAGTTCAGCTGCAGACTGCACGCCTTCACCGGCTGAGCCTGCAAGAAGCACAGTAGCTCTGCCTTCAAGGTTGTGGTTGTACTTTACGGTTATTTTCTTCACCGAGTCGAGCAGAGATTCGGTGTGATACCTGAGAGCCTGGGAATGGGGTTTCTTGTCCTTGTTCTCCATAAGAACAGGGAGGAGACCTGCAGGTTCAGTAAGGTCATTGAGCTTTTTGCCGGGATTGTGCTTTACGCCGTGGCTGGGGCAGAACTCCACCGCTTCAACCAGAGAGAAACCGTCTACTCTCAAGGCTTCCTCAAGTGCGTCTGAGAAGTCTCCAAGGGCATAGATGCGTCTGGCATATGCAGCGCCGGCGCTGTGAACGAGACTGCATATGTCTATTCCATTATCAATTCTGCCTTCAGGAACAGCAGGGGTCTTGAATCCAAGAGGAGTAAGTCCTGAAGACTGTCCGCCGGTCATTCCGTAGAGCATGTTGTTGTGCACAATAACTGTCATATTGATGTTAAGATGTGCCGCCTCGATTATGTGCTGCATACCTATGGTGGCTCCGCCGTCGCCAAGCATGACAAGTATCTTCTTGGAAGGATCATTCAGCCCCATTGAGATTCCTGTGGCAAGGGCAACTGCTCTTCCGTGAAGTCCGTGAACTGTGTGGCAGTTAAACTGCTTGTCTATTATGCCGATACATCCTATGTCGGTTACAACGATAAGATCAAGCAGATTAAGGTTCTCAATGTTGCTGAGAGCTTTCTCAAGGGCTCTGCTCACCATTGAATGACCGCAGCCTCTGCAGAACGGCTGGTTTTCAGTTGAAAGGTAAAGGCCGCTCATTTAGAGACCTCCTCAATAATCTCTTCAGGGGTGATGAGTCTGCCGATGCAGTTCACTCCGGAAACACCTTCTCTTCCGTTTCTGCCGAACAGGATTTCTCTGTATTGTCCAGAGAGGTTTTCTTCAGCCAGAACAACCTTGCGGTATCTTTTTGTTATCTCAAGGTACTCAGGAAGAACAGGGAAGAGGGTTTTGGCAGTAAGGATGGAAACACTACTGCCCATCTTTCTCATGGTACATACAGCTTCTCTGGCAGCGGCGGCTGTTATTCCGTAGGAGAATACCAGAGTGTCTGCTCCCTGCTGCTCGTCAAGGTCATAGAGGGCATATGCAGAGAGATTATGCTCCATCTTGTACTTAAGTCTTGCGCTGTTGGCAAGAGCCTCCGGTGTTGAGTGCTGAAGTACGGCATTCTCGTTGTGGGTTGAGGCGGTTATTCTTACCTGATGGTCAGGTGAGCCTGTGGGAAGAAACCTTGGAACTCCGTTTTCTTCAGGTTTGTAGGGAATGTATTTTTCCCCTTCGTACCAGTTCTTATTCACCTTTTCAACCTTCTTCAGAGTGGAAAGGTCGAAGCTCTTCAGGGTCATCACCATTTCCTTGGATGTGAGGAGGAAAACAGGAGTTCGAAGTTCAACAGCCAGTTGCACAGCCCTGGCTGAGAGGTCGAAGCAATCCTCAAAGGAAGAGGGGCAGAGGGTGGGAACCGGATAACCGCCGGAGTTGATGTTTCCCAGAAGACCGATATCTCCCTGGGCTCCGCATGTGGCTGTGCCTGTAGAAGGCCCCATTCGCTGTGCCAGTATTACCACCATTGGCAGTTCCATCATGTAGGCCATACCAATGGATTCCACCATCAGAGCCAGACCGGGAAATGATGTGGCTGTAACTGGAAGTTTGCCTGCTGCGGAAAAACCGCTCATGTACTGAAGGGTTGAGATTTCGTCAGGTGCAGGAAGCATCATGGGAAACCGTGCGCTTGAGTAAGCATAAAGGAGGTTGGCAGGTGTTATAGGATACCCTACGAAAACCTCGCCTCCTGCCTGAACGGCTCCCTCAATAAGAAGCCTTGAGGCATCCATAAGAGAACGATTTTTTGTTTGTTCCATTCTAGGCATTCTTTCTGAAGAGTTTGTCCCCGAGAGAGGAAAGTGAGATTACTGCTATGGTTGTAATAACTGCTCCGTAGGTTTTGTCTATGCTGAACCAGCCCTGATTCTGTGCATGCATTGCAAAGAATACAGAGAGGGTTCCCAGAACAAAGGAAAGCTTCACACCAAGAGGAGTAACAAACTTGCGAAGATAGAGGCCGGTCACAATAACTATGGCGCCGATAGCTCTGATTGCATAGCTGATATAGGCGGTTTCCAGCACAGCTCCCTTCATGAATATTGCAAGAGGTACAGTGACTATGCTTACAAGCAGCACCAGCTTTCGTGCTGTGGAAATAATTTTTTCGTCATTGGCCTTCTTGTTGATTATGCCGTGGTAGATGTCTTTGGCTGCTATTGTAACCACTGCAAAGTTCACAGGCCCCACAGTGGAAAGTATTGCGGCAATTACACCTGCCAGAGCCAATCCCCCCAGTACCGGATGTATGAAGCCTGGAGTCTGAAGAAGTGTTGGAATGGCAGTTTTGCCCACTACTTCAGTCTCAGGGCTGAAGAAAAGACCTGTTTTGGCCATAAGGCCGAGGAAAGCGGTCATTACACCGAATGGAGCCACCAGAAACCCTGCCACAACAGAGGCTTTTCTGGCTGTCTTTACATCCCTTGCAGCGAAGATAGGCTGAATGCTCGCCTGTGCGGCCATTCCTCCGAGAAGTCCTCCGAGAAGCAGAGCGAAAGCCTTGTTCATACCTGCACTGAACGGGTTGTAGAGGTTTTCAGGGGCGCCTTGAGCAATAAGTGTGGCGCTGAGACCTTCAAATCCGCCGACTTTGTCAAGACCTATTACGAAAGCCATTCCCAGCCCTGCGAACATGGTAATAAGGTAAAGCATTCCTGTCATTGCCAGGGCGTGCATTCCTCCAAGATAAGTGTAAAGCATGATAAGCGCTGCTGAGATTATTACAGCCCAGTTCCAGCTCACTCCGAAGAGAGGTGCCATGACGCTTGAGCAGGTTTGAAGCTGTACATATGCCAGCACAAGATATGCCACAAGAAAAGCTATAGCTGAAACAGAACGGGCCTGACTGCCGAAAAGGGTCTCTATCATTTCACTGACAGTGTGCACATTCTTGCTGCGATAGTGTTTTGCAACAGTGAATCCGATGATAACCATTCCTATGGAAGTTGAGATATTGTAAAGGATAGGCTGAAGGGTCATGGTGTTGAAAGCTTTTTCGCTCACACCTATTGTGCTCATGCCTCCAAGCCATTCCGCCGCCACCACGATGGCGCATACCATGGTTCCCAGGTTTCTTCCTGCAACCAGATAGTCACTGGCAGATTTGCTGGCAACCTTTCGCGAGAGAAGTCCCAGGACAACCACGATGGCAAAGTAGCCCAAGATGGTGATGCTGTAGATGTTCATAAACTCATACCTCTGACTTTACTGGGTTTAACTGTTCTTGTCTGCAAGCGATTTGCTGTGGACGATAGCCCTTGCCATTGCCATGGAGTTAAGCCTGTTCTCCATGTTGTCCGAGCGGGAGTTAAGTACAGCAGGTACCGATGCTCCGAATACCAGACCTCCCCATTTGGCGCTACCGTGGAACTTGTAACTTTTTCCAAGAGAATTTGCCGTTTCCAGGTTGGGAGCGATTATCATGTCTGCCTGGCCGCAAACCTGTGAATTGAGCAGTTTCTTTGTTTTTGCCGATTCAGCTGAAATTGCCGCATCATATCCCAGAGGCCCCTCAACTATGAAACCGGGGAGCTGCCCCCGTTCAGACATTATCTGAAGCGCCGCCGCATCAACTGTGGACTGGATTCTGCTGTTAACTGTCTCTACTGCTGAAAGGGCAGCCACTCTTATCGGAGCAATGCCCAATGCCTTCCAGAGGGGAAGGGAGTTCTTTATGACAGCAGCTTTCTCCCTGAGGTCGGGAGAGATAAGGATTGCGTTGTCTGTCATGGCAATAAACTTTGGAAGGGAAGGCATTTCAAAGAGGCTCAGGTTTGAGAGAACAGGGGAAACCTTGATTCCTCTATCCTGATGAAGAATGGCTTTGAGATAACCGTCAGACTTAACCTTGCCTTTGACCAGTATTTTAGCGCCGTTTTCCCTTACAGCCTCTACTGCAAGCCTGTTCATCTCAGGTTCGTTGTTACAGGGAAGTATTCTGTAGAGAGAAAGGTCATCACCTGATTCGGTGATTATCTTCTTGAGTGTTTCCTCAGGGCCGGTTAGATAGCAGGTTCCCAGGAATCCGATTTCATGGCCCTGTTTAATGCTCTCAACCACGCTGGTATCAGCACCGCCTGCAACGGATAAATCAACTGGTGAAAGATTTGCAACAGCCTGGTGAAGCTCACTGAAATTACTGATGGTCATTACATGCTCCTGACGCCGAAGGGTACCGAATGGAACTCTCCGTTTTCATCCCTGAAACTGAGCAGGGGATCCATTTCGCCACCGGTTCTTATACAGTCCGGCCACTGAAGAGGTTCTTCTTTTCCACTCACAACCCTGAGAAGTCCGGAGGCTATCGCCTCATTCTCATTTCCGCCAGGGAAAACATGAACCTCAGACAGGGCACTGCACTTCTTCTTAATTCGTTCTACAACGAAAGGAGAGTTGGCAACACCGCCGGTGACAATTATTCCGTGAATATTAAAGTCCAGCACCGATGCCATAGCTCCGATCTCCTTGCATATCTGGTAGATCATCGCATCAAGAATGAATGCTGCGAAGCCGTCACCTTCAGCTGCTCTTCTGCCAGCCTCCCGAACATCTTTAGTGCCAAGATAGCCATAGAGACCTCCGCCGCCGTAAAGCTTTTTGTGGAGTTCATCTTTGGTGTATTTTCCAGAGAAGCAAGCCTCGAAAAGGGGAATAGGAGGAACGCCGCCTGCCCTTTCAGGGGTGAATGGGGCGCCTTCCATACGGTTGTCGCTGTCTATGATTTTTCCACCTGCAACCGGCGCAATGGAAAAACCGCCTCCAAGATGGCATGCCACGCATCTGATTTCCTCAAAACTCATTGAGAGCTGTTCCGCCAGTTTTCTCACAGTCGCCCGAATATTAAGTGCATGTACATAGGAGAATCTGGGAAGCTCAGGTACTCCGGATATTCTGGAAACAGGTGTTATCTCATCTACACCCACCGGATCTGCCACGAAAGCAGGAGCATTCATCAGGGCTGCGATTCTGAACGCTATAGGTGCGCCAAGGTTGGATGCGTGGTGATAAACAGGGGTATTAAGGCTGAAATCAGCCAGCTCCTGATTTACTGAGATAAGTCCGCTGGGAACAGGCGGCAGCATTCCTCCCAGTGCGCCCACTGCAGCCACAACTGCACCAGCAGGCAGATTGTTCTGGAAGTACTCTCTGGTCAGTTCCTCACGGTAGTCTATCTGGCCGGATATGGTTGAATACCTGGCGTAGAGATCGTCAGGGTGTTCTATGGTTTTGCTGTTGTAATGGTCCAGTTCACCTGCTGAGGTGATTCGGTAAATGGAACACTTGGTTGTGGTAGAACCAGTGTTCAGAACAAGTAGGAACCTTTTCTGCAATGTACTCACCTGCATTCTTCTGAAACAGTATTCCAGCCGAATAAATACGGCTTTCAAATGTCGGTCAAACATATTGCAAAGCCTTTAAGGGGAAAAGGGTAAATCTTTCTTAAAAGAGCATGTTATCCACACACGGTTGTGACTTGTATATTTTACGCCTGAACCTGTTTTCAGGAGGATGGGAATTGAAGATTACACTCAGACTTGCAGAACTTCCAATCACAGGAAGCTGGAGCCTGTGCATGGAGAATGCTGTTAAAGCGTCTGCGATAAAACCATTGCCAGATGTGCTTCTTCTGCCGGAGCTGTTCACCATCGGTTTTGTTCTTGACTCAATTGCATCTTCTGCGATCGAAAGGGAAGAACTCCCTTACCTTCCTCTTGCTGAAGCAGCAAGAAACAGCAAAATATGGATTGCAGGAGGCTCTTTTCCTGTAAGGGTATCAGGCGGAATTGCAAACCTCGTTCCTGTATACAACAGTTCAGGTGAACTTGTTCACACAACCTGCAAGGGACATCTCTTCAGGAATATGGGTGAACACACTGCTTTTATTCCGGGAAATCCTTCAGGGGTGTTCGATCTTAAAGGTATCAGAACAGGTGCAGCTGTCTGCTACGACCTGAGGTTTCCTGAGCTGTTCAGAAAACTGACAATCAAAGGAGCTGAGCTGCTGCTGCTTCCTGCCCAGTGGCCTCAGGTCAGAAACGGGGTTTTCAGAAGTCTTCTTGTTGCCAGATCCTCAGAGGCTCAGGTATTCACTGCAGGGTGCAATCTCGGAGGAGAACACCTGGGAGTTTCCTATAACGGAGGCGGCGGTGTGGTTTCACCTTCAGGTCAGTTTCTGGATTATGATGAAGCAGCTTCAGGAGTAAGGGATTTCTTAATTGATACTGATCTGGTGCAAAGAGAAAGGGAAAGAATAAACTGTCTTAATGACAGGAGACCGGAGGTATATGAATAGTGGAACTGAAAAACTCAAGTCCCTTCAGAGTCTCCATTTCGGTAATTGCTGTCCTTCTTTTGGCGGTAATTCTGAGGCTGGGCGCTCCCATACTTGTAAAGATATCAATTGCACTCTTCTTTGCTTTGCTTATATCTCCTTCTGTCAGGTCCACCACCAGGAATGTAGACCGTCTTCTTCAAAAGCTGTTTAAACGCTATCGCAGGAGGGGAGACCGCAGCCAATCAAATCTTGCCAATGTGATAGGTACCTCTCTGGTGCTGGTTATGGCTCTTTTACTGATTTCCCTGTTTTTCTTCCTCATGTACGGAACTCTAAGCCTTCTGGTGAGCAGAAAAGACGATATGGTAAGCAATATCGTTCATCCTGTGGTGGAATTCGTTGAGAATGCTCAGAACCAATGGATTCCGGGAATGTATGACATGCTCGGTCTGGAGAATGTGGGAGAGGTAACTGCTGAAACCGATCGAATAATTGAAGGCAAAGAGGACTTTCAATCCCACAGACCGGTAGAAGAGGGATCCTTCCCGGTCGCATCAATAATTCCAACAGCAGCAGGACTGGTAGGTTCAGTAACAGGTTTCATGATTAATACGGTTATCATAACAATGCTTACTGTTTTCATGGTGAACGGAAGAAGGCTCTTTGCCGAGAAGCTGCGAGATATGGATATGGAGGAGTATGCCAGATACCTGAAGGTAATCAGAGCTGTGGAGAATGTCCCCAGGAAGTACCTCATGGCAAAATTGACTACCAGTTCCCTTACAGGACTTCTTATAGGTGCAGGTCTTGTCATAATGGGTTTTCAGGTGGATGAAGCCTTCATCTGGTCCATAACTGCAATGGTTCTGAACTTCGTACCATTCTTCGGCTCAATTGTCGCCGGTGTAATGATCGCTCTCTATGTGATGAGTCTTGGCGGCTTTCAGCTTGGGCTTATTGCAGCGATTATGGTTACTGTTCTTAACAATGTTGTTTCCAATGTGATAGAACCAAATTATTTTGGAGATGTACTTCCCATAGGGAAGGTTACCATACTGCTCTGTGTGATAGTATGGGGCTATCTCTGGGGTGTGGTAGGGATTTTCCTCGCCGTTCCTGTCACCATAATAATCAAGGTTCTTCTTGAGCAGACCACAGGCAGGAACGCCCTGGTCGCAGCAATGGAGGTATGATGTTATTCCTGTTTCTTTTAGCAGCACTTACCGCTGGAACCGTTCAGCTTGACTGGACAGCGTCTTCAGAACCACAGGTTATCAGTGGTGTGCTTGGCGAGCGAATTGTTATGGAAGGGGCTGTTCCTTTCGGTAGCCCTGGTGACCCTGCTGTACCGGTTATACCGGTAACTGCAGCTATTCCTGCCGGAGCGGTAGTGGATGGTGTTGAAATCATCAGCTCTTCATGGGAAAGACTGGACATGAGTTTCAGGCCTATGGCTGTACAGAATGCTGCTCCCGTATCACGGCCTGAGGAGTTCACCATAACTGTTCCCAACCCTGATGCCTTTTCCCGAAATATCAAAACTGAAGTACTCTTTTCAGGGCAGGGCACTCTCATGGGCTATCCTGTTGCTGATTTCCTTATAAGACCTTTTGCCTGGGACCCGGTTACAGAGAACCTGACCTTTTCAAGATCAGTCAGCTTTGAGATTTCGTATCACCTTGAAGATCGGGCGGAGCAGATTCCCTCAAGGGGTATTGCAGGTTCTCAGGTAATTAGTCAAATCATGAACACAGCAGTACTCAATTCCGGCGACCTGCCGGTAGTGTCTGCTGCCACAGATCTTCCCTACGGCGAATACCTGATCATCGCCGACGACAATCTTGCTGCAGCCTTTGAACCATTGGCTCAAATGAAAACCTGGAAAGGTGTTCAGACTCAAATAGTCACAATGTCATCAGTACTTTCAGGAGCTTCAGGAGTTGATAATGCCCAGAAGCTGAGAAACTTCCTCTTTGACATCTATCAGAATAATCCTCCTACATACATTCTTCTTGCAGGCGACACTCCAGGTGTGCCTCACAGGAACTGCTACGCAACTGCGGAAGGATACACAGGGGATCCTTCAAGTGACCTGTACTATCAGGATATGAATGATACAGCCCCCGGCGTGGATGCCTGGAATCTGGATGGTGATAATCTCTGGGGAGAACTGAACGGTCAGGACAACATGGACTACCACCCTGATTATGTTCTGGGCAGGGCTTCTGTGGAAACAGCAGCTGAAGCTGAGACATTTGTAAACAAGGTACTGGTCTGGGAGGATGCACCGGATACCGATGACTGGTACACCTCCATGGGGTTCACCACCGGTGTTCTCTGGAGCAGCCCGTACTGTCCCGGTTCTGCCGGCAAGGAGAAGGTGGACACTCTGTACACTCCTTCCACCTGGACTATTACCAAGCTTTATGATAGTGCAGGCACTCAGAGCTACACAGCGACAATGGCAATGCTCAACCAGGGCAGGCAGCTTGTGAACCACGCAGGACACGGCAGTGAAGACGGTGTTTCAATTGGAACCGGTTATCTGGACACAGACGATTTCATGGGGCTTACCAACATCTCGGTAAACGGCAGACCTACTATCTGGAATACCATTGCCTGCCTTTCCGGTTCTTTCGATACAGGAACATGTTTTGCCGAGGCATGGATAAGGTCTCCAGGCGGCGGCGGTTTCTGCATAATGAATACCCGCTACGGTTGGGGAGAGCCTGCGGAGCCTGGTGACCAGTGGAGTGAACTGGTGGACCAGGAGTTCTTCGCGAAGTTCTTCAATGAAGACATGTACAATCTGGGAACGGCTTTCATGATGGCCAAGGACGAATTCATACCTCTGATTCCCTCAGACACCCATTACGACTGGATAGCCAAGAGCAATACCCTCTTCGGAGATCCTGAGCTTCCCATGTACACACAGGTTCCTGCAGAACTTCAGCTGACAGGTGTGGATGTTGTCCAGGGCATTCAGGAACTGACTGTTACAGTCACCTCTGAAGGATCACCTGTGGAAGGCGCACGAGTATGCCTTCTTCAGGGACAGTGGGATCAGCCTGTAACCTATGCAGTGGCCCTCACAGATCCTTCCGGAGCAGCAACTCTCACATGGACCGATCCTCTTCCTGCAAGCCCTGATCAGGTCAGAGTAACTGCATGGGCCAGGGATCATATAACCAGCACTGACCTTTACGATATAGGTTCAAACGGTGTTGAGGAGGAGCAGGGCTCACAGGTGCCGGCATTCACAGTGAACGCTTCCAATCCTGTAACTGGAACTGCATCCATAAGCTGGGAACTCCCGTCAGTACAGATAGCCTCCATTGACATAGTAGACCTTTCCGGAAGAACAGTTCACAGTTACCGGCTGCATGGCACTTCAGGCTCGTTCAGCTGGAATACTTCAGCTGACCCTGCAGGAGTCTACTTCATCAGAATGATAACTGATACAGGCAGCATTACCCGCCACATGGCAGTGGTGAGGTAGAAAGGACGAATCCTGAAGGAACTCAAGAGAGAGAATGGCCTTGCTGTGCTCAGGTTTGACAAGGGGGAGGATTTCATCCCTTCCTTCACCGCCTGGCTTGAGAAGAACAGTATAGAATCTGCTACGGTCATCTGCGGTATCGGAATGCTGAAGGATATGGAGATAGGGCGCTATGACGGCAGGGAATACACCAGAATGACCGAACCTGAATCCTGTGAAATACTTTCCCTTCAGGGCAGCGTTTCCATGAAGGAAGGGGCCAGGTTCGTCCATATGCATGTTTCCTACGCCAACCATGATTTTCAGGCGATAGGGGGGCACCTGTTCAGCGGAATCGTCTCAATGACCATTGAGCTGGTGGTTGCTCCAATGACTCCCGGACTGGTCAGAAAACCTGCCGGAGGAGTTTTCTGGCAGATGGACAGCTGAGACTTGACTTATGCGAGGCTGTTATTATCTTACGCAGGCTTCGCAAGGGGGCTGTAGCTCAGTTGGTATGAGCACTTGACTGGCAGTCAAGGGGTCACGGGTTCGATCCCCGTCAGCTCCACCAGAATACCGCCGTCCTTTCGGGCGGCGGTTGCTATTTCCTCAAGCGAGGCAAGGGGTTGCACCCTGTGGCTTTATTGTCTATCTTACCTGCTCCAAGAGTAAACACAGCATTTTTCACCAAGTGCTAAATGCGTTTGTTGCAAGTAGTAACATCGTAAAAAAAACAGGAGGAAGAAATGACCAAGGCAGATATCGTTGCCAACATTTCGGACGAGACAGGACTTACCAAGAAGGAAGTTGCCTCTGTCGTCAACCAGTTCTTCGCAGAGGTCAGAGACGCTCTCTACGGACACGAGCACATTGAAATCAGAGGATTCGGAACATTCAAGGTTGTTGAGCGCAACCCCAGAATGGCACGGAATCCCCATACAAAAGAAGCTGTTGCGGTTCCACGCAGACATGTTCCTTTCTTCAAGTTCTCAAAGACAGTGAAGACAAAGGTTGCAAAGGCGGGAAAGTAGATGCCCAACGGAAAAAAGCGCAAGCGTAAAAAGATAGCTACTCACAAGCGCAAGAAGAGGCGTCGCGCCAACAGGCACAAGAAAAAGGTCCGCTAAGGCTTGATAGCAGCGGTCATTTCAGATACCCATATCCCGGTAAGGCTTAGAGCCTTACCGGGACAACTGTATGAAGCAGTTGCTGAAGCAGACATAATCATTCATGCAGGCGATATTGAAGAGACTGATGTAATAAGGGATCTTGAGCGCTTTGCTCCGGTGAAGGCTGTTCACGGTAACATGGATGGCTGTGACACAGCAAAAAGGTACCCTGACAGGTTTCTTATGGAACTTGAAGGTTTCACAATTGGCCTGACCCACGGATCAGGCGCAAGGTGGGGCATAAGGGGCCGTATCAGAAAGATGTTCGAGCCGGTACAGCCGGACATCATCATTCACGGCCACACCCACCGGTTCTTCTGGGACAAGGAGAACG
Organism: Candidatus Fermentibacterota bacterium; assembly: GCA_002748705.1. The sequence continues at coordinate 28,983 of PDSZ01000034.1, forward strand.
GAATATGGTTCCTCAACCCTGGAGCAATCGCCGGCCCAAAGGGAAAACGCTCCATGGCCATGCTCACACTGGAAAAGGGCACAAAGCCTGAAGTACAGCAACTGACCTTCTGATCCGAACCTGGGAAAACGACTTGAAGAAAACTCCTTGATCAACTATCTTCAGGCCACACAAATTATCCCGGTGCCCCCGTAGCTCAGCTGGATAGAGCGTCGGCCTCCGGAGCCGGAAGCCTGGGTTCGAATCCCGGCGGGGGTACCACCTGAGATTCGTCAATGTCAAACAGCTCTAAGATGTTGAACGCCTTTGGTTGGGATTGGAAGATAAAGTGTGTATGCTTGAGAGGGCATCTGGAAGTACTGCCAGCTTTCGTTCCCCTGGTGTTGAGATACCTGATAGAGCAAATCACTAGTCAACTTGCAGAACTTGCCGAACAGATCAGCACTACGCACACGGCCTTCAACAAGCATAGATACTACTACAGAAATCCCACATTCAAGGGGGCATCAATTTATGTCATGATGGCTATGTTAAGTAACTATGGTGAGTTACTGAGCAAGAGTATTGATTCGCAATAGTATAGAAGATGTTGATGTTATGCGTCTGAAAAAATCTGTTGTTATTGCAAGAAACAGAATTGAGAAGAGATCCATAACTGGCGTAGAAACGCCAAACCTTTATAATAGCATTCGGCCATATGTTAATGTAAGTGATAGTGACTATGAGCAATGGGACAAGTTGTACATGTACGATACTGAAACTCATTTCATGATACGAATGCCAGGATTCACACATGATATTGTTTCTCTCTTTATATCGTGGACTAGTATCAATGATGTAGTTGAATCTATACAGGAGTATATAACCGGAAGGAAAGGGGATTTCTATACAGTTGTCAGAAGAATTGTGGACAACATCATTGCATCGGATATGATGGAGCAGAGGCTTGACAAGAAAACTTAGAGAATACGCAGAACTCGAGAATCAGTTGCTTGTGATCGATGAGCGTCTTGCAGAGTGCAGCTACAATGTAATGACGAACCTGCCATGCCAGAGTAAGCAATATGCCAGGAGTAAGCTGGCAATACTAATGGAAATGATGCTCTTACTTGATGAAGAGAGTGCAGGAATCAGCGACCGACAGAGACAACTAATTCAAGCACAGTATCAAGTTAGTGCTATAGAGCACCAAGACAATATCAGTGACTTAAAGGAGGAGATCAATGAATGTGTCTGCTCCTATTGGAGAAAATCCGGTCTTGGGTTCTCGGAAAGACACAGTATCCTGTGTGAGAGTACCTGCGAGGCAGAACGAAGAGATGCATGGGAGCATGTGTACCCATTGGCAAACGAAGTGAGTACTAAGTACAAAACTCTGGTGGAGCTTAGGAATGAGAATGCTAGAAAACACGGATATGTTAATTTCAGTGCTATGAAGATGCTAATTAGCGGTATGTGTCCTGATGGTGCTACTAAACTCTGCAGGGAGTACCTGGGAGATACAGAGGAGGAGTACACAGTTGCATTGACTGAAAAGGCAAGATTGCTGGGGGTTACTAAAGAGTCGCCCTGGAATACTTCATACCTTTTATCTACTGGTTTTGAGAGGGAACATCGCACACAGTTAGATATTGAGAATGCCATCGATTTGGTGTTCGGGAAACTTGGTTTCCAACTGCGCAGTATGCCGATTGAGATCGAATTGACTGATGTACCCTATGGAGCTGTATGCATTTCATTCAGACCTGGAGGAAAAACAGTAGTATTGATTAACCAATGTGGATCTATTGAGGATTTTGGGTATACTCTTCACGAGGTAACTCACGCACTTCAAAATATTATCATTGTATAGTGGTCTGAGAAAACTGGAGAGCAGAATAAGGTGGATTTGCCTATGTTTGAGAATCAGCGTAGAAAGGCAGATCCATGCGAAAGAATTACAGTGCCGAGTTCAAGGCAAGAGTCGCCCTTGAAGCCCTCAAAGGAGATAAAACCCTTGCAGAGCTTGCTTCACATTACGAAGTCCATCCCAATCTCATCCGGTCATGGAAGAAGAAGCTGCTTGAAGAAATGTCAGGCATATTCTCCGACAAGCGTAAGCGGGAGAAGAAAACCAACGAAGACGATAAGACTCGTCTCTTCGAGGAGATTGGTCGTCTCAAGGTTGAGAACGACTGGCTCAAAAAAAAATCTGGACTTAACCATAAGTGAGAAGCGCTCAGCAATCGAGCAGGGTCATCCGGAGATCAGCGTGAACAGGCAATGCGAGCTCCTCGGTCTTGCTCCATCTACCTATTACTATCAGCCCAGGGAGCCGAAGAAAGACGATGTACTGATCATGCAGGCCATAGACCGGATTTACACGAAGCATCCGTTTTATGGCTCCCGGCGGATCAGCGACAATCTCCCGGATGAAGGATTCACTGCCTGCAGAGAAAAGGTTGCTCGTTTGATGAAACTGATGGGTATACAGGCCATCTACCCGAAGAGGAATCTCAGCAAGCGTAACCATGAGCACAAGGTTTACCCCTACTTGCTCAGGGGATTGTCCATAGACCGTCCTGACCAGGTCTGGTGCTCTGATGTGACCTTCATCAGAATGAAACATGGGTGGGCTTACCTGACCGTTGTGATGGACTGGTACAGCCGCTATGTGATCTCCTGGGAGCTGTCCATGACAATGGATGCCAGCTTCGTTCTCCGTTGCCTGGAGAGGGCGTTGGAGACCGGTACACCGGAGATATTCAACTCAGACCAGGGCAGCCAGTACACCAGCAACGGATTTACTGACCGTCTGAAGTCAGCCGGTGTGAGGATCAGCATGGACGGCAAAGGGAGAGCTTTCGACAACATCATGGTTGAGCGCCTGTGGCGGACGGTCAAGTATGAAGAGGTCTATCTGAACGAATACAGCGACTACTTCGATGCGCTCACGAACATCGAGCGGTACATAAATTTCTACAATAACGAGAGGATACATTCCAGTCTGGACAAGCAGACACCGGCAGAGAGATACCACGGTTACAGAAGAGATCAGAGAGAATCAGCATGAAAGAACGAACCGGCCGCCACTCCGCTCCGGGCTACGCCCTCCGCTCCGTTGCGGCCGAAGAAAGAGGCAGGAAATCCACCTTAAACAGAGAGGTTTTCTCTCTTGACAACCCAGGCCACCTCACAAACCAGCCCAACCGGCCTGACTTCCAACTCACCGGTGTCTCAGTCGGGTATGATTCGGAGTTAAACAACTGATCTCAACAGAGAGGATGAACAGGCTTGGAGCAGCATATGTGATTCTCTTCTTTGCGCTGCTTACTTTCTTTCCTTATTGAAGAAGAAAGAGCACCTGCCTCTCATCATGATCACCGGAGTTCTCAATGTAATTCTTATGTTCAGCATGGTTCACCGGCTCAGTTCTGATGAGCTGCAGGTTATGAAGATCCTGTTCCTTCCTCCCTTCTGGCTCAGTCTTGCAGCTTGTCGTAATTGCTTTTACAGTGATGATCTATCTGGGCAGGAATGTGCAGGGAGAGGAATCAGCTTCTTGACCAAAGCGACACATGTCTGTATCATTACGACAGATGACGAGCAAGGGAATGGAGGTGAAATGTATCTGTCGATGATTACGGACATGCTTGGCGGGGTCAGGGTTCTCGGGCAGGATGTGCAGACGCAGATGGACCTGGTCAATCTGAGCCGAACCGGTGTGCCGAAAGAGTCTCTTGTTGTGTTCGCAAAGTATCTCGCAATGTCTGTAGGGGAGATGGCGGAGATGCTTCCTGTTACCGAGAGAACGCTTCAGAGATATGAACCCCGCAAGCATCTCAGCAGAAGCGTATCAGAGTCTGTTCTGCACATTGCTGAAGTGGTTGCCAGGGGAATAGAAGTATTTGAGGACAAGGATAAGTTTCTCAGCTGGATGCTGCTGCCCAGCATTCCTCTTGGCGGCAACTCTCCCAGAAGCCTGCTGGGTACCAGATTCGGTATTGAGATGGTTCTTGATGAACTGACCAGGATCGAGCACGGGGTTATTGCCTGATGCAGGTCTTTCGACTGGCGAAAGAGAAGTATGCTGAAGACCTTTCCGGTCATGGAGCCAGACTTGCAGGCGGAAGGTGGAACAGGTCCGGGGTGCCTGCGCTTTACACGGCAGAATCAATTGCGCTTACTGTCCTGGAGTATCTGGTGCATGTTCCTCTGGGGCTGAAACCGGACAAATTGAAGATAGTTACCATCAGTATCCCTGATAACGCCCCCGGAACTGAGATTCCAGAAGCTGATCTACCAGCTGACTGGAACATTTACCCGTTTCCACCTGAAACCGCAGCAATGGGTTCTGAATGGCTTGAGAGCGAAAAAGGGCTGTATCTCAAGGTTCCTTCTGCTGTTGTTCCCCTTTGCAGCAACATTATTCTGAATCCTGGTCATCCCCTGATGGGTGAGGTGAAGATTGAGAGAACCGGGTGCTTCAAGCTTGATCCGAGGTTACTGAGGCAGGTTACTCCGATTGGGAAAACGAGATGATTTCTGAGATGTGAGTTTCCAGGAAAGGAAAACACTGAAAGGATTTCATAGTGCTTTATGATTCTTAAGAATCTTTATTGCAAGAGGTTCTTTGATTTCTAGGTGTCCTGGCGCTGCTTCTGTGGTACCAGTTTCTGGATTAATCCAGATGTAGTGCGACTTTCCTTCTCGTTTCAGATAGCAACCTCCCATTCTAAGCTTACGCTCAAGATCCATGCGTTTCATCCAACCATGATCTTGTCGCGGATAGTATAGTGGCCTGAGAAAACTGGAGAGCTGAATAAGGTGGATTTGCCTATGTTTGAGAATCAGAGAAGAAAGGCAGATCCATGCGAAAGAATTACAGTGCCGAGTTCAAGGCAAGGAGGGCATGGATTACTATGAGAATCAATACAAGGACAGGGTACTGAAAAACTTGAAGAAACGGGCATCCCTCAGATGGAATTTGAGCTGACTCCAATGGAAAACTCCAGTGCTCTATTCGCCTCTGGATTTATGTGATATGGTTGAGTTACCTGGAAGGAGATGAAATGAGATTTCCCCATTGTGCGATTCTGGCCCTTAGTCTCATCCTCTTACTCTGCGGATGCAGTGAATCCGGTCAGCCCTCTCACTTAACCATTGATCAAGCAGTAGTCCATGAGGTTACACCGAAGATCGTTCTGGGAGTGAACGATCATTATGAAAACTATTGCTTTGGTGCGATATCGGATGTTGAGTTCCTAAGCGACGGAAAAATAGCAGTTCTTGATCGGTTTTACGGTGGGGCAAGAGTATACTCACCTTCAGGTGAGTTTCTGTACAACATTGGTGTAGCAGGAGAAGGTCCTGGTGAGTTCGGAAGTCCAAGTAGCATCGCCTGTCGTGGTGACAGGGTGGTAATCATTGACCAGATAGCATACAAGGCGACTCTTTTTGATGCATCAGGACGCTATTTGAGTGAACTCCGGACATCATTTGCTCAAACTCCCCCGAGCTTTGTTAGTTTTGTATGTGAGAGCCTTATAGTGGGGGGGGTAACCACTATGGATACCTCAAACGGAGTATATGAGATGAACTACATGGTTGTTGTTCTTGATATGGAGTTCAATCCGGTTGATACACTTTTCTCGAATCCTTTCACCTATGAAGTTGGTAATGTTACTCAAATGCTTCAGAACAGCCTTTTCGCTTGTTCCTACACCACTGATGGTATGGGGAGGATTTTCGTTGCGGAGGCATCGACAGAAGAATACAGGATTGAAGGGATAGACTTAACAGAGTATGGAACCTACTCTATCACTAGAGAGATCCAACCTGTCGCGAAGACACAGGATGAGATAAGCAGAGAGAGCGAGCGATTCACTCGGTTGATTCAGGCTCGCAATCCTGGTGTCCACCATGAGTATGTACCGTTGGCGATGAAGTACCTCATACCACCTAGTGGTATACATGCGGATGGTCTTGGAAGACTTTGGGTTTTGCGAGGTTACTCTGATCAGCTGACTTTTGATACATATGACTACTCGGGAGAACTGCTGTTCTCCACTGTCGTACATGGCATTCCTGTAGAGGAACCACAGGAAGTACTATGGTGGTCAGTGTCCAGGCATGGCATTTCAGTCTTCTCAAGAGATCCCTACGAGAAACCTCTTGTCTGGATATTCGATCTTCCAGCTTAGTGTAAACAGGATTATTGGAATCTATATAATTGAGTAATGTTGCTCAATAAGTTCCGGGATTGTTTGCACACTGGGAACTGCTCTATCGAAAAGCTTAATAATAAGAGCAGTACGAAGGGAGATTATTGTGTGTACGGTTCTGAGAGAGTCCTATGGATAGCTTTCCTCTGGCTACTCAACTCTGGATGATAAAAGAGTGAATGACTTGATACACAAAGGGATATATGCAGAAATCAAAGAAGCGAATATGCAATATATTAGTACTATTGTACTAAATGTGTCACTATAGACTGACTGCAACTTAGAGTGATTGCCATAGATAAAATTCAGAGGGGGCTTTAGTGACGGACTTGTTCCTGGGTGCCGTATGCAAAATGAGTTTGCACATAATGCTCAATTCTTGCCGATCCTGTATAATTCTTTGATAAACAGGAGGCTTTGATTGAGGAAGGAACCGGCAGCTTTTTTCAGGTTCGCAGGGAAATGGTTCCCATTGCTGGAGAGGCTGTTCTACACCCAGAGTGGCTTTTCCGACGGAGAGCTGTACAGCCTTGTGTGTCAGCATCTCAGGGATGAAGATCCTTCTCCCGATTATCTTGTAACGCAGCTCTGTGACCTGATGATAATTGATGAGGTTCCCGGGGAAACAGCCAGGTGGGAGCTTACACATCCGGTTCGCGCACTTCTGCGTTTTCTTCTTCAAGAACAGAGACTCACCTCGGTTGAGGTGCTTCATGGTTATCTCCGGGCCCTGGAGTCTTTCAGGGAAGAACTGCTTTCCTTCGTCAAGGATGGAGACAGAAACGGTGTGGTTCAGACCCTCTCCGATGTATCCGAAACGGTTGAAAGTCTTCGTCAGGATTCATCGGATAACTACTCCGCCATACTTGCAGAGTGCATGAGAATGAAATCAGGCGGTGAAAGAAGAAACCCGCTGGAAAAGTTTGAAACGGTCAACAGGCTCTGGAACAGGTATCTGATGCCGATGAAGGACCTCATAAGTGTGGACAAGAGCATTGAGGGACAGCTTGACGGCCTGGAAGAGGCCATTGCCGCAGGTATCGTCCGTTTTGCACGGCACAGTGAAATGGAGGAAGTCCTCAGAGGAGCCGGGGCCAGGATTCTCAGGATGCGCAGAGAGACAGTAGCCGACTTCCACAATGCTCTCACGGACATACTTCCGCTGTACAGGTCCATGAAGGCTGACAGCGAATTCGCAAGGGGGGCTTCTACGGCACTTGAGAGGATAGAGAGAAAAGGGGTTGCCTCCCTGATGCTGGATGAACGGATGCCGGTGTTCGCATGGAGAACTTCAGGGCTTCTTTCGGACACCGATCTCAGATCACTCATCTGTGAGCTTATGGGGTATACCCCAGGGCAGAGAGTAAGTGTAAGCGCTCCGGGGAATCTCACCCCGCCTGTGTTCCGGTCGGTTGACGATGTGAGAAGGGAGCTTCAGGGTTCGCTTCCCGTGGAGGATTTGCTCAGCTGGCTTGAAGAAAACTGCCCCGGGGAGGACCCCTCGAATGTGCTGAGGCTCTACAGTGGAGTATTCAGGGACCCACCGGGGAAAGTTTTCAGAGGCCGGGAAAAGAGGGAGTACATGATTCGTGGAGTTAGAATGAAGGCGGTTCCTCTGGGGGTGGCGAAGGAATGAGCTGGGAAGAACTTCCACTGAAAAAGGAAACATTTGAAAGACTGCGCACTGGCAGGCATGTGTCCCACACAGACGGAGAGTGCTACCGTGCCCTCTGCGGGAATGAGGAGGAGTACAGGGAGTTTTTTGCCTCCCTGGGATTTACCCTCACCCGCCACAACAGGGATTTTTTCTACCTCCAGGGCATCAGCGGAGGCAGCTTCAGCGCAAGGGCAGCGGTTTTCTTCTTCATCCTGGTTGAATCGATATCTGACAACGGTGAAAGCGTTACCGAGGTTCTGTTCGATTCCCCGATACCTCTGAACAAGCTTCCCCACTTTGAGAGAGAGCGTTACAGGAAGTACATGGCTGAAACCGGTGTGGAAACAGAGGAGGCCTTCGAGAACCTTCTGAAAAGGATGCAGCGGCTGGGGTTCATTGAGTTTCAAGGGGATGAGGGCATCATCTTCAGGGATCCCTCGTACAGGTTTCTTGACCTGTGTGCAGAGATTGCAGCTGAAGAAAAGGACAAAGCCGATGAATGAGCATTCCGCAAGGCCGGTGAGGCTTGTAATGATAAACGCCGGCAAGTTTGACTATGGCGAGATAGACCTGAGTCTGCCGGTTCATCTGGTGGGGCAGAACAATGTGGGGAAAACCACTCTTATCTCCACGCTGCAGTTCCTGTACATAGACAATCAGAAGCAGATGCATTTCTCCCGGCCCATGGACGAAACCCGGAGATACTACTTCCCCGGAGCTGAAAGCTACATCCTTTTCGAGTGCCTTACCCCGGCTGGTTACATGGTAACAGGTGCAAGGGGTCTTGGTCCACTGAAGAGGTATGAGTTCGAGCGTTTCTTATACAGGGGCAGCTATGACAGGAATGACTACATCGACTCTGATACCAATGAAGTGCTTGATTTCCAGAACAGAATAGCTCCGGCCCTCTCTTCACGGGACTATGCTTCCCTTACCCCCTCTGAACTGATGGAAGCTCTTACTAGTGTGGGGAGGGGCAAAACACCGTTTCTGGGCCTTGTTCCTGTGAAGAACCGAACCGATTACGGCAAATTCAGGAAGATATTCAGGAACCTGCTTCACCTGGCCCATCTCAGTCAGGAGGAACTGAAGAAGTTCCTCATAGATGTTAACTCCTCGGAGCTGAAGAGAACCGAGATAGATCTCACAACGGACTTTTCAGAGAAACACAGGCTGGTAAAAAAGAGCGCCTGTACACTGGCCGACCTGAAGGCCAGCGCTGAGAACGCTAATCAGATACTCCAGCTGGATGACAACCGCAGAGGGGTGCAGAAAGAACTGCCCTGCCTGTACAGCGCTGCATTACATGCGCTTAAGAGGGAAAGAGAAGCGGCCATAAGCGAGATAGAGAGCCATGGAAAAGCCCTGGCAGAGCTGAAACAGAAGGAAACCGCCCTGAGGGATAACCTGAACAGAAACACCAGAAGGGAAGGGGAGCTTCATGAAAAAGCCGGCGCCCTGAAAAGCAGTCTGAAAGAGTTCAGGGAACTGAAGAAAATCACAGATGGCTACATGGAAGACCTTGAAGCCGGCGCAATAAACAGCCTCGACCACAGGCTTACACAGGTACAGGTGGCCTTGAGAGATGCTTCAAGGGCAAACGAGGGAAGAACCCGAGAGAGGCAGCTCAGGGCTGAAGAACGGCTGGAACAGCTTGAGAACCGGATGAAACACATTGGCAGCCTGGCGGTTTTGGCGCTGAAGAACGCTTCACCCCGGACGCTCTCCGTCCTCAGGCTTTTTAACGAAAAAATACTGGAGCTTCCCGAAGGCCCCGGAGGAATAGAGACAGCTGGCAGAGAAGAACTGATCAATAACCTTGAACAGCTGGGAAGCTGTATCGATGACGAAAAAGAGCTGTTCAGGAAATCCTTCATTGCAATTGATCTGAAACGGGTTCCAAAGCCCGACCTGAAAAAACTCACCGACCTTGACGCTCTCAGGGAGGAGATAGCAGCCCAGAAGGAACAGATCCAGACTGATGGTGAAGTGATTGAGGCCATTCAGAAGAAGAAAAGCCTCGAAAATGAAAGAAAAGCCCTGAAGGAACAGTTAGAGGATAAGAGAAGGCGAAGGGACAACTGGCTCAGATACTGCGAAACAGAAGTAAAGGCCTGCCAGTGGCAGAATGATCTCGACAAGGTAGAAAGAGATCTTGAGGAAACAGCTGCGGAAAAGGAGAAGAACAGCAGAGAGCTTGAAGACCTGGAGGAAAAGGGGAGACAGCATCAAAGAATGCGTGACGCAGCTGAAACAACCCTGAATATGCTTACAAGGGTAACGGGGGAACTGCCCGGACCTGAGCCAGGTTGGAAACAGGATCCTTTAGTAAGTGAGGGAGACGATGCCCTCATCCTAGTGAATAACTTCAGGAAAAAGTACGAAGAGAGGAACAGGCTCTCACAGAGAATAGCCGACAGGCTGGCAATACTTGAACGGGCCACCTATGCTGAATACAAAGCAGCAGACGAGACAGCAGCTCTTGTAAGGCTGAGGCAGGACATGGACGCCATAGGGGAGAAGGAGGAAGCCCTGAGAAAACTCTGGTCGGGCCTTGCCAGCGATGTGTCCCAGTCCATGAAGTCTCTCCTCAAAAGCCTGGACACCCTGAGAAGAAGGGTTAACTCCCTGAATAACCGGCTGTCGAAGGTATCCGTCTCAGATCTGAAGCAGCTGAAGCTTGTTCTCAACGAGAACAGCCGCATAACAGGTCTTGTAAAACAGGGGATGGAAGCCGACACCATGCCCCTCTTCGCAGACAGGGAACAGGTGGAAAGGTCGCTGGAATCGCTGGGGAAACTGCTTGAAACCGCCGGTGGCAGAATTGAGCTGAAGGACATGTTCAGCCTCAGCTTTGAGATCCTGGACTCCACTGGAAGAACCAGAAAGTTCACCCGCCTTGAGAACATCGAATCCAACGGTACCACCATAACCATAAAGGTGCTGGTGAACCTCATGCTACTGAAAGACCTTCTGCCCGAGAACAGGGCAAGGATCCCTTTTTACCTCGACGAAGCCTCCAGCCTTGACAGAGACAACCTGGCCTCGGTGGTGGACATGGCATTTGAAATGGGGTTCCCCGCCATCCTTGCAAGCCCTGACCCCATGGATGTTGCCTCCAGGATCTACTTCATGAAAGACACCGGGGGCAGGGTTTACCTCGACCCCGATCTCTCATGCATTGAAGTTGAAAGGCATCGGCAGAATGTCTGAAGCAGGTAAGGATCCATTCGCCGCATTGCTGGGAAAACTCCGAGACAACAAAACCATACCGGCAAGCGCAGTTTCCAGAGCGTCAGAGGAAAAGCTCAAACCCCTCTTCCAGTCAGAAGTGCTCACGAAGATACCCCGGGGAAGGGGAACAGCCATTATTGTGAGCAAGCCGGAATACCTGCAGCAGTTCATTAATAAACACTTCCCGGAAGGCATTGAGAGCACAGCCAGAAGTGATATGACCAGAAGTGAGAGCACCTGCACCTTCAGGAACTCCAAAAAACGCTCAAGAAGAACCGCTATGCCGGTCTTCATCAGGGGCTTCGGGGAATCAACCCTGCTGTACCGGAACACAGGCCACACCCTCAACACTGCAAGGCAGACCGAACTCTTCAGTGTCACATCCATCATGCTCAAAGAGGATGAACCATTACCGGAATACGCTGGAAGAATCGCAACGGTTGAGAACCTGGAGGTCTTCACCGCTTTCCATCATCTGAAGCCGCAAAACACAATCGCCGTCTACACCGGTGGCAGGATCCACAGGCTGCTCCTCCACTGGCTCTCGTCACCGGAGACATCAAAGGCAGGAATTGTCCATTACGGCGATTACGACCCGGCAGGTCTTGGAGAATACCTCAGGATCAAAAGAGCAAGGGAAGGTAATACAGAGCTTTTTATACCCCCTGACCTGAACGCCCTTGTGAGGAAGTACGGCAGTGAGATTCTCCTGGAAAAAAGCGCCCATTTGATTCCCAGGCTTAGCGCAACAGGCGACAAAGCGGTGAAGAGCGTTCTTGAAATACTCCTCAGGAACAACCGTGCCCTTGAGCAGGAAGTGCTTGTAAGCTTGAAGGAATCATGACTTGCATATTGATTGAGACACAGAAAGAATAATGGAAGCTGTAGATGTACTGAAGAGTCAGATGTATGAGTCTTCTGTTAATCCAACACAGGCCGCCGATGAGGCCTGCAGCAGAATAGACGAGTTCAAGCCCTGTCTACTTGAGGCTGTGGAGTCAGCCCGGATTTCTCACCAGAATAGTTGAAAAGGTCGAAAGAGGTGCTCAAAAGTGAATCTCAGCTGTACCTGAATGTACCGTTCATTCCAGCCAACCCAGACCATAGACTAAATGTGAAGCATCAGACGCTGATGTCTTCCCATACATTACGAGTACTTTCTCTACAAGATCGCTCAGCTCAGAAGCTTTTGGTACAGTGTCTGAAAAAATGAACAGGCAGAACTTCATGTAAGGTTTTCACTGAGATTGAAAGACATATCTTTAATAGGTGAAACCTTTTATCGCTCTTCCAATTGCGATCCTCAAAACCTGTTCCGGTGTTATGATGCTGCCACCACCGGTACCTGAACAGAAAGGAAGAGCATTGACAATCCCTTCTGCAGGATCCGAACTGTCAGAGAGTGTTCTGCCGGGGTTTCGGAAAAGTTTCACCAGGTTTTGAAACCCGGAAGGTCATCGGCAACTTGATCAAGGCTTATCTTATTACTGTCTCTTTGATGAGGGAATAGCAAAAGCGACTAGTTATCAGAGGGTGGAGAAATAAAATATCTGGTTTAGCGCATTGAGTAAACTGATTCATCACCCTGCAAATGCCTCTTTCTGATCATATACCCCCTATGATTTCATTCAGACCAGCTACAGTCTGTTCCAGGTTTTCCGGAGATATCCTCGTAATTCGCTCACCTATGCGCTTAACCGAAAGGGTTCTGATCTGGCTTATCTTCACCCACGACCTCTTGGGCAGATTCTCATTCTCAAGGCTCATAGTTAATGGGAAACCTGCTCTGGGTTCCCGGCTGGTTATCGCTACAGCTATAACAGTGCCGGACCTGTCGTTAAAAACATCTCTGCTGAGTACCAGAACAGGCCTTCGTCCGGATTGCTCATGCCCGACCACAGGGTTCAGGTCTGCCCATACCACATCTCCTCTCAGTATTCCGGCCATGATCCAAGCTCACTGCTCATTCCCTCTTCAGCAAAAGCAGCTTCCTCTTCAGGAATCATTCTTGCACACTCCCTGGCCAAACGGGTGGAATCTGCCCGGTCAAGCAGGTCCTGCACTGCTTTTTGAATGGCTCCACTCCTGCTTGGATATCGGGCTTCAGTCACAAGCTCGTCAAGCCTTCTCAGCATGGTCTCACTGATACTGATAGCTATCTTTGCAGTGCCCATGTTTCACCTCCGATATTACCATTGGTCATACTGCTTTTCTTGTCAAGGTACAGCGAATATTGAACAGTGTAATCTTTCCAATACCACTGGAGGCAATAGTGGATACCCTTGACATACTTAAAGCTCTGACAAACCAGACCGGTACGAACCACATTCTCGCTGCAGAGGAAGCGTTCGGCAGAATAGAGGAGTTCAGGGGTATTATGCTTGAAGCGGTTGAATATGCCGCTTCGAACTCTGCGAAGGTATTGAAGACCGATTCAATCTGCACCTGAACGCTCTGTTCATACTGGCAATGGCCAGGGTGCCCAGTCCGGTGAACCATCAAGAAACTCACCTGCCACAACCCCACCATGGCAGCAAGGTTCAAAGAGCTGAATGAGCAGGGGGAGGGTGAAAAAGGGTAATCCCAGTCAGAGACAGATTATCTCTGCCTCCTTCAGTTCGCTGCGGAAGAAAAAGTGTATCGATTTACAGGATATGCCCTTAACTGGGAATGGGTATGACCGGTCTGCTTTCGCAGTAGGATTCACCTGTAACCGGTAAGAACGCAGAAACCTGCAATCACCCTGGCAAATCAGCGAAATGTGAGTGAATGTCATAAGGCATTCTGAAAATTCATCTTTATACAGATCCAACAGGATGCCCCAATGGAAGGAAGTCCGCACTGCTGCCAGACAGCATTCTGCATTACCAGATATGAACGGTGTTCTTTCCCATGCTGAACCCATTCCGTTCCCGGGAGTTCAGCTGGTTTGTTTCCAGAAACAAACATGTTATATAACATATGTGAAAGGAGGGGAAGATGCCCCAGCTGTCAATTTATCTCGATGAAGAGACCGCAGCGCTTCTTGAAAAGGCGGTTTCACTCAGTGGAACAAGCGTTTCAAAGTGGGTGAGGAAACAGATTCAGAGATCGCTGAGGGAAGACTGGCCGGAGGGATACTTTCAGCTTTTCGGTTCGGTAGACGATGCTTCCTTTTCAGAACCGGAAGAGCCATATCAGGTAAACGCAGCACCGCGGGCTGAGTTCTGATGTGGTTCCTCGACACGAGCATTTGTATCTATTTCCTTAAGGGCGAATACCCGGGCATAGCGGAACACATTTCCAGCAGGAATCCATCAGACATTAAGATTCCGGCCATCGTTGAAGCTGAGCTGAGATTCTGTGTTGAGAACAGCAAGCGGAAAGAGAAGAATCAAATCAAGTTAAGCCAGTTCCTTTCCCCTTATCAAATCATACCCTTCGACTCCAGAGCATCCTTATTCTATGCATCTCTACGGCTTCAGCTCCAGACAGAAGGCGCTTCCATCGGCGCGAACGACATGCTTATTGCAGCAACTGTTCTGGCAATGGATGGCACACTTGTTACCGCTAATGTTAAGGAATTCAGCAGAGTAAAGGGGCTTAAGCTTGAGAAATGGGCAACAGGCTGACCTGGAGTGAGTCAACGGCCCTTAGACCAACCCGCCACTATATGCACAGGAACTCCATTATTCGAAAGAGGCTTTCAGCGTAAGCGCTCTGATACGCTGGTCGAGTGAAGACACAGCTGGAAAACAAAGGGCCGGAAATGCCAACCCTTAAACTACCAGAACTCTTCAGATGTTTACCGGAATGTCCGTATCTGATGGAACATTTGCGATTGCACCGGAAAGTTTGATGCCAACTTCTGCGTCAGCAGATTTCCGAGTCCAGGTTATACCACTGACTCCAACTCTGACAGAGAGCTTCTTACAGTTGATACCAACGCTGCAGAGGCTGGAAGCAATGACCTTTGGTACTCTGAAAGCTCTGTTCAGATAGACAGCAGGTCTATTTGTATTTTCAGTAGAGATCCCGAACAAAGAGTGGGCTGAGACAGGGTGAGTAGATTCCCTGATCAGTTCCTCGTCACCGGTTCACCCAGGGTCTGGCCTGCTTGATAACCAGCTCACCATCAGCGGTGATCTTGAACTCCACCTCCATGGCAAACGAATGGAGGTCGTAAGGCTGAAGAAAACTGAAGTGCTCATGGATACGCTGAAGGTACTCACTGAGAAGATGTGTCTGCTCCTCTGAGAGTACATGCTCTCCCGGTTCAGTCCTGTTTGAGAATCCGATGTAAACGGTTTCAAGTATCTCCTCTCCCAGCGGAGATGTGTTCATTACGGTAAAAACATCCGGGACTGAGAGTTCTTCAGGATTGGTAACCAGATCTTCACCTGTCTGGGCGTTCACATAGCAGCCCGGTACTGCAGGGTCAAGAATATTCCGGGAAACAGCCACCCCGTTAGCCAGTTCGCCCCGGTAGCTTGGATGAACAAGAACTCCCATTGCCGTTCTGAAGTGATCTATCCTGTAGAACTCACGCTCCTGAAATGCTCTGTAGGTCCACAGTCCCGCCCACACCTGTCTGATTGTGTTGGCAATATGCCCCTCACAGGGGTGATGGGTGTATGAACGGTAGAGCCCTGCTCCGCTGAAACCGGGGAGGTCTTCGGTATTTGTGCTTGAGCGGCATCTGAGAGAAGTTCCTTCAGGGAATCTGTCCTGAATGGTTCCCAGGGAGTCAAGCATCCACTGTGGAACCGGTGCAGCTTCCACCAGTTCCCGGTACTCTTCCAGTGCATGTCTTCGGAAATCTGCATCAGTGCTGAACTCAGGGCAGGCCATCAGTTCTTCCATTGTATCGTAAAGTCCGTTGGCCCTGAAAAAACTGTCGTAGTAGAAGAAGGGGACAGCAACCCCATGGGGAACTAAATTTTCCGGCAGTATCCTTCCCAGCTCCGCCAGATTCGCAGCCTTTGCTCCGATGCTGGTCCAGTTTCTGAAGTCCATTTCATGCAGGGGTCTGATATCAGTGACGGTAAGGTTCCTTTCCGGAAACACAGCTGTATCAGGCCTGAGTGAATCCCAGTGGGCGTTGAATTCTTCAGCGATTGCTCTCTCGATCTGATATCCGTCAGACCGCACCTGAAGCTTCACCATGGATCCGAAGAGTGTTGTTACTGAATCGCATTCAAGCAGTCCCGGAACTGAGGCGTTGGGTATGCCGTTCTGCCTGGCCAGCAGGTTCACATGGGAGAGAGGGGCCTGTAAAGATGTTGTAAGTACACCTGCCACATGGCTGAGGGTGTTGGGAGGGGTACGGAATACCGCAATGTCCGAAGGTGAGAATGTTCCTGTGAAGTCCGGTCCTCTCAGTACCCCCACAGCTGTCCCGCAGTTCAGCGGGATGTATTCCTGATCACCGTAAAGGGAGTCGGTTGTGATCACAGGTATTCCAGCATTCAGGAATGAATCCTGTTCAATAAGGTATGCGTTAACCTGACTCTGTCCCCCTGGATGGTAGATGATCTTTTCCCTCTGGCAGAACATGGCTTCCGAGAGAAGTCCGTGGGTAAGAGCAAGTTCATCAAATGTCAATCTGTCCGCCGGCCAGAACTCGAAGGTATAGAAATCCTCACCATTCTCAACCGGGTGTGCCACAACGCTTCCTGCGATGATCTGCCTGTCAAAGGGATAGTAGGTGTGCAGATTGAACTCATACAGTGTCAGGGGGATTCCCCGTACATCCCTGTAGAATGTGTAGTGGTCCGGATAGTTTGCCGCATTGAGAAAATACAGGTCAGGGGAAGGGGAATGGATCTCAGCGATCAGGAACTTGACCTCCCTGCCAGCAGTTCCTCCGGGGATGGTGTATGCGTCAGAGAGATGGTCAAACTCCTCCCGGCTTCCTATTGCAGTTGCCCCGTGGACCGGGGAGAGAACCGGCGCGCACCCGGTGACCGCAAGGATTGCTGAGAGAAGAATGCAGGATCTCATCTGTGCTTTTTCCCGTCTCTGGTGTTTGTTCTGTAATACTGCAGAGAGCTGTATCGGCAGTCAAGGTGGTCTCCATTGTTCTCATGGAGGAATAGAATTACATTCAAGCAGTAAGGAGTAAGATCATGCAGTCATTCATTCTCTATATGCTGCTTCTCACATCAAGCAGCGGGATCATTCACGGCAGGGTTACTGACTCATCCACAGGTGAGCCCCTCTGCGGTGCCGTTGTGATGATAGTAGGTACGGACATGGGGGCCATGACAGACCGTTCCGGTATGTACACCATAAAAGATTTAACTGAAGGAACATATGTACTTAAGGTAAGAATGGTGGGGATGGGAGAAGTGACCGTTGAGGGAGTAGAGGTCGTTCCCGATGTGGCTGTCGAACAGGACTTTCAGTTACATCTTTATTCAGGTTGCGAGTATCCAGGGATTCTAATCAGGATCTGAGCTTTCGGTGCTCAGAACAGAACTATTTCACCCAGTTCCTTAAGGTCACTGTTTGCCGGATTCACCTCACATAGCATTCCCGAAAGCTCCAGCTTTTGACTGCTCCGCTCCAGAAGTCCCGGTATCAGACTGTTGAAGGAACCGTACCGGGTCACCAGGCTCGGAAGATAGAGAAGCAGGAAGAGGTCTGATCTTTCCGGGTGGGTGAAAACGGCTGTATTGTCTCTGCTGAATTGTCTGCCGAATACGGAGGGATTCAGGTATACCTCAGGGCAGGAGACTCCATTGATCTCGAGATGTGACCTTCCGCAGTTTGTGAAGCTGAGATTGCCAGTAACATTGAAAACCTCAGGATTCACAGGAGAGACGGTCCATTGCAGATCGGAGAGTTCCATGGTGCAGTTACAGATGAACTCCGGTTCAGTTTCTCTTGTGAGCTGGATCAGAATGCTTCCAGGGACAGGGCCTGCCTGAGCTGCATCTATCATGGAGATGAGCGTTGATCTGAGGGATGGGAACACAGAGTCATCCGGGCGAATGATTAGCCTGGGTGTTTCTCCTTCTGAAAGACAGGATCTGTATGGAGCAAAATACAGATCTGTCCGTGGTTGATTCCTCATATAGCTGGTGGTGCTGCGGATGATGTATTGAGTATCGGTGAGATAGAAGTTTTCTCCATTGGAAAAAAGCCAGGGTTCAGCGGGAAGCCCCAGTTCAGTCCAGTCTTCAATATCCGGATGCAGGCGAAAAGAATAGATTGGTACAGTTCCGTGTTCTCTGTAAAGTTCGTATGACTCCACACTGGAGAATGCCGGCCGGTCCGGCCACATGTCCAGGTGGAAAACACCGTTACTGTAACGGGTTACATCCCCGGAAAGATAAAAGAGGTCGTATATGTCATCTGCAACCGGTCTCAACATTCTCAGTTCAGTGTTGTTCTCCGCTCCTGCGCACATGAATCCATTGATCTTCCTTCCGTTCCAGAGAGGGTATTCTGATTCCGTGAGCCTGTTCTCTCCGGAAGGAACAACTGTCAGGAGGATCTAGCGGTCTGACAGGGGAAAATGCACAGTGATATGTGATTCATGCTGATTGAAGCGGGGCACTTCCCCTCTGGAGAGCAGACTCAGATCATCCGTTGTGAGAATGTTCGGAGAGGAGAAGGGCTTCATCACATAGAAGCCGTCCCTGACCTCACCGTATCCTCTCAGGTTCAGGGAACTGTCAACCATGAAGATACCCTGAATGTCACCGATCTGGGACATGGTTCTTGAGCAGTTTACAGTAAGATGATCTCCCGTAACGGCATCACCGTACCAGTTCCTGCTCACAAGGACAGTAAGGGAATCTTCCCCGCGGATTTCAGGAACTCCCTCCACCACATGCATCATTTGCTGGTAAGAATTATGGGAGAAGTTGAATGATGAGTCAGTGGTAACGATGATTGTGGCGCTGAGAAGAGCCCAGTGCAATAATATTAAATACATAGTAAGAGTACTATTGTTCCGGAAAACTGAAGAGTCAATGCTCTGTATTTGGTTCTTCTGAGAATGAGGAGCCGCCTTTTGACGGCTCCCGTAAAGTCGGTTTTACCTGAGAACGGTGAATTCAGCTGTCAGCGTTGAGTCGTTACATATGTAGACAGCCAAGTAGGTTCCAGGATGAAGACCGTTAACTTCGTGCAGGTGAGTCCCCGCTTCTGCGTTTCCTGAGAACGGGGTTGCCGTCATTCTGCCTGTCAGATCATAGACGCCAGTTCCACTGAAGACGCGGAAGGGTTTGATGTTATGAGTCCAGCAGGGACTTATACAGGATTCTCCTCTGGTCGTAACTCAACTGATATAGCATTGCATAGACTAAGAAGACAATCCGCAGGGTAATGCGAGATGTTTTTCGAGGGAATCCTAAGCTTTGAACGAATACTTGAAACGCTGCAAACACTTGAAGAAGAGGTCAACAGCAGGAAGCTATAACCTGCCTGGACAAGAAGCAGGGAAAATCAATTGTCGCTGACTATCACCCTGTTTGTGAGTCAGATAGAGGTTGACGGTGCTGGCTGCTCAGAGCGATTACAGGTTCGTATTGGCTGACTTTCAGAGAGCTTCCTTTACCAGTTCAGATCTGCCCAGCTCTATAACAGACTCAACGATTTCAATGAACCTCCGGCAGGTGGTTGCGGATGGAGGCGGTTCCGTGTCATCCGGTGAATCTGCGTCCTGAGTCATTTCCTTCACGAAGGAGATATCAGCGGCAGCAGAGGTGGAGATGACTCCAGGCTCAACAAGGGCAGCGTTCACAGTTTTCATTGAAGGCATCTCGGAACCGGGTTCCTGCTTCCCGTGCAGTGATGCCAGGGAGGTAACCGCCCAGGCCAGTGCTTCATGAACAGGTGCCAGAATCTCTTCAGGGAACCCACCCTTCAGAAGCACCTCTGCCAGTTCCAGCTTTCGGGCTGCTCTGTCCAGACCCTTTCCGGTCTTCTTTCTCTTCCTGCTGAGTTTTTCGCTTTCGGAAGGGGAATCAATGTCCGGGTCTCCGCAGAAGGTGTTTTCAGTATACAGAGTGTCTATGTCTCCGCCCAGCATGTTCACCAGTGTCTTGTAGCCGTTCCTGTCCAGCACATGTAGTGGCGGCTGTTCGCTCTGGTCTGAAAACGCCTTTCGCAAAACCTTTTCCGCTGCAGGTCTGATCTCTTCAGCATCCCGGTCAACAACAACAAGCAGGTGCTCTGTACTGCCATCCTGCATGGCAGGCTTGTATCCCAGTATCTGAAGCACCCGGGAAGAGTGGGCATCCACCATGCCTCCTACGAAATCAGAAAACCTGTTTGCGAAGAATCTGGGTTCAGCTTTCTCCCGGGCAGCAGGAGCAGGTGTTTCTTCCCCTCCATACTCTGCCTCAGGCTCCGCAGCCAGGGAAGGAGCCCTGCCATGAGCAGCCTGTACTGCCTCACCGCTGTCATCCAGCATTTCCTGCAGCTGCCTGATGACCTTCTGGCCTGTGTCCCTGAAGTCAATACTGTCAACGCTCTCATCAGTGCCGAACACTCCCTGGAACACATCTCTCTTGGAACTCAGGGTATCCAGCATTCTTTCCTCGATGGTGCCCCTGGCTATAAGGTTGATAACCTGAACTGCGTTCTTCTGACCGTTCCTGTGAGCCCGTGCTATTCTCTGCTCCAGCACTGCGGGATTCCAGGGCAGGTCAAGATTGATCACAAGGTTTGCTGCCTGCAGATTAAGTCCTGTGCCGCCTGCATCACTTGAGAAGAAAACACCGCACTTCTCGTCCTTGAAGAACCGTTCAATCAGCGCTCCTCTTTTAGCGGATGGAATGCTTCCTGAAAGTGTGACATTTCCAATACCCATGGAGTCGGCCACATTACCGGCGAGTCCCAGCATTGTTGTCCACTGGCTGAACACGATGGCTTTCTTCCCGCCGTTCACAACTTCATCCTGAAGAATGCTGCGCAGTTCCCGCAGTTTCGGTGAGGTGTTTTCAGCTTCCCTTCCTTTGATGCTCTTGTCATGCAGAGCCAATGCGTCGCAGAGCATCCTCATCTTAAGAAGGCAGCGCAGAACGATGTCCTGTTCTTTCGGAGTAAGAGGTCTCTTCTTCAGACGGGCCAGTATCTTCGCAATGCTTTCCCGGTACTCTTCGTATGGCTTCATCTGTTCTGAGGTCATTATTGTGAAGAAGTTGTTGTCAGTCCTCGGCGGCAGGTCCTGCAGCACCTCATCCCTTGTGCGTCTGAGCACATAGGGGGCAATTCTGTTCCGGAGTTCCTTCATGTTCCGGTAACCCAGCACTTTGTAACTGCTCGACTTCCTCTGCTCAAGCTGGAAGTATCTCTGGTTGAATCTCCACAGAGGTCCCAGCACCGACGGGTCGATGAACTGGAAAACACTGTAAAGTTCATCAAGCCTGTTCTCAAGGGGAGTGCCTGTCAGCACGAAGGCGTACCTGCTCTTCAGTCTCTTCACAGCGTCCGCAGTTTTTGTGCGCCAGTTCTTTATCCTCTGAGCCTCGTCAAGAATGATCACATCCGGTTCCATGATCTGCATGGAGTCTGCGTCCCTGCGCACAAGTTCATAGTTGATGATGTTTATGAATGCGGGGTTCCTGTACTGTTCATCCCGCAGGCCCGGAGGCCCTGCGATGACCCGTGACGAGAACCCTGTAAACCTGCTGATCTCTCTTTCCCACTGATGTTTCAGCGATGCTGGGCAGATCACCAGCACACGCCTTATATCTCTCAACTCCTTCAGAAGGGCTATGGCACCTATGGCCTGCACTGTTTTACCCAGTCCCATGTCATCAGCAAGCAGCGCCCTGCGGGTAAAGGAAAGGTGTAGCACACCCTTTTCCTGGAACGGGT
Source organism: Candidatus Fermentibacterota bacterium (assembly GCA_002748705.1). The sequence continues at coordinate 50,892 of PDSZ01000034.1, forward strand.
AGAACTTGCTCTTAAGCACCGAGAGAGAACGCCTTCCCGCATCAAGTTCCGAGAGGAACCACTTCTTCTGATGCTCAACTGTTTCAGCGTGGGAAAGACTCTCAGCAAACTGCGTAACATCGGGATGAATGAACAACTGTTCCTGGACAGAATCAGGCAAAGCCTCCAGTTTCTCCACAAGCGACGGAAAAACCGAAGACACCCTTCCGGTAAGCACTCCCTCATTGTCAAAGAACCGGCAAAGAACATCCTTCAAAGAATCTGAAGCAGTTGAAACACCGGTAACACGAACAGAAGGAAACTCACCTCTGTGCAGAAAGATCTCAACAAATGAAGGGGGAGAGCTGACAAGCCTATCAAAGTCACTTACATTCTTTCGAAGATCAGTAAGCACCGCCTCAATGTGCTTGCAGGTGCCGATGGTGTTGGTTTTGTAGTCAGGGCACGAACAGCTGTTGAGCAGTTCAGTAACAGACCGTATCCGCACATGGTAAATCCGCCCGGTGGTCGATTCAACATTGAAGAAACTGAAAACAGGATGCTCCCCGACTCTCAGGATGGACTTCACATCCTTCAAAGCCTTCTTTCTTCTCCTGGCAATCTGATCTTCAGCTGTAACTATTTTCATGAATATCCTCTTCCTGGTGAAGGCTTAACATACCCACAATGAAGAGCAAAATCATCAGAGGTAATCAAGGTAGAGGGAGAGCAGTGTAACATACTCTCAACAGGCAACGGAACTGTTATTCTGCCCTAGCCAAAACCAACACTGAAGGCTGTTCCTAATATGCTTATGTCACAGCAGGATAGAAAACCAATGTATGATGAGAGAAAGCGAACGATACCCCACCTCATAGTAAGCATATCACAGCCGCATGTACGTCCCATCAAGCGAAACAAAGCCGGAGCAGTCTGGGAGTTTGGCGCAAAGGTATCAATAGGGCTTTCCTCCGGTCTTGCGATGATTCATCGGATAGAGTGGGACAACGAGAGTCTTGATCTGATCGGTCAGATCAAGGAATACCACCGGCTGTTCGGTTGCTGGCCTGAGTCAGTTCATGCTGACCGGATCTATCGGACACGAGAGAACATGCGTTTCTGTAAGGAGCACGGGATACGGATTTCCGGCCGCAAGTTTGGCCGTCCTTTTGAAGACCCTGCGGTAATGAAGGCACTTCGTCAACAGCGCTATGAAGATGAGCGCATCAGGAACGCAATAGAGGGTAAGATAGGAGAAGGTAAGCGGAGGTATTCAACCGACCGGGTAATGACCAAGCTCCGGGAAACGAGCGAGACTGTGATCAGCATGGTCTACCTGGTAATGAATCTTGAGAGGCTGTTGAGGGAGGGTGCTTCCTCATACCTTATGAGGATTTATCACAGTCTGAAAGCCTGCTTGTTACTGGAAGTCCTTTGGGTCAAACTGGACTGGTCAGGTATGCATGGCCGGGGCTGAGTGGGATGATGGGTTGAACAGCAAGCCCTAACTAAAACTGCCGTTTGTTCCTGTAATCTTTGCTCCGCCAAGTATCTGAATCAGCTCACCGTTGGAGGCAATAGAACCTATATTCCTTGAATAGAACATGTTAAAGGGCATATCAAAAACCTCTGTGCCCTCCATGAAAAATGGCCTTTTCTCATTCAGCCACGACGCCCAATGGGAGATGTTTCCCTGATCAGCATCAGATTCCACCTGGCCGAAGTCAGGCAAAACACTCACATCCAATACTGTCTGTATTCCCAGTGGTATCTTGATATCCGCACCGAATGTACTCCAGCGATCATCAAACAGGTCATCACCGTTGGTAAACTGCAGCCTGCCTGCCACAAATGGCCGGAATTCAATACTGTGTGAGGATGGCAGATCACTAAGCCCCTCCAGATCACCGAAAAGGGATACATCTATTCCGCCTTGCTCCTTCATTCTGAACATGTATCCCCCCTCATTGGAGTAGGAGATGCCCCTGTAGAAGTTGATTCCCCACAACTGCTCTTCACCGGAAGGGTATCTGAGAGCAGACAAGGGAATGGCGAACTCGGCAGACCAGCCGGAATCACACTCCATCACAGCAGAACTCCATACGGCATCCCAGTTATCATCAAAGCCGCCTGCTGCAGTTCTCCTTGAATCCATCTGCGTGTTGTCCACTGTTACAGTGAACACATAGCAGTTGGAATCATCATTGAAGGTGTCCAGGTAGATACTGATTCTGTCAACAGGAGCCCATTCATCCCTTGCTCCTGCCTGATGGTTGATTCTGGAAGGATCAGGATCGTGCATGAAACATCCTGCATACAGATACTGCGAGTCATACATTATTCTGACTGCAGTAGGCTGAGACAGCGGCACATCACATACAGGAGCGAATGCCGTAAAACTTGAAGTCTCAACGGCAGCCTGACTCCAGCAGAGGTCATCAAGCAGGCCGTCTATAACAGGAGGGCTCTCCGCTGTACCGGCCAGAATCCCAATCAGGAACTCTGTGAGTAGTGTGTAAAGCATTCCTGATTATAGGCAATAATCTCAGTCAGGAAAACTTGACAGCAGAGACTTTTCCTGCAAATACAGCCCAACCTGCGAAAAAACCGAAAATCCAGGCAATCCACTGAAAAGTCCCACTTACACAGTAACTCAGTGCCATCTCATCTGCGACAGCTGGGAAAGAACTGTTGATGTGAATCTATTCAGAACGAAAAGAAGGCAAATAGCCATATACGAAATCATACAGAGTACACTGTATTATCAGCATGATCAAACCGATAAGCCTGAGAATCAGCTCTTCATCATTCTTCGCTGTGTCACTTTAGCTGTGAATAATTAAAAAACGGTTTTCAACCGCCCCCAGCTGTTAACCTCAAGTGAGTTATTTAGCCCCATAAGAAGATAGATGAAGTAGTTACAATATCCACTCCCGTTGATAAGAGGGCCGGATGCAGTAAAACTGTGAGGAAATTCATTCTGTGCATTGTCCGTTATCATTGAAGGCCATCCGCCTGAGCTGAATTCAGGACACAGCAGACACCAGAAATTACCAGGAACTTCAATCTGCGGATCATAAGTTACAAAACATGGTGTCATATGTGAAGCGGTCATCACTCTGCTGTCCAGAAGCAATTCAGGCCCTGAAACATCTCCACTCCAGAGTTCAACAGTAATATCTGAGGTGTCCCACGGGTACGAAGAATAGTGATAAAACCAGAGTGAAGCCTGCTGAACACTGCCCTCTGTGGAACCTGAATAAAAATCCTCCAGATTAAACCAGGTGCCGCGCCATGTTCCTTCCCAGATCACCCACTCAGGTGTGCCGTTGCAGTATGAGAGCCACTCAAGACTGTCCTCTGACTCACCATAAGCCGGTTTCTCAAATGAGCCATCGGCAAACAGGTATGCTGCTGCAAGTACAATCATTACTAACATTTCATCTCCTTTCTAATCAGCAATTCAAAAAGGATAAAAGCATAACCTTTACCATTGCCTTTCCTTGTTGCAGTGCATCTCTTTGCCTGTTCATTACAAATAACTCTATCAATAGCCACATAGGAAAATTTCCTTAAGCTAAGGAAATTTTCCCAATTGCTGCACTATGTGGTTCCAGCTGTTTTTATCTTGCTGAATTATGATATTACTAAAGGAGGCAGAATCAATGAGACGAGTAAAGATAGGGAATATTTCTCAACGAATACACAGTTCTGAAAATCTGACCCATGTATTTTTTTTAGACAGCAGCGGAAAAACCAGATTCGGCAGAAAGATTCCCTCGGATGCTCCACTGAAACAACTTGCAATTCTCTATCAGGCAGCTGAAGGCCTGGAGCATATCATTGTTCCGGATGGGATATCTCCGCTCCCTGAGGGCGGTTTTTGCCTCTCAATAGACTGGAATGGATCATCCTCTCCCGCTCAGGGAATTCACATGCGGGAAATCATTCAGCCCCTGGCCTCTCTCCAAACAGCAGGGCTTTCACACCTGTCAATTGACAGACATTCATTTATTAAGGACTGTGAGGGGCTGATTAAGCTTGTATTCTGGGGTGACGGACTCCTGGGCTTAGGCAGAAATCAGGCACCTGAGCTGGTGTCAGGAGGTATTCCCGGAATAATATCAGACCTGTTTGCAGCAGCAAAATGTTCTCTTGAGAGCAGCTGGCTTAAGGACATTCGAGAGCAAAAGGCAGCTTCAGAGCTGTGTTCAAAAAACTATGAAGTACGATGCTCCGCAGCGGAAAAGGCAGGGGTTCTCTGCGGCAAGCCTGCTTTTCGGCCACAAACCCTCCTTTCCGATGATCTTACCTTTATTACTTCAGGCAGCTGGCAGGCTAGAGACAGGGAGATTAACAGTGCCGTATGCCTGGCAGCCGAAAGAGGATGGGCATGCCGTGTACTGAGACATTCTGTAACAGATCAGGGCAGACCACTGCCCGGTGTAGCTGAAGGAACAGTTACCACATCACCGGAACAGCTTATAAGGAACACTTTCGGTTCAAAAGGCGGTATAGAGAAACTGCTTGTTATCTCTGAAGTTTCCAGTGACCAGCCGGATCTCACAGCAATTATACGAAAGCTGCATATTCTCTCACCTCCGGGACTACACATAATAGTTACAGGCCAGTCTGTTCCCGATACTGTTCCCGGCAAAGTACTGAAACTTGCAGGAAAAGGTGAAACAGCTCTGGATGTGCCGCTGCAAATGGCAGATATGACTCTAAACCACAAGATAGTTACTTCTGAGAATGGGCCCGTTGCAAGAATTCCGGAAACTTCCATTCCAGATAATGTGGAAAGGTCTCTGTCTGGAGAAACGCTTTTTCTTGAAGGCGGATGGCGCTGGATAGCGGCAAATCCTGATCTTTTCACCGGAGAGCAGGTTGCTGAATCTCTTTTCAGACTGGGGCGATACAGAGAAGCTCTGGATTCCGTGCCTTCAGACTGTACTACCCTGAAAGCTGAGATACTGGCAGGAATGGGAAGATTCTCCGACTCTCTTGAACTCCTTAACAGTTCCAGTGATCCGCTTCTGGTATCCAGGGTTTACACAGGTCTGGGAGAGATTGGTGAGGCGCTTAAAACTCTTGAAATGGCAAATAGCAGCGCCTTTCTGACAGAACTCGCAAATCTTTACGATCTTTCCGGTAAAGCCGCTGCAGGGATCAGTCTGCTTGAGAACGGTCTTAAGAACGCATCAGGAACCGAAAAGGTCGGTCTGCTCTGTTCTCTGCGCAACCTGGAGATGAGACTGGGACTGATTCACAAGGCTCTTGAGCACGCTGAAGAGGCAGTTCTAATCTCGCGACAGACTTCTGATGTGGAATCTCTTATTAAAAGTCTTCAGGCCAGAGGACGAACCCTTCAAGTCACTGGAAAATGGAAAGAAGCTCAGAGCGATTTTCAGACTGCTGTGCTTCTCAGCGATGAGAATGTTGTTTCAATGGAACGGCCTGCAGAAATAGATCTTCTGGATATTGAAATCCGTATGGGCAGAATTGCAGAGGCAGCAATAATCTTTGAAAACCTCGCAAGAAAACTCCTTAATGGAGGAGAACTTGGAAAGCAGATGCTTCTCATGCTGAAAGCAAACCTTGGCTGCTACCTGGGGTGCGGAAAAAAAGCTCTCCCTCACGCACTGAAGGCAGAGGAAATGGCCTCAGAAATGGGGCTTGAACTATACAGCGGTCTGAGCACGCTTTACGCAGGAAAGCTCAACATACAGGCAGGCAACTCAAGACGGGGCATAGAACTTCTCAACAAGGCAATGTCAACAGGGCACATACTGGGCGACAAACACCTTGTATGGCTGGCGGAGATTGAACTTCTTCTGAACAGTGAATCAGTTGAGAAAACAGCAGAAGGCAGATTGCCTGATTACGATCAGTTCCCGGAAGAAAATCTTATAGTAAGGGTAATTCTGAACGATCAAAGACAGGATTCACTCTCTGCCCTTCTTGATCTTCCATCGCCTTTCGTAGCCTGCAGACTTGCTGACAGGTATGGGATGCCTGAGGACAGGCTTTTGCGTAACAGGCTTCAGAAAGCCCGTGATGGAATCCTCAGCCAGATGTCCGAAGAGATAAAATCAGACTATCTCTCAACTTTTATCACACCCTGGAACGACTCTGAGGATCCAGCCTCTGCTCTTAGGAATTCACTGGATCTGATCAGAAAACAAGCTCTCTGGATAGCTGACTACTGCGAAGGTACAGTAGGGCTTGAAACACTGGAAAATATTCTGGAACTTGACAGAATCTCAACAGAAGAGTTTTCCGGATCTGAAGAGGTCTCACATACATGGCCTTTATACATATCCGGCAATGAATCCAATCTGACGGCAGAGTTTCTGCTTCCCGCTGCTGCAGTGATAGCCTCTTTGCCCTCTCCGGAACTACAGCCGAACTCTTCGAAAAAAAGCCTGAGCCGTTTAGTGGGTGATTCAGAAGAGATGAATCGAATAAGAAATGCTATAGAGAGATTTGCACCTGAAGATATTCCTGTTCTCATAACAGGAGAAACCGGTACCGGTAAAGAGGTTTGCGCTCTTGAAATTCATGACAGGAGCAAAAGAAAAAACGGAAGATTTGTACCTGTGGACTGCGGAGCAATTCCGGAGAACCTCATGGAATCCGAGCTGTTCGGTGCAGCAGCAGGGGCATACACAGGCATATCAGCTTCCCGCACAGGACTGCTTGAGGAAGCTGCAGGAGGAACACTGTTTCTGGATGAAATAGGCAACCTTCCTCTTCTGATGCAGGTGAAGCTGCTCAGAGCGCTGGATTCAGGCACATTCCGCAGATTAGGAGAAACCAGGGAAAGAAAAACTGATGTGAGAATCATAGCAGCTACCAATTCAACTCTTGAGAAACTTATGAATCAGGGCATTTTTCGCTCAGACCTCTACTACCGAATCTCAGCAGTAAGGCTCCACCTGCCTCCCTTAAGGGACAGATTCAGTGATTTGAAGGCACTGGCAGCTCACTTTGCAGAAAAACCCCTGAGCCCTGGAGCATTAAAGCTACTCATGGGATACAGCTGGCCAGGCAATGTAAGGGAACTGCGCAATGTGATTAAGCTGGCAGCCATTACAGCAGAAGAAGCTGTGATAAGAAAGTGCGATATCACCCTTGCCATTGAAGGGGATAAAGCCGACGGAGCAGTTACTCTCAGAGATGCCATCAGAGTACATGTGACAGAAACAGTGAACAGATGCAACGGCAACAGGGCAATGGCAGCAAGAGTACTTCAGTGCGATCCCAAAACTCTGAGAAAATACCTTAACAGTTAAGACATTAGCGGCAATTCAACCAGCAAAGCTCAGAGCCAGATTCAAATACCTGTCAGTATGGATATAATTCTGGAAAACTTAAAATTCCGCCCTTCAGTATACCTCAAAAACTGCGCATAGCTATTTTGAAAGCATAGGTTTTTTCAGGCTGAATTTCGCTCTCAATGCACTTTACCTGCTGCTCTTTCACTGTTACCATCTCTTCGCCAAGAGGGCTGGTTTTCTCAACTGAAGGGCGGAGGTCAGCCTCAGGGTTCTGAAGGGTCACCTGGTAGAGAAAGCCGGTCTGCCTGCCGTTTTGCTCCACTTCCACAAGTATTTCGTCTTTGTCTGTATCCTCTGTGAAGGCGAAACTTAGTTCAGCAGGCTTGTGGGAATACGCTTTTGCAAGCTCCGCAAAGGGAGTTACATAAGAGCCTGGCTTCAGTGTGGTAAGCTTTTCCGGACTTCCGTGATACCATACATAAGGTTTCATGTTATACCTCTGATGGAGGTAGATTTCGTTGAAACCTGTTGCCGGGCAGGGCGAAGCTGCATGAGAATGGAAAGGCGGGTTTCCAGCTGCTTCTTAAAGCTGTTGATTGCAGGAAGCTTCATTGACAGCTGAAGAAACCTGAAAGATGAATGGTTCTGAAGAGGCTTTTCATCAGTAAGTGACGATATCATAACCGTCTGTGGTGAATACGAAGGTGCCGTCCCGGTCTGTTCTGAATGTAGGTATTCTCCGGCTGTCAAGCCTGTTTATCACCTCGGAGTGCGGATGACCGTAGGGATTGCCTGATCCTACTTCGATGGCTGCATATGACGGGTCTACAGCATCGAGCCAGGAATTCGATGTTGAGGTGTAGGATCCATGATGCCCCACCTTGAGAACAGTTGCCTGTATTTCATCAGGGCTGTAGAGGTTCAGAATTACATCCTCGCCGCCATCTGTTTCAAGGTCGCCGGTAAATAGAAACGAGACAGACTTGAATGTTACCCTGATGACTATTGAAGCATTGTTCTGATTACCTGATGAGGGCTCTTTTTCAGGGTTGAGCACCTTTACTGTGAGTTCAGGATCCCAGTCAAGAATCATGTCTCTGTATGTGGGAATGTATTCTGCGTCAGAGTGCTCAACACTGTTGAGAAAATACTCGTAAGCGCCTGATGCTTCTCCCTTCCAGGCGCAGTCCCACACCCTGTCCACAGGCATGGCATCCAGAACATCACTCAGCCCGCCTACATGGTCTGAATGGGGATGGGTTGCGACCATTCCCTCAAGACGATCTATTCCCAGACTGTCCAGAAGCGGCAGTATTCTGTCTTCGCCGCAGCTCCAGGCCGGTGTCCATGAGCCGCCGTCTATGAGATAGTTGTTTCCTGAAGGCGTTCTCACCAGAATGGCGTCTCCTGACAAGTCTCCGTGGGATGGATCAATGAATACAACTGTAAGATTGCCTGGTTCGTTCACAGGAACAGTAAGGTCTGCCTCATTGCTCCATGATGAAAGCAGAGCTTCGTTCCTGGTTTCCAGAGCATACCAGTAATGTATGCCTGGCTCGGCAGTCTCATCTATCCATGTATTCTGCAGCGGATCGTTTGAAACTATTCTTACAGCCCTGGCCTGTGAAGGGTCTTCATGAATCCCCGGAGACTGGCTGCGCCAGAGAACATAGGCATTGAAGTCATGGTTCGGGCACTGGGTCCAGCTGGTGTAAACAGCAGTATCAGCATGAAGCTGTACAGTTAAAACACTTGGAGCGGGATTGCCGGAATAATCAGAAGGTGAATCTCCGCACGAGACGGCAAGAATCAGAAAAACAGTAACGAGAACCATCACCCTGGCGGTATTCACAGCAAGTCCCTTCTAATCAGTTTAACAGAGTATCTTCCGCTCCGGTAACAGGAAGCACAGGCGCATCTCCGTCATGGATAACGAATATATCATAGAACTGCTGAAAAAGCCTTCTGCTGTTATCTGAGAACATGAGTTTGAATTCCGGTGATTCTGAAAGAGCCGTTATCTCTTCAGCCAGAATTATCTCCCTTAACTTCCACTGAGGGCAGGAATACACAGCTGTGTATGATAATGTGCCGTCTTCATGCCTGGCACTTTCGTAGTGAGAAGCCTCCTCCTCAAGAAAGGGGAAATCAGTATTTCCGGCAATGATGCTTAACACCTTTCTTCCTGTAATTACCGGCAGTGCTGTTGCCTGAGCAGAACAGGGTTCTATGTGGGCCATATGGGGCTGCAGCGTGCATTGGAATATCAGTTCAAATGACTTTTCAGTTTCTTCGTGTGAAATATTTCTGCATGTGACCACAGGCTTTATCTCCAGAAAAACTCCCTCTGTTTCTGCGGAGCAGCCTCTCAGCTCGTATCTGGTCCAGCTGCCGCAGCTTTGTATCTCCACCACACCTCCTCCAACCAGCAGTCTTCTGGAGCGAACAGTGTCAGGCTGAACATGAGGGCTTGGAGAAACAGGAACTCTATAAGGATGCTCAGGAACCAGATAAACTGTATCCGGGTTCACTTTTCCTGCTGAAGGTGAGTGATGAGTTGACTGGTCATAATAGTTCACTGTACAGGCCATGAGAAGAGTCAGAAATAAAACCGGAATTCTTTTTTTCATTGAAACTCCTTTCCAGCCTATCATACACAGGTACTGCAGGAAGTGTTCCATGTTATGTTTCCTGTGAGGGAGGTTTTCATGTTATCAGCATTGATTATGGCAGTTTTGTGTTCCGGAGTGATCTTTCAGGATGATTTCAATGACGGAAATGCAGAGGGATGGCATGAAGTAGGGCCATCCAACTTTCAGGTCAGCGATGGCTGGTATCACTTCTGGGGCGGCGGCGCTGTAAATGACGCAACTTCTTTCAGGGCTGACCAGGGAGAAACCATGAGTACTGAAAACTATGTGATAACACATGATGTGAAGATAGATGTGGGCACTTTCGGCGGATGCATGGTCAGGTACAGGGAAGAAGGTGAATACAACATAATGCTGGTTCTCGGACTTCCCCAGCAGAAACTCCTTCTCTACCGCTGGTACTGGAACAGCATAGAGCTTGTGGATTCACAGCCATTTCAGGTTGAGGAAAATGTTTCCTATACAGTTTGTTTTCAGTGTTCAGGCGAGACCTTTTCAGGCAAGGCCTGGGAAACCGGATCACCTGAACCTGGTCAGTGGATGGTAACTGCCCAGGATACCCTTTCAGCTTCAGGAGCTGCTGCTCTGTTCACTGCAGGTGTGTTCAGTAAAGACACCGATGTATCCATGAGCTGCTACTTTGACAATGTGACCGTTGAAGATGCTGAACCATCCGAATTCTCACAGCGTACCTGGGCAGGAATCAAGCTGAATCTTCAGCTTTCTACGCCTTTGCAAAAGGGTCGTCAGCAACGGTTACCCGACTGAAACTCAGTTCCAGTTTCCCTCTCAGCCTTCTCCGTTGTTGCCCCACTGGAGAAGGTATAGATTGTAGTAGATGCCTCTCTTTGCAAGAAGCTCCTGATGGGAGCCCTGTTCCATTATACGGCCTCCGTCTATCACCAGGATTTCGTCACACTTCTGAACAGTGGAAAGTCTGTGGGCTACGATAATACTGGTTCGCCCCTTCATGAGGGTATCTATGGCGTTCTGAATCAGCTGTTCAGTTGCAGGGTCCACATTACTGGTTGCCTCATCAAGAACAAGTATTCCAGGATCATGGGCAAGGGCTCTGGCAAAACAGATAAGCTGCTTCTGACCGGTTGAGAGGGTTGCTCCCCTTTCAGCCATCACCGTGTCGAAGCCGTCAGGAAGAGCATCAATGAACCCGGTAGCCTGCACCATATCGGCAGCTTCCCTGATCTGATCTTCAGTAAGGTTTGAGCTGAGTCTTATGTTGTCTGCGACTGACCTGCTGAAAATGAAGGCATCCTGCAGAACAATGGATATGTTTTTTCTGAGAGTCTCTATGGAATGGGTATTGATGTTCTGCCCGTCCAGAAGAATTCTGCCGCTGTCAACATCCCAGAACCTGGTTAGAAGGCTTATTATGGATGTTTTTCCTGCGCCGGTGGGGCCGACAAGCGCAATGCTGCGGCCAGGTTCAAGGGAGAATGAGACATCCCTGAGAACCGGAACATCAGGTTCGTAGGCAAAGCTGACATTCTGAAACTCCACACTCCCTCTGAGCACACATGGAGGAAGGGCTTCAGGACTCTCAACAATCTCCGGCGCAGTATCAATGATTCTGAAAATTCTTTCGCTGGAAGCCATTGCACTCTGCATGATGTTGTACTTTTCACTCATATCGGAGACAGGTCTGAACATCTGTCTCACATAGCTGATGAAAGCCACCAGAGCGCCTATGGTAAGGGCTCCTGAAAGGGTTCCCAGACCTCCGTAGATAACCACTAAAGCAGTTCCCAACTGAGAGATTACATTTATGGCAGGTCTGAATACTCCGAAGATGTAAAGCTGCTTCATACTGGCTCTGTAGTAGCCGTTGTTAATCTCAAGGTACTTCTTCCGTCTGTTTTTCTCCTGACGGAATATCTGAACGACCTTAACGCCGGAAATATCCTCGGCTATGGATGAGTTAAGCTCGGCAAGGCGTTTTCTCACAGTGCGGTAAGCTTTGCGGGCCTTGATGCGGAAAAAGACAGAAACAACAACAAAAACAGGGAGAACCGCAAGGGCTATGAGAGCAAGCTTCCAGTCCATGAGAACAAGAATCAAGATTGTCCCCAGAACAAGAAGCAGATCTTTAACAAGGTTTACCAGCACCGCGCTGAACATTTCGTTGAGAGCCTCAACATCATTGGAGACCCTTGTTACAAGCCTGCCCACCGGATTACTGCTGAAAAAGTTAAGGCTGAGGGTCTGTATGTGACGGAACAGCTCAGTTCTCACATCATACATTGAGCGCTGCCCTGCCACCACAAGGGTCATTACATGGCCGTAACCGGCAAAGAGACTCACAACAAGAAGACCGGTAAAGAGAAGAGCAAGACGGGTTATTCCTTTCACATCACTCGAACGGATTTGAAAAAGCGCCTCTGGAGGAATACTGCTTATTTGAGATTCCGGAACCAGCCAGTGCTCACCGGAGATGAAACCTGTTTGTTCCCTGTACTCATCTGCTGAAAAAACATAGAAGGTAGCCCTTTGAAGACCGCCGGTTTCAAGTGCAGCTGCAAAAGCAGGATCCATGCCGTCCAGTGAAGCCTTGCGAACCAGAATGGAATCATCTGCAGTTCTGATGAAATCACCTGGGGCAGGCTCCATAGCCATCAGTTCATCACACTCTGCGGTTTCAGCTGCGTAAACCTGGTAAAGTCTTGCCAGATACCTGTCTATTCCCTGTTTGGTCAGCCACGGCAGAAGCAGTTCAACACCGGAGGTTACCAGCATGAAGACCATTGCCAGGAAAACCAGCTTTCTGTGGGGAGCCACATACTTGAGAAGCCTTCTTATGAGCCCTGTATCAAGGCCTTTTCCTTCAATACTGTCACTTTGGAAAGGACTATTCTGCGGAGGCAAATTCACCTCCTTCACAGGAGCGTCCAGCTTCCTCTTCAAGCTGCTGCATTCTGTAAAGCTCGGCATAGTAACCATCTGCCTCAAGGAGTTCTCTGTGGGTGCCCTTTTCCACAAGTTTGCCTTTGTCCAGTACGATTATCAGGTCGGCATTCTGAACGGTGCTTATTCTGTGAGCTATGATAATTGAAGTAAGGCCTTTAATACGGCCACGAAGTTTATTAAGTAATGAAGCTTCAGTTTCTGTATCCACTGCGCTGAGAGAATCATCCAGAACAAGAATTCGCGGTGAAACAGCAAGCGCTCTGGCAATGGCGATACGCTGCTTCTGCCCTCCTGAAAGAGTAACACCCCGTTCTCCAACCATTGTATCAAAGCCCTTTGGAAATGCTTCAATCTCAGAAGCTATCTCTGCCATTGACGCAAGATGCCTTACCTGTTCCTCAGGCAGTTCACCTGCTCCGAAAGAGATGTTATCAGCAATGGACATGGCAAAAAGGAATGTTTCCTGGGGAACATATCCGAAGAGGCCCCTTACAGAAGAGAGAGTTCTCTTTCTCACATCCTCTCCGCCGAGAAAAACAGTTCCAGGAGGGGGATCGTAGAGTCTCATTATAAGCTCAACCAGTGTGGTTTTGCCGCTACCTGTTCTGCCCACAACTCCCAGAGTACCGGAAGCAGGCAGGGAGAAAGAAACATTCTTCAGAACTTCTGTTTCAGTGCCTGAATAAGCGAATGTAAGGTTTCTTACCTCTACTGAAGGCTCAGGAGTTGAACTCAAAGGACCGTCAACGATTGCAGGATCGGTGTTGATTATTCTGTCAAGCCTGCTCATGCTGGCAGCTCCGCGCTGAAGCAGATTGACCACCCAGCCGATTGCCATCATAGGCCAGGTGAGCATGGCAAGATAGCTTGCAAAAGCCACATACTGTCCCAGGGACATTGAACCTCCGATAACAGCCCTTCCGCCTGCCATGAGCAGTATGGCACTGCTGAGCATTGCAAGACTTCCCACCAGAGGCTGCATGAAACCCCATATTCTCGTGAGCCTGATGTTCTGTTCAACACAGGAGGCGGCCTTTTCTGCAAAGAGACGCTGCTCAGACTCCTGATCGCCATAAGCCTTTACCACACGAGTACCGGAGAATGACTCCTGAGCTTTCTCAGAAAGACCGCTGAAAGCCTTCTGAACAGCTTTGAACCGTTCATGGAGCATTCCGCCGAACTTCATGACAAGAATGGCGATCAGCGGAAGGGGAATCATTGTTACAAGAGTGAGTTTCCAATCTATCAGAAGAAGCATCACAATGCTGGCAGCACTCATGAAAACTGCATCAAAAGAAGCTATGGTGGCCATTCCTGCAGCCATTCGTACAGCGTTTATGTCATTGGTGGCATGGGCCATGATATCGCCCACTTTAGTTGTGTCGTAATACTGCGCAGGCAGCTTCTGAAGGTGTGAATAGAATTCTTCTCGAAGATCCCTTTCCAGACGGTGACTGGAACCTACTATGAAAACTCTCCAGAAAAACCTGCAGAAGGCCATTCCCAATGCAATGAGAACAACATAGACTCCCATTCTCCATATAAAAGCAGGCTGGGCTGTTCCTGAAGCGAGCCGGTCTATCAGATTCTGAAACACCCTGGGAATAAGAAGCTGAAGGCCGTCTACCCCTGTAAGGGCCAGAACACCGCCTGCCAGCGCCTTCCGGTGCCTGAGTATTCTGCTGTAAAGCCTGCGCAGACTGGTTCTGTCAATTTTTCTGCTGCTCACAGGCCTTTGAGATTTGTTCAATACTCCCCCTGAAAACTGCTGAAGAAAGGTGAATATAGGCGGTTTTCACAATTTTGTGTTAGACATGATAATTGGAACACTGCTGCTGATGAAGACATCTTACCCTGTTGAGATCCCTCCCTTTTGATGTTCCCTTAACAGGAATGTCTCCATTGTGTCAACGAACCGTCTCAATTGGAATTCAATCTCTGCAGGGGCTATTCATAAAGCATCATTGAAGAATCAGCTGCAGCTGAATGAAACCACTGCCTTAACACTGACAGCAAGTTTACACATCTTTACATTCAAGATGTGACACCTGGCTTCCTATTGGAACTCACCGTCTGTTATAGCGTAGTCGGTTACATAAATCTTTCTCAAATCTTCCCTTACAGAGTATCCTTCCTCAGTGAGTCTGCCGTTTACAGAGGTTGTCATTCCGTACTGGGGAGTAAGGTCAAAGGCCATTTCACCCACAAGGGCAAACACCTCGCCAGTGGCATCATCGGTGATGATAACAGTTTCGGATCTGGAACCGGAGTGAAGAACCTGTACTATTCCCTGAACTCTGATGGTCTCCTCGCCGTGATGCTCTCCTGCGGTGCTGGCACCGCAGGCAGACAAAAGAAGAAAGATGACGGTAACTGCCAGTTTTTTCAATTGTTACTCTCCTTTCAGGGGTAGTGGAGCAAGCTGGCTGAAATCAACAAGGGTACTGTCCCCTATGATACCCCATGAAGCGCTTCCAGCCCATCTTTCCAGAGCAGCGGAAGCCTCTTCTGCAGTGACATTCGTCAGAGCTTCCCGGGCGAGATAGGGCGTTCGCCAGTCACCGGTGGATATATACCCTGATCCCAGAAGCCATGTCTGGTTTTCCATAGTCTGCCCGTGAATACCCTGAATAGTTTCGCTGTTTTTTGCAACTCCGGTTACCATTGCCTGATCAATATCCCCTGAGAGAGCCAGCTGAAAAACATCTGTCATTAGTTCAGAAGCAAGGGCAGGCTCAGGAGTGCTGGCATACATGTATCCCCAGTTTCTGCAGTAGTTGGAGGAGTAGCCTGAGTTGGTGGCATAGGTAATGGCGTTCTCTGTTCTTAGAACCTGCCAGAGAAGCTCATCTATAACCATACAGGCAGTGGAGAATGCTGTCTGGTCCCTGTGTCCGGCAGGTGGCGCATTGAACTTGACAAGGCAGTAGGCTGTGAGAATTTCATCGTTTTCCAGTATGAGCGTATCGCCTGGCCACTGGAACTCAGGCACTTCAGGAATCTCCTGGGAACCTTCAGGAACCCTTCCAAATGAACTCTCAAGTATTTCCCTGAGAGCTTCAGGATTTGCAGGCCCTGCATGGGCAAGAACAATATTACCGCTGACGATTCTCTCAGAGAGCCAGGCTGAAGCGTCTTCAGCGGTGAAACGGGAAAGAGTTTCCGGAACACCTTCCGGTCTGAGAAGGTAAGGATGCCCCTCACCCATGAAACCCTGATTGGCCACCAGCCAGATCCGATTATCAGGGTCTTCAAGTTCTGTGACAGCTTCATTTACAAGTGATTCTCTTACTCTGGCAACCTCAGAAGGCTCCATACGGGGAGAGAGAAGGCAGTCTGCGAAGCCTTCCAGAAGAACCGGAAGATCCTCAGACAGGCATTTCAGATGATACCTGGAGAGATCATAGTTGTAAGAGGAACTCCACTCAGCAAGGGTAATGTCCATGAGTTCACGCCATTCGGCAGGAGGATAATTCTCGCTTCCTGTCATTGCCGCCTGAACAGCAAAGGCTTCTATGCCCCTTGTTTCAGCGGAAAGCATGCGACTTCCACCTATGAGAAACATGCTGAAACCTTCCACCTCACCGCCTGGCACGGTTCTGGTTATTACATGTATTCCGTTGGACAGATCGAATTCTGTAACGCCATCGGGTACAGATACCAGCATCAGAAGGAAGAGTAATGCACTCATTCAGACCACCGCCCTTCAGGTGTTACCACAAAGACAGCAGAGGGCTGACCTGCTATCCAGGTATTGATAAAGCTCTTTACATCATCCTGTGAGACAGATGCCAGTTTCTCAGGGTACTCCAGATAGTAGTCAAGCCCGTCTCCCTGAACCCACCAGAAGGGCAGTGTTTCAGTTGCCATTTCAACTGCGGACTCACAGGCAAAAAGGCGATGCCTTCTCAGCTGCTCCAAAGCAAGGTTCAGACCGCTCTCTGTGAAATACTCCTCTTCAAACATTCTCTCTATCTCACCGCGCAGGAGGTCATAGCCTTCTCTGGCCTTATCTGCCTGAATGGTTCCTCCAAAGGTTATGGTCGGCTCAAACCTCTGTGTGTAGTAGCTGGCGTAAACATTAAGGAACGGGCCGTCAGTAACCAGCCTCTCCTGAAATTCTCCGGTCATGGCAGACATGTACTGACCCCACACATCTGCAGCATAGGTCCATTCCTGCTGATCCACCATTGAAGGGCCTCTGAAGACAATGCTTATGGAAGCAATGCCCTGAGGGCCCGACACATGAACCAATGTGTCCCCGGGAATACTTATGTTCAAAGGAAGGCTGCTGTAATCTGACCGACCGCCGTATTCCCAGCTGCTGAACATCTCTTCAGCAGCTTCTGTTGCCTCTGCTGCATTCACATCTCCGGAGATTATCAGAGCGGAATTATCAGGAGTGTAGTATGTATGCTGAAAGTCCATCATCACCTGACGGGAAGCAGCCTCTATCACCTCAGGAACACCTATGGAATTAGACCTCCACGGATCAACGGCAAGAACCTGCTCCTTTGCCTTCCACAGGTTCCACCAGGGACTTGAAGTGTTTCTCTGGTACTCGTTCATGATAACGCTTCGTTCCCTTACTATCTCCTCTTCATCGAATAGAGGAGTGGTGATGGCGTCGAACATGAACTCCATTGCCTGATGAAAACTGTGTGAGGGAACTGTGAGAAAATACCGAACCATTTCTGAACTGGTAATACCATTTCTAACTATTCCCAGTTCCCGCATTCTTTCGTTGTAAGCAGTCTGGTCAGGCAACGCTCCGTTGCCCTTGAAAAACATGTGTTCGTAAAAATGCGCAAGCCCGTTGGTTTCAGGAGACTCGCAGGTAGCACCTGTATTCACAGTAATACATACAGTAACCACATTGGACGAGTGATCTTCGTTGACTATCACATCCAGTCCGTTGGCAAGTTCAGTCTGCTGAAGCTGTATTCCTGAAGCAGCCAGCAGCACCAGAGCCTGTATCATGGCTTATCCTTTCACTCTTTTTCAGGGAACTGACAATCAGTGTCTCTTTGATTATAACCACAAACAGAAAGGGGAGTTTCTTTGAAAACAACCGGCACCATACAGGCACACATTCACCTCTGCCAGACACTTTTTCGTGGAATGGCGGAAAAAAGAACCCTTATTCCCTGGCTTCAGGAAAGAATCTGGCTTCTTGAAGCGGCGCATACACCGGAAACCCTTGCTGTCTCTGTGATACTTTCTCTGAGGGAAATAATATCATCCGGCACAACCGGTCTGCTGGATATGGGCAGTGTGCGCCATTCAGATGTAACAGTTTCAATACTTAAAGAGTCCGGCATCAGGGCCGTTGCATGCAATGCCCTCATGGACCTGGGGCCTGATTACATCGTTCAGCCCATTGAATGGCTTCAAAAGGAATCTGATAAGGTGAGAAAACTCTGCGGCGGGCTTGTTTCATACGGTTTTGCTCCAAGGTTTGTTCTTTCCTGCTCAAAAGAGCTTTGGCAATGGCTTGCTCTGGAGGACCGAAGTATTCTCAGAACCACCCATGCCGCTGAATCCCCTCAGGAGATGCAGAACAGTAGAATAGCCGCGGCAGGAGGCAATATTCATCTACTTCACAGTATGGGATTCACAGGTGAGAGAACCTGCCTTGCCCACTGCGTTCACCTGCAGCCTGGAGAATGGGAAATACTGAGAAAGACAGGCACCGCTGTTGTACACTGCCCATGGACCAACCTTAAACTGGGAAGCGGCATAGCTGACATTCCCGGTTTGATAAAGAGCGGAGTCAAGGTAATGCTGGGCAGTGATGGCGCTTCTTGCAACAACCGACTTGATCTGAACGGCGATTTGAGACTGGCAATGGATCTGGCTTCTGTTAAAGCATCCCCTGCTATTGCGTCGGGAATAAGATGGATGGATATAGCCGGCTCTTTCGCCGCTGAGTTTCTGGGTTTTTCCGGCTTTGAGAGTGATTCCGTTGAACTGGAACTCTCTGAAACGGAAGAACAGGAACTGGCACTCTGCGAAGACAGGAACCGATACCTGATGGAGATTCCCGGAGACGGCAGGGTTACAAAGGTTACCTGCGCAGGAAAAGTAATATTTGATCATGGAGAATTTCCTACACTTCCGCCTCTTCCCCTTTCAGTGGATAAAGCCCGTGAGACAGTATGGAACAGAGCATTGAAACTGGGCATGAAGCCGTGACAACAACTGTAGCAGTTGCTGTGCCAAGACCTGTGTGGAATACCTACACATACATGCTGCCTGATCACATGTCCGGAGGGAACCTGATTGGATGCAGAGCAGCGGTACCTCTGGGAAAGAGCAGGGTTGCCGGTGTTGTGTGGAAGGTTAACCCGCCTGTACCTGAAGAAATGAAACTGCGGAATGTGCTTGAAAGGCTTGATTCATCACCTCTGCTTCCTCCGAAGGTCATGGACCTGATCAAGTGGGCGGCGAATTACTACATGGAACCCCCTGGTCTCATGGCGTCAGCTGCTTTTCCCCCTGGAATGCAGGGCAGAGCGGTAAGAATGGTGCAGGTATCTGAAAAGTCGCAGCTGAGGCAGTACTGTGGATGCAGGGATATTCAGTATGCAGTTCTTACAGGTATAGCAGGACCTGATGTTCCAGTTGACCGAATCCTTGCAGAAGAAGAGGCTTCCGGCCTGGCTGAAAGCTGGTGGAAACCTGAGAAGCTGCCTCCTGAAAAAGTTACATCGGTTATTGTGCCACTGGCGGAACCTGAAGAACTGATCAGAGAAGGAACTATTCTTCAGAGAAGAGCACCGAAACAGGCAGAGATTCTTGCCTGTCTCGCCGCCTCAGGAGAAACTCCGAAAATGGAGCTTCTGAGAATGGCAGGTGCCGGCAGAAACTCTCTGGAAAGGCTCAGACAGGCAGGTTTGATTCGGGAAGAGAGTCGAAAGGTAAACAGGGACCCTCTGCTTTCCGGAAAACTACTTGACAATAAACCGGTACCTGTTCTTACCACGGAACAGAACAAGGCAGTGAAGCTGGTTACAGATAAGGGAGAAGGAGCCTTTCTTCTCCACGGAGTAACAGGCAGCGGCAAAACAGAAGTGTATCTCAAGCTTATAGGTGATTGTATTGCCAGGGGAAAAGGCGCCATTGTTCTTGTGCCGGAAATATCCCTCACACCACTTGCGGTAAGCCGGTTCAGCTCCAGATTCCCCGGCCAGGTTGCTGTTCTTCACAGCGGTCTCTCCAAAGGGGAGAGGCTTGATACATGGAACATGGTTCGCAGCGGCAGAAGAAGAATAGTCATTGGCCCCAGAAGCGCTGTTTTCGCCCCTGTGACTAACCTGGGCATTATGGTAATAGATGAAGAGCACGACGGTAGCTACAAGCAGGGTTCAATACCCAGATACAACGCCAGAGACATGGCTGTTGTGAGAGGAAAGATGGAAGGAATACCTGTTCTTCTGGGTTCTGCAAGCCCCTCTGCTGAAAGCATGTTCAACGCCATGTCCGGCAGGTATGAACTTATTGCTCTGCCTGACAGAGCCACTGGCAGACCGCTGCCTCAGGTAACTATTGTTGACTCGTCAAAACAGCAGCATCCCCTGCTCTCAAGTGAACTGCTTGCAGCCATCGGAAAAAGAACCGCGGCAGGGGAACAGAGCATAGTTCTTATTAACAGAAGAGGCTTTTCTCCGCTGCAGATGTGCTTTGCCTGCGGTCATGTTGAAAAATGCCCTTCATGCGGCATCTCATTTACTTATCACAAAAAAGGCAACATTCTGAAGTGTCACCACTGCGGCAGGTGGAAAAGCGCCTCATCCAGATGCCCTCAGTGCTCAGGAGAAGAATTCGCAAGGCAGGGACCCGGCATACAGAAAGTTGAACAGGCCCTTAATGAGCTGCTTCCCAGAACGAAGGTTATCAGAATGGATGCAGATACAACCAGAGGAAAATCCGCCCACTGGAAAATCATTGAAAAATTCAGCAGAGGTGAGGGAGATGTGCTTCTGGGAACCCAGATGGTCGCAAAGGGACACGACTTTCCGGAGGTAACACTGGCTGCTGTAATCGGCGCTGAGATGGGCCTCTATCTCCCTGACTTCAGAGCTGCTGAGACAACCTTTAACCTTCTTCTTCAGGCAGCAGGACGGTCTGGAAGAAGTGACAAGTCAGGAGAGGTTATCATGCAGACCCTTACTCCTGACAACCCTGTTATCACAATGGCCTGCTCCCATGACTACAACAGATTCATTCAATACGAGCTGAACCAGCGAAAACAACTGGGTTTTCCCCCTTTCAGCAGAATTGCAAGGCTTATCTGGTCCGGCAAGAACAGAGACCATGTTTCCAGAGCAGCATCAGATTCATGCAGAATAAAAGTACCTGAACGGTGCCGGATTATGGGCCCCAGTGAAGCGGCAATGGCTCGCATAAATGACAGGTGGCGGTTTAACGCCCTTATCATTGCTCCTGATCATTTGATTCTCAGAAAACTGGTTCTGCGAATCAGGGAATCTTTTTGCTCACTCAGCTCAAAGACTGTGAGACTAGATATTGATGTTGACCCAAGGAACATGATGTAACGCCCACGATAAAAACCGGCAGAACTTCAAAAACCCTGAACCGGTGAAGGAACAGCAATAACTCAGTGACCGCTAAAGCCTGATAAGTTTCAGCACACTCTGCCGAGTATCGGTACAGAGCACAGCGAAGTAACTCCCTGAAGGAACTTCTTCACCTGCAGAACTCATTCCGTCCCAGAGAAAGACCTCTTCGGAGGAGGTCAGCTCCCTGACTCTTCTGCCGTACACATCGATTATCCTGAGCTGTTCTCCATTCTCAATCCCAGGAATGAAGAGCTGAACCGATTTGGTGAATGGGTTTGCCGAGGGAGTGATCTCCCCGGTGAACGATGGAACTGCCCAAGTCTCATCCTCAACACTGACCCAGTCATGATCCAGCCATCCCAGCACAATGTAGTAACCCCATACAAGGGTATCTCCCTCACTCCAGGTCAGGAAGATGTCCCCTTCCTCGTTGGTGTCGCCCGCAAGGTAGTGGAGCTGCTGAATCGGTTCATCGGTGTAGTCATAAGCCACATATGGCTCTTCTATGAACACACCGTTCTGATCAAAGATGCAGAAGTCCACATACAGCTTTCCCCGAAGCCATGCTGCGTAGAAACTCTCCCCTCCAGGCAGAGGCTCGAATACAGGGATGTCGTTGTCTATGTCACACCCTGTAACACCCTGCCCGATGGTGATGCCGTTAATGAGAATATCACCTGTTTCCCTGTTCAGTTTGAACAGCGCAAACAGTGGAGGTTCGCTTGTTGGACTTTTACGGATCAGAATCAGAGGATCTCCATTGCTGTCCGTTCTGATGGATGCAAAGTGTCCTGTACTCAGATCTACTTCAAAGAGCATAACCGGATCGACAGTGACATCCCTTCAAGGTCATACTGCACATACATTGTCCGCCAGGGTGGATTTGCCTCGTACTTGATGTGTACCCTGTTGCCGTTGATGTGGATGCGTGGCTCATAGTAGCTGTCTCCAGGGATGGTATCCTGAAAGAGACAGGTCCCGTCTATGTTATGCACTGTATACAGAACGAACTCACCATCAGTAGAAGCAAGTTGAGCACAGCCGAGATGTATCCTCTTCAGTGAATCGCAGTCAAAGTCATAGTTGACCCGTGATGACGGTGGAACAGGCAGCTGGGTGGTCGGTGTAACGATGTTGCCGTCTCCGTCACGCACCTGGAACCAGAAGCAGGAACTCTCCTGCCACATGATTACTACACTGTCGTTCCCAAGACTGGCCATCTGGGGATATCCTGCGAATGCATCATTTGATATCATCTGATCTGGAACCAAGATTGCTCCACTTGGGGAAACAATGTTATAACCAACTCTGGCTGAATTCTCGAAACCAACCCATGCCTGATGAATATGATCATTTGGGGTGACACACACCTTCTTTACCAGTGAGCTGCCCCAGTGATCAATGACCTCTATGGGATCGGTCCACCCCTGAACATGTGTCCAGAGTGTCCATGCGATGATCAGGAGCTGACCGATCATAAGGTCCTCCTAGTTTTCCAGAGCGCCGGTTCTCATGGCGTCATGTTGAGGCTGGGGCCACGGTGCATAACCCACAGGACAGCTGCCAAGTTCCCAGACATGAAGATAGTTGTCCATGGTACCGAATACAAGCTCAAACCCTGAGCAGGTGACGAAACAGCAATAACTCAGTGACCGCTAAAGCCTGATAAGTTTCAGCACACTCTGCCGAGTATCGGTACAGAGCACAGCGAAGTAACTCCCTGAAGGAACTTCTTCACCTGCAGAACTCATTCCGTCCCAGAGAAAGACCTCTTCGGAGGAGGTCAGCTCCCTGACTCTTCTGCCGTACACATCGATTATCCTGAGCTGTTCTCCATTCTCAATCCCAGGAATGAAGAGCTGAACCGATTTGGTGAATGGGTTTGCCGAGGGAGTGATCTCCCCGGTGAACGATGGAACTGCCCAAGTCTCATCCTCAACACTGACCCAGTCATGATCCAGCCATCCCAGCACAATGTAGTAACCCCATACAAGGGTATCTCCCTCACTCCAGGTCAGGAAGATGTCCCCTTCCTCGTTGGTGTCGCCCGCAAGGTAGTGGAGCTGCTGAATCGGTTCATCGGTGTAGTCATAAGCCACATATGGCTCTTCTATGAACACACCGTTCTGATCAAAGATGCAGAAGTCCACATACAGCTTTCCCCGAAGCCATGCTGCGTAGAAACTCTCCCCTCCAGGCAGAGGCTCGAATACAGGGATGTCGTTGTCTATGTCACACCCTGTAACACCCTGCCCGATGGTGATGCCGTTAATGAGAATATCACCTGTTTCCCTGTTCAGTTTGAACAGCGCAAACAGTGGAGGTTCGCTTGTTGGACTTTTACGGATCAGAATCAGAGGATCTCCATTGCTGTCCGTTCTGATGGATGCAAAGTGTCCTGTACTCAGATCTACTTCAAAGAGCATAACCGGATCGACAGTGACATCCCTTCAAGGTCATACTGCACATACATTGTCCGCCAGGGTGGATTTGCCTCGTACTTGATGTGTACCCTGTTGCCGTTGATGTGGATGCGTGGCTCATAGTAGCTGTCTCCAGGGATGGTATCCTGAAAGAGACAGGTCCCGTCTATGTTATGCACTGTATACAGAACGAACTCACCATCAGTAGAAGCAAGTTGAGCACAGCCGAGATGTATCCTCTTCAGTGAATCGCAGTCAAAGTCATAGTTGACCCGTGATGACGGTGGAACAGGCAGCTGGGTGGTCGGTGTAACGATGTTGCCGTCTCCGTCACGCACCTGGAACCAGAAGCAGGAACTCTCCTGCCACATGATTACTACACTGTCGTTCCCAAGACTGGCCATCTGGGGATATCCTGCGAATGCATCATTTGATATCATCTGATCTGGAACCAAGATTGCTCCACTTGGGGAAACAATGTTATAACCAACTCTGGCTGAATTCTCGAAACCAACCCATGCCTGATGAATATGATCATTTGGGGTGACACACACCTTCTTTACCAGTGAGCTGCCCCAGTGATCAATGACCTCTATGGGATCGGTCCACCCCTGAACATGTGTCCAGAGTGTCCATGCGATGATCAGGAGCTGACCGATCATAAGGTCCTCCTAGTTTTCCAGAGC
>PDSZ01000035.1 GCA_002748705.1 Candidatus Fermentibacterota bacterium
GCAGAGTGAGTTCAGAAACCAGATCTGGGGTCTAGGGATAGGCTCCGGTAATTTACCACACTTCGTTAAGAGCCGGAAAACACTCACGAAGTCCCTTAAATTCAATACAGAGGTTGGGAATGCTGTGTATTATGCCCACAGGTAACAAGATACAGCAGACCTTGGATACTGTGGCTGGTAAGAATGGGGCCAAACGCAATAGGGCGCCCGGTCGGGCGCCCTACCCGAATATTATATGCTGCTACTCTGAAGCAGGTTCTTCCAGAGGAGTTTCAACATCTGCAGGAATGAACTCCTCAATGGGAATCTCCATGTTCTCAATCATCCACTCTGCGTCATCTGCCAGTTCCGACTCAGGATAGTTTTCCACAAGGAGACTGAATGCCTCCCTTGCAGCGTCATAATCCTTAAGCTGTTCACTGAATGTGAAGCCGATAAGGAACTGAGCCTGATCGCACCTCTCATTTTCAGGATACCTCTCCAGGAAAAGCCTGAAGTATGTAACAGCAGTGACAGGATCAGTGCCCATTATTTCCTGAGCAAGGGACATAAGACTGTCGGCGCCTATTGCTTCAGAGGGAAGGAAAGCATCTTCGTTTATCTCTACCTCATAGGTTTCTCTGAGGGAGGGGAAAACTGTTTCGTAAAGATACTCGTTGACCACTGAAGGTCTCAGTGAAGCCTCAATTGATTCTCTTACATCTTCAAGGGGCTTGACGCCTTCTTCAAGTCTGTCAGTTACCTTGATAAGTGTATAGCCAAGGTTTGTTTCCACCGGCCCGAAAAGAGTGCCTATGTCTGCAGTGTGAATATCGGCTGTGAAGTGATAATCACCTGTAATGTAAGGAACTGGCGCATTCATAGGAATCCAGCCAAGGTCTCCTTCAACTTCTGCGGTAGGTTCGTGAACAGACATTGCAATGGCAGTCTCTCCGAAACTCTGGTTTTCAAGGGCCTGGTTTACAAGGGCCATTTCCTCTTCGGATTCTGTGACTATTGCAGATATGCGAACCTGAGGATCCTGTCTGTATATATCACCGGTATGCTCCTCATAGTAGGCAGTTACCTGTTCTTCAGGTACAGTAACCGCTTCCACCACATACTGCTGGTAGTAAGCCTGGATCATGGCGCCATTCATTGTTTCTTCGATCTGCTTTTCAGCCTGTTCCACCTGGGCAACCACAGTACTGTCGTTTTCAAGGCCTTCTTCAAGGGCGACAAGACGCATCAGCTCCCTTTCCACCATGGTATCGGCGATGATTTTCTTGCCTTCAGGAGTCTCATATGTGGATCTCTGATAGGGAGGTATAGCCTCAAGTTCAGCAGTGATGTCCTCTTCTGTTATCTCTGTTTCACCCACTACTGCATACACACCTTCAACAGGCTCTTCATTTACAGTTACATTGTATCTGATGTGCAGTTCAGGAATGAACTCGTTGCGGAAGTAATCGTTGACAAGGGCCGGCTTCAGCATATCCTCAATACCGGGGCGTACCTCTTCAACAGGGTCCCATGATTCAGGTCTCTGTTCTCTGACAAGGAAGATATGGGTTCCCAGATTGGTTTCGTACGGCGGAAGAACTGTTCCAGGTTCAGTTGAAAGAAGGAGCTGAAGGAGTTCCTGATCTTCGCCTACAAAAGGAATGTCAAGATCAATGCCTGTCCAGCCCATGCTGCCGCCCTGGGGAGCAGTTGCTGCGTGTTCACTGAGAAGAACGGCGACAGAATCAAAAGGCACACCGTCATCCAGCATGGCCTGAGCTTCTGCGAGTTTCTCGCTGTTGCTGACAAGTATATGGGATACAAGCGCAGTAGGTTCATTGTGGTAGATCTCTATGTTTCTCTGATAATAGTCTTCAACCAGGGAATCAGGAACTGTCATTGTGTCAATGATTCTGGTCTGATAGTAGACCTGGCTCATAGCCCTTGTTCTGATGTCTTCCAGCTGTTTTTCCAGGTCTCCTGTCATTGCCAGTACAGTTGAGTCCTCTGCAAGCCCTGCATCCTGTGCTGCAAGAAGAAGCAGCTCTCTCTCAATTATGTGATTAAGCAGAGTTCTTTTTCCCTGCAGGCTTTCAAAGGGTGTTCTCTGGTATGGAGGTATTCTCTGGAGTTCGTTATCAATGTCTTCCATTGAAATGGTGAGTTCGCCAACTCTGGCAGCTTCATCAGCTGCAAGAGGACGCGTTCCACATCCTGCAACAACAGCAGTAATTATCGGAAGAATCAGCAGTAGCTTTCGCAGCATTTTTTATTTACCCCCCTGTGTTTCCTTCTGATCATTTGTTTCAAGTTCATACGATATAAGCCCCTGGGCGAATTCCGCCATAGCAGCCTTAACAGCGTTTTGTGCACTGTCCTTTATCTCCGGCACAAGGCACGGAGCCCCGTCTTTGAGGGCTCGAACCCGGCGTGACATAGCCAGCGCCAGCTGGTACTGGTTGCCGCTTTCTGCTGCCAGTTTCTCAACTTCCTCGAATGATTTCATATTGGCACCTCCCTGCAGGCTGTTCTTATAATGGGAATAGTTTCGCGGAATATACAAAAAAATACCCCGGAAGAGGGTATTGGTTCCTCTTCCGGGGAATGATATCGGCTCTCTGCTATTCTTCTGTCTCTTCGGTTACTGCGTAATACTGGTTAAGCATTTCCCACTGAGGAGCATCCACGAGATCCACCTCTCTGAGTTCAGTTTTTACATAACCCAGTTCTGTACGATCCCAGAGTCTCGTAACCTGAATGTTGTCTGCATCTCCTGGAAGAGCGCCGTCTGTTCTGCTGGGGAAGAGAAGCGGTTCTTCAAATGAGACGATAACCCTTGATGTATCAGGATCAGAAGTTGTGTAGGCTATGAACTTCCATGTCTGAACATTAATTGAGTCGCCTCTGCTGCGGCCTCTTCTATTTGGATTCTCCCAGAAAGTAAGAAGGGTATCTTCAACAATCTCAAAGACATATTCGCCACCAAGAGGGTCGGAGAGCTCAAACACATTGATCTCAAGATTCTCCACATCTGAAGGTTTGATTACAGCAGGATACCTGTTTGCCAGATAAGATGCCTGTTCCTCGCTGACTCTGATAAGAGCAGAGCGCGATACCTCTACCCGCTTGTTCTCGGCATACTCAGGGAAAGGAATTCGCTGGAAGGTTTCCATCCAGTCTGCCTCGCTGAAGAGAGAGTCGGGATAATCCTTATCCACAAGACCTCCCACTGCCCCGCCATGCCTGTCGTGGTTTGGGCAGGAAATGGCAAACTGGGTTCCAAGAGCCAGCTTGGGATCGTAATGGTACATTGAATCCGGAAAACCTGCGGCAAACAGTGAGGGACAGGTTGCAATTGTGTCGGCTAGATTGCTGTATGCAAGAAGCGAGTCAAGAGTAGGTGCCGGAACCCCCTGATACTGGTACATATGATCAATGTTGGCTTCTGCAAGAGCAAGTATCTGAAGTCGGCAGTTCTCGCGAGGAACTCTGTACATTTCTACCCGCTGGTGAATCCTGAAGATGAGTAATGCGGCAAGGAGTACAATCAGTACTCTCACTAGAACCTTTGAACCCATTTAAAACCCTCCGAAAGGTATATTTTTTGTTGTCACTTTTCCCCAATTGCTGTCATCGTAATTTACGACTGACCTGCTCTCGGTGTCAATAAGCCACTGTACTGAATATTCTGCTTCGTGTCGGGAGCGAAGGATTGAAGACCGATACTGTAACAGAATCGTCCGAGTATGCAACCTTTTCCACAGTTAAGGCAAGGGATGCAATTACCGGTTCTGAACCTGGGAATACACTGTCTGTTCTCAGGCTGTCCATCAAATTCACAATAGACGCAGGTCCC
This sequence comes from Candidatus Fermentibacterota bacterium, assembly GCA_002748705.1. The sequence continues at coordinate 3,839 of PDSZ01000035.1, forward strand.
TCAACAGTAATCATTTCCGGATTGACGCGATGGAATCGATATCTTGCAGGAATGCCGTCGCTGAACACAGGCGCAACAGGTATCATTTTTGTGATAACCGTGTCTACCTTTATGAAAATTGCTCCAGGTACCACCTGAGAAAGCTGAACCTGGCCATCAGGCTGAAGAGCCGGAACAGATAATTCCAGATTGCTGTCCAGAGGCATCTCACTTCCTTCTGCAGGTACGAAATCTCTTCTCAGGTCTTCATGGCTTCTGCCCAGCTGAAATCTGAGCATATCCCAGCCGCTTCCAGTGTACCTGAGGGCTACTGTGTCTGCAGAAACACTGAGTGCCGCGTAGTTGCCTGGCACATCCACTTCCAGCGGTATTCTGTATTCAACAGGAAAGACTTTCTCGTCAATTGCTGAAATCCATATCAGCAGCCCCAGAATCACCGCAAGTACAATTCTGCCTGCTCCCTCAACCGGGTTCAGTTCAGTTCTCATTGCCTGGAGTGATAAAGCCTATAGCATTCTGATCTCTGTTTTCAGAGAGGGCTCCGTTCTTCTCTTCATAGGTCTGAACCTGCTTTGCCAGCTGACCGGCGAAAGCCTTTGCTGCATGCGGAGAGAGGATAACTCTGGACTTCAGATTGGCTGCAGCGCCTCCAGGCATGATTCTGGCAAAGTCCAGAACGAACTCAGCCCTTGAAAAAGCAACCATCACAAGGTTGCTGTAGGTTCCGTCAATGTCCTCCGGCTTGATGTTTATTCTTGGTTTCTGTTTCATCTTTTCCTTTCACCGTTGTAGAATATCTGTGAATATGGGCTCTTGATCCTTCAGGAACAACTCTGCAGTCAGCCTTACCCGTTTGTGTTTACAGGTCTATATTTCAGCAGACGGATTACTTAAAGGGTAAAGGAGCAGGAGTTGATTCCGGATACTGATACCTCTCAGCTGATAAGGATGTTTGAAGACAGAAAAATACTGGTTGCAGGTGATCTGGTTCTGGATCACTATCTGGAAGGAAAGGTGTCACGAATCTCACCTGAAGCTCCTGTGCCTGTTGTCTCTCTTGGGGAAAACTCAGAACGGTGGATACCAGGTGGAGCTGCCAATGTGGCCCTTAATGTGGTTTCTCTCGGCGGAATTCCTGTTATGGCAGGAGCAGTAGGAGACGACAGCAACGGCAGAAGACTGATTAATCTGCTTCAGGCTGCCGGAGTGGATGTTTCTGCTGTGGTTACGGATACAGAAAGACCGACTACAGTTAAAACCAGAATCATGAGCCGTAATCAGCAGCTGATGAGAGTGGACAGGGAACGAACTTCTCCTCTTGGAGAAAAAGCAGCCACTGAACTGACTGCTAAACTCGCTGGCGCAGTGAGGAGCTCCGATTCGGTGATTCTTGAGGACTACAACAAGGGTGTTCTTTCCCTGGAGACCATCAGTTTTGTTATGAAATCTGCTGCGAAGAGCGATATTCCAGTTGCAGTTGATCCCAAAATAGAGAACTTCTGGAAATACAGAGGAGCCAGTCTTTTCAAACCCAACAGGCATGAGGCAGGAAGAGCGCTGGGAATACGCATTGCCGACCCGGAAACTGCCGCTGAAGCCGCCGGTGCTGTGATGAATAAACTTCAGGCTAAGGCAGTTCTCATTACCCTGGGCTCAGGCGGTTCTGTTCTGGTACAGGAGGACGGTTCGGAACCCTGTCATATTCCCACAGTTGCAAGACATGTCTTTGATGTTTCAGGTGCAGGAGATTCTGTGATAGCTGTTATGGGACTTGGGCTTTCCTGCGGAATGAATCTGCATGATTCTGCAAGGCTGGCAAATCTTGCAGCAGCTGCTGTCTGTGCTGAACCTGGTGTCTATGCTGTCAAGGCAGAAGATATCGCAAGGGAGGCCGGCAGATTTGAGTAGTTCTTTAAGGGCTCCTGTTCTTTCCCTGAAGGAAGCAGCTCTATTTCTTCAGGAAAAACGAACCTGCCGGCACAGTGTGGTTTTTACCAACGGCTGTTTCGATCTGCTTCATCCAGGGCACATGACCATACTTGAGCAGGCTGCCTCAATGGGAGATATTCTGGTTGTCGGTCTTAACACCGACGATTCTGTAAAAAGGCTCAAAGGCCCTTCAAGGCCGGTGCAGCAGCTTAAGAGCAGAGCAGCTGTTCTGTCCTGTATCAGATTCGTGGATTGTATAGTTCCTTTTTCCGAGGACACTCCCGCAGAACTGATTTCTCTTATTCTGCCTGACATTCTGGTAAAAGGCGGCGACTACACAGTTGAAACAGTTGTCGGCGCGGATACCGTTCTGGAAAACGGCGGAAGAGTTGAGATAGTGCCGATTCTTCAGGGGCACTCATCTACCTCCATAATTGAAAGGCTTTCCTGATTGTTTCATGGGGGAAGCTCACAGGGTTTTCGGCGCAGGAGAAGAAGAAAAGTCCGGGCCCGTTAACGGAGGTATGACACTGTCGTTAAGGGATTCAGCAGCGGTTCTGGTGCTTTTTGCTCTTCTGTGGGCAGGTGTCGCAGTGCCGGTGCTCTCCTCTCCTCTTGGAAAATATCCGGTAATAGATGCCTCATGGCATTTTCAATGGGCTGAAGCTGTTTCCAGAGGCGATTTATTCATCTATGCCCCTTACTTCAGGGCTCCTCTCTATCCAATGGTTCTCGCATCGGTCTTTGCTTTGACGGGCCCCTCGGTTGTGGCTGGAGTTCTGCTGAGTTTCCTTCTCAGCGCAGGTGCAGTTCACCTTGTTCAGCGAACAGTGTTTGAAACGGCAGGAAGAACTGCTTCATTTGCAGCAGCTGCTGTTACAGCTCTTAACGGAGTTTTTCTCTTTTACAGCTCCACGCTGCTCATTACACCACTTTATATCTTCCTTCTTGTTTTATCGTTTTACCTGTTTAACAGGAATTCACCTTCCCGATGGGCCTGGCTTGTTTTAGGGGCAGCAGCTGTGGCAAGACCTTCAGCAATTCTTCTCTTTCCAGTCTCTCTGTTTTTATTCAGAAAGAAGCTGCTGAAGAGCGCATGGCTTTTTCTGGTTCCAGTTGCATCAGTCTGGATGATTAACTTTTTTCATGGAGATTTCGGAACACTCATTTCAAGCCAGGGAGGAATAAATCTCTACATAGGAAGCGGTCCTGAAGCAGACGGCTATACAGCTTTTGCTCCTGAAACTGCCAATGAGCCTCTTCCTGTGGATAGCCTTCCTTATACAGATAATGTATTTGCTGCCAGTATCGCAGACTTTTCAGAGGAGGCTTTGCCGTCAGCTGTTTCTGCCTTCTGGACACGCAGAACCCTGAGGTACATCATGGAGCATCTTTCTGAATCAGAAGTTCTTATCCTCAAGAAGATGCTGCTCATTGTTTCACCGGTTGCGATTCCCAGTAATTACGATGTGTATTACTTTACCGGCTATTCAGCTGTTCTTGGTTTTCTTGCAGGCTCTCCTGCTATACCGGTAGCAGGTCTGATTATATGGATGGCTGTTCCAGGGGCTTTGGCAGCAGGCGGTTTCCGCAGGGGAGAGAAGGAAGGTCTGCTGTGGGCTCTTACCCTTGCTGCAGGAATACTGCCCTTCTTTGTTACTGCCCGATTTGTTCTGCCTTTGCTGCCTTTTATTGTTATAGTAACAGTCCCGAGGGTTCTGAGAACTCCTGCCAGGTCAATGGCATTGGCGATTCCAGGGCTGATTGCAGCTCTGGTGATTGCCTTCCATACAGGTTACACTGTAAAAACCGGAGGGGTTAACATGGCGTTTCATGACGGTATTGCCCATTACCGTACGGGAAGGTCAGAAGAGAGTGAAATTCTTTTTCTGAAAGCCCTTGAAACTGCAATGAACAGAACTGACGGAATAGATCTGAACGGCACAGATGCCCTTTACAATCTGGGGATCATAGCTGCAGGCAGGTCAGATATGGAAGCAGCTGAGAGATGGTGGACCGCTGCTCTTGAGAGGGATTCCGGTCACAGCCTGTCAAGAGTTGCACTGGAAGGGTTGACCCGCCGGCATAATTAGGCAATAAAAGCCTTCAGCTTTATAGAAGTACAAGCAACAAATCATGGAGGGTGTTTTGGATTTCAATTTACTGTTCGTTTACTTTGCTCCGGTTGTGGCCGCGGGCACAGGTATTGCAGCCCTGCTGATCTATGGCTCTGTAAAGAAGATGCCTGAAGGAACCGATACCATGAAGAAGCTGGCAGCTCAGATTCATGCCGGCGCGATGACCTATCTGAAAACTCAGTACAGAATACTCTCTCTCTTCGTTATTCTGGTTGCGGTCCTGCTGTTCTTTGGTGTAAACCGTGCTACAGCCCTTTCATTCATAGCAGGTGCTCTCTGCAGCATGCTCGCCGGATTTGCAGGTATGAATGCGGCTACCGCAGGCAATGTAAGAACCACCAATGCAGCTAGAAAAAGTCTATCTGAAGCACTTTCAGCAGCATTCGGAAGCGGAAGTGTAATGGGTTTTGCCGTTGCTTCTCTTGGTGTTCTCGGAGTCTCCGCGTTTTACCTTGTTTTTCACGAAGTTGAAACCGTTCGTACATTCCTTGAAAGATTTCTGGGAATGGAAACCATCACTCTTGAGAGTGTTGCCGGTTTTGGAATGGGTGCAAGCAGCATAGCCCTCTTTGCCAGAGTCGGCGGAGGAATATTTACAAAGAGCGCCGATGTAGGAGCAGACCTTGTGGGCAAGGTTGAGGCAGGCATTCCTGAGGATGATCCCAGAAACCCTGCAGTTATCGCAGACAATGTAGGCGATAATGTAGGGGATGTGGCAGGAATGGGAGCCGACCTGTTCGAATCCTTTGCAGGCTGCATTATTGCTGCAATGGTACTGGCCTTTGGAATGGATATTCCAGCCATAAGCAGCATATTCTCAGGTGAAGCTGAACACCTGGGCAGAACAACTCTTATAGGGCTTCCTCTGGTTCTTGCCGCACTTGGAACACTGGCAAGCCTTGCAGGGGCTCTCTATGTGAAACTCTTCAGAAAAGGCGCCCCTGATCTTGTGCTCCGAAACGGCACTTTTGTCAGCGCAGGGCTTGCTGTTCTTTCAGCTCTGTGGATTGTTAATATTCTGGGAGTTTCCACAGGCGTTTTCTGGGCGATAACTGCAGGAGTGGTTGCAGGTACCGCCATCGGTATCATCACAGAGTACTACACCAGCAGCAGGCCGGTAAGAAAGATTGCACAATCCACTGGAACTGGCCCTGCAACAACAATCATAGAGGGTATAGCAGTTGGAATGGAGTCTGCTGCGGCTCCAATTATTCTCATCTGTGCCGCTATACTTGTAAGCTATCACTTTGCAGGTCTTTACGGCATTGCACTGGCTGCACTGGGTATGCTGATGAATGTGGGCTTCACAATGTCTGTTGACGCATATGGCCCTGTTGCAGACAATGCCGGCGGAATTGCCGAGATGTCCGGTCTTCCAGGGGAAGTCAGAGAAAGGACAGACAAGCTGGATGCTCTGGGTAACACCACTGCAGCAATGGGCAAGGGCTTTGCCATAGGTTCCGCTGCCCTTACAGCGCTTGCTCTTTTCTCTGCTTACGCTGAAGTTACCGGCCTTGAGGCAATAGACATACTGAAACCTCAGGTGGTAACAGGTCTTCTTATCGGTGGTCTGCTTCCTTTCATCTTCGCTTCAGTCACTTTGAGAGCTGTGGGCAAGACAGCAATGAAAATGGTGAAAGAGGTTCGCTGGCAGTTCAGGAACATCAAGGGACTCATGGAAGGTAATGCGGAACCTGATACTGAGAAATGTGTTGATATTTCCACAAGAGGGGCGCTCCGTGAAATGATTCTTCCGGGAATTATGGCGGTAACGGTTCCTGTGGCGGTTTACTTCGGGTTCGGGTCCAACGGCACTGAGACTCTGGGCGGTCTTCTGGCCGGCTCAATAGTAACCGGTGTTCTGCTGGCTGTCTTCATGTCCAACAGCGGCGGAGCCTGGGATAACGCGAAGAAGTACATTGAGGAAGGCAACATGGGAGGAAAGGGTTCCCCTTCCCATGATGCTGCAGTGATAGGTGATACTGTAGGTGATCCCTTCAAGGACACCAGCGGCCCTGCTCTGAACATCCTCATCAAGCTTATGACAGTTGTGGCACTGGTTCTGGCACAGGTTCAGACAGGCTGACAAAGGAAAGGAATACAAAATGTCTGAGACTCTTGTTCTCAACGAAGAGAATGTAAAACTTAAACTGGAAGAGGTTCGCCCGATGCTTCAGGCTGATGGCGGCGACATAGAGTTTGTGGCGCTTAAGGACAAGGTTGTTCAGGTGCGGCTTCAGGGCTCCTGCGCAGGCTGCGCCTTTTCAACCATGACCCTTCAGTTCGGCGTTGAGAAAAGTCTTAAGAAGTACTTCCCTGAACTGGAGCGAGTGGAAAATATCCAGTAAGGGATTTCAGTCAAGAAAGCAGGCATGCCTTCTTCTCAGGGGGAGCAGGCAAAGGCTTCCCCTTTCGTGGTCAGATCGGGCTTTTGCGCAGCGGCTCTGCAGAGAGGTCACAGTCTGGAAGAAGTATCTTGATCATGTGATAGATATCTACTCTTCCAGGCCTGTTGAAAAACTGGATCAGGATGTTGTCAGAAGTCTCAGAATCGGGGCAGTTCAGCTGCTTATTCTGAAAACGCCAGCCCACGCTGCTGTATCTGCAACTGTAGAAGCCCATGAGAAGCACAGAAGCAGAGGATTTGTGAACGCAGTTCTCAGAAAACTGGCTTCACACACCGATAAGAAAGACCTTCCCCTTCATATTCGCTATTCCCACCCTGAGAAACTCACTGAAAGATGGATAAGGCTTTTCGGGGCGGAGAGAACTGAGAAGCTGCTTCAATGGAACAATTCTGTTCCTGATCTTGGAGGTTACGCCTTTGGAGTACTTCCTGCCGGTTCTTCACCGGGGAGATATCTCAGTAGCTACCGCATACTGAAGAGAGACGGCAGTGTTGAGCCGGAGAAAGGTTTCTACATTCAGGATGAAGCAGCGGCAATTGCAGCAGAGGGTATGGCTGAACTTCCCGGGAAGCAGGTTCTTGAGATAGGTGCTGCTCCAGGTGGAAAAACCGCTCATCTAGACAGAAACGGAATGGTGTTTTCCATAGATCTGAAACCTGACAGGCTGGCGAGATGGAACGAAAACAGGGTTCGCCTGAAGTGGAAAAACTCAATGGCCGCTGCTGCGGATTTCGGCAGGCTGCCTTTTGCATGCAGGTTTGACAAGGTTATCGTAGATGCTCCATGCACCAATACAGGAGTGTACAGGAGAAGAGCAGATGCAAGATGGAAATGGTCACCGAAACTGCTCTTTGATCTGGTTGCTGTTCAGCGTGAAATGCTTACAGCCACTTCCCGTGCAGTGAAGCCAGGCGGAGTGCTTGTATACTCCACATGCAGCATAGATGCTGAAGAGAATCAGGAGAATCTCAGGTACTTCCATGAGAATCAGTCAGCATTTGAAAAGTTACCCTTCCCTGCTCCGAAAGAGCTTACCGATACAGATGGGAATCTCTCATTCTTTCCCCCTGAATCAGGAATTGACGGTATTTTCGCCGCAGCCTGGAAAAAAGTAAAGGAGTAATTTTGAGGAAAGAGGCCGGTATAATTCTCTTCTGCCTGTCAGCAACAGTGCTTTTGTTTGTGTATTTTCTCTCTGTGCCCCTTTTCGGAGATACACTGGGCTACGGTCTGAAGACTGTCAGATGGATATCAGAAAATTCCTTCAGCCCTCTGCCTGCAGGTCAAGGAAGAGGGGAACAAGCCATGGGTCATCCCACATTCTTTTTCTGGCTGTGGGCTCTTCTTGCAGGGGTTTTAGGGCACACTTCAGCAGTTGCGAGGTTTCTTCCTGCAGTTTTTACCTTCTTTTCCCTGTGGGGTATGTACAGGCTGGGAAGTCAGCTGTCAGACCGTCTTACAGGCTGGTTCTGCACTCTGGCTCTTCTGGCAAGTCCTCTGTTCCTTATACAATCAATGCGTCCAATGCCTGAGAGTGCTGTTGTGGCTGCTGTGGTCTGGTCAATCTATTTCTATACCAGAGGCAGATACACCTCTGCTGCTGTGCTGTGCGCCCTTGGAGTCGTTTTTCGTGAACAGGCCATTTTTCTTGCAGCTTCGTACTTCTTTGCCGAGATTACTGAAACAGGATTCAGAAAGCCCAGGCGGCTTCTTCTTTTCCTGGCTCCCGGGCTTGTTGTGGTTGTTACTGGACTGATCAATCTTGCAGTGAACGGGTACTTTTTCTTTCCCACCTATATGGGTCAGGGTTCTGAACTTGTACAGGGATGGTTCCGGGAGAGGCTGAGGTTTTTCTCGGCGCACCTTCTTGCAGAGGATTTCAGGTGGCTGGCGGTTACAGCGGCTCTTGCAGGAATGGTAAAGGGCAGAAGCAAAGATACCTGGTCTGTTCCCATGATGCTTGTTCTGCTTTTTCCTGCACTGCTGGGGCCACCTGAAAGGCTGCTTTTCGTTGCCCTTGCTTTTTGTGTGGTGATTCTGCACCTGATAAGAGAAAGGCTTTACAACACGAAGCTTACCTGGGTATTCATTCTCTTTCCAGCTCTGATAGTAGCTTTCCATGTGCTTATTGTTCTGGTCTCTCCTGATTCGGCACTTAATCTTTTCAGGTATCTGCTTTCTGTATATCCGGCGGTTCTTGTTTCAGTTCTGGTAATGATGCGGAGATATCTGGGAAGGAATGCGGCAGCTGTACTGAGTTCAGTATTCATCATTTCAACTGCCTCTGCCAACAGAGCTATTCACTATCCGTGGCAGCCGGATACATCCCTTGCCTGGGCAGAAGTGATGAGGGACTATGGGGAAGCCTGTCGGTTTGCAGCATCCCTGGAAGATACAGTTCTTGTGCCTGATCTCTGTGATTTATACTTTACTTCACCTGAATGTGGAGTATTGGATAGCCAGGTCCCTGTTAGAAACATTATTGAAGGGGGCAAGCTTGAGGAGGGGATCGAATACACTATGGTAACCGAGTCTTCAATCAATGGAGAAGAAGACCTGGATATTACCAGAGAGCTGATTCCTGAAGGTTCTGAGCTTGTCAGGCTGGATTCTCCATCATGGAACTATGGACCGAGCAGTATCAATATCTACAGAGTGGTTCCCCGTTGAGAATAACACTGGTCTATCCTTCCAGACCGGGTGGGGCTGGAACCAATCTTGTTCCTCCACTGGGGGTTCTTTACCTTGGAGCTGTTCTGGAAGAGAGTGGTCATATTGTTAAACTTCTCAATTTTACCATAGAATGGTGAAAAGGGGAACCGCTTATCTCTTCGTCTCTTCTTGACCCTCAGCCGATACTCATTTAGTTTCTGAAAAACTGCTGGAGGACTCATGCACGGAACCATGACAGTCGGGCTTGTCATACCTGCTCATAATGAAGAACAGGGGCTTCCTGCAGTACTGGAAGCAGTACCTGATACAGTAGACAAAGTGTTTGTTGTGAACAACTGCTCCACTGACCGTACTGCGGAGGTTGCGGAACAGTACGGCTGTATCGTGGTTGACCAGCCGGTTAAAGGTTACGGCAGCGCGTACAAGGCAGGTTTCGCGGCGGTGGATACCGATCTGGTCTGCACAGCTGACGCAGACGGTACATACCCTGTAGACCGTATCCCTGAACTCCTTGACTGTCTCACAGAAGAGAATCTGGATTTCATATCAGCCAGGCGGATCCCTGACGATCATTCACATTCCCTGAATAATGTAATGAGGTTTTCAGGTAATTTTATACTCACTTTAGTGACCATGCTGCTCTTCTGGAGAAAAATTCTTGACAGTCAGTCCGGTATGTGGGTTTTCAGAAGAAGTGTTCTCGACCATGTTAACCTTACAAGTGACGGTATGCCCCTTTCAGAAGAACTCAAGATCGAGGTCTGGATTAACAGAAATATTAAAGCCAGGGAGACAGGGGTTCCCTTCAGTTATTCGGACCGTATGGGAAAGGCAAAGCTCAATCTCTGGCGTGACGGTTTTCGAAACCTTGTGTTTCTTTTCGCAAAGAGGTTTGGCATTCCCATGACAGGAGCCTGACCTTACATCTTTCCGTTGATTACCGCAATTGTTTCCACAGTTATACTTACAGCTTTTTCAGCAGGCGCATTGCTTCCTACAGGTATTCCTGCAGGTGAGTAAACTGTTTTTAAGCTTTTCCTCCGGTATGCCTTTCTTTTTCATCATGGAAAGAATATGCTCTGCTGTTTTTCTGCCGACCATCATATCAGGGTACAAGAATTTCTTTTTTCAGTATTTGTTCAAGAATCGCAGCTTAACCTGTGTGGGAGGAGGTCGCTGCCAGTGCAGTTTCGTCATCAGGAACAACGCTTTCTGACTCTCTGTAGTCCATGGTAATCCGGTTCCATGCTGTTTGAATCCATGGTATCAATGTTTTCTCTGTCGGAGAATTCAGAGTATCCATTCCGGAACCACGGGATGTGACAGGTGCGGTCTTCCTGTACAGGATCAGGAGCATCGATCCGCATGAAGTTAATGCCGTTTAAGGCCTTTCGTGTACTGTGGTCACAACAGGAAGGATAACCGCCGCCCTGAGAAAACTCCTCGGTTGACAGGAGCCCGGTTTTCCCGGGCCCCCTAAGGGTTTCTTCCCTCTCTCAACTGTAATCTGCATCTTTTCTGTTAAAAAAGTATTAACCTTCTCCCTGATGGTCTCTCTGGCAATTGCCCCGGCTGATGAAAGAGAGCGGTCAATATGAAGGGGCAGGATATGCGTTCTGTTATCAACTGGAGTCTGATCCGAATATTCGGACTGATCGTTCTCGGGTTCATCATTGCCGGTTTCCTGGTTCCTGATGATGCAAAGACCGATGACGGATTCCCATTGGGCTATTTCTTCCGGGGAATGGCTTCCATGTTCTTGTTCTCAACAGGGGGAGTTCTTCTTCGGGCAACCCTCTAGAACAGGCACCTGGAAGAGATAGAACGGACCTGGTATGACGCGAGCGCCGAGATACTTGAGGTTTTCGGGACCGGCACCTGCATAAACAACCAGCCCCGGCTAAGGTTCAGACTGCTTGTGAATTCTCCGGTGCACAGGCAGCAGGAAGTAATCCACAAGCAGGTCATTCCTTTGACTGTCCTTGCGCGCTTCTCGCAGAGTTCTACCATCAATGTTAAGGTTAACCCTGAGAACCCTGATAAGGTAATGCTGGTCTGACAGCCTCTCCCTTTGTATCATTCGCTGAACAACAGAGAGGCAAAAAGATGGAAATAACCAGAGACCTTATAAAAGAGATACCGAAAACCGACCTGCACCTTCACCTTGACGGTTCCATAAGAATTGAAACCCTTATTGAGCTTGCCAGGCAGGAAGGGGTGGAACTGCCGTCCTATTCCGTAGAAGGTCTCTGCGAAACGGTATTCAAGGAGAACTACGAGAGCCTTGAGGATTACCTGAAAGGTTTTGAATACACATGTGCAGTGATGCGCAACAGGGAGAACATAGAACGAATCGCCTATGAACTGGCTCTGGACAATCAGGCTGAAGGGGTGAGGTACATAGAAGTCCGCTTTGCTCCCCAGCTTCATGCCGGTTCTGACATGAACATTCTGCAGACAATAGAGGCAGTTCATGCAGGGCTTGAGAGAGCCAGGCGTCAGTTCAACAACACTCCTGAGATACTGGGCGGAAAAGAACCGCCTTTTGAATACGGCATTATCACCTGTGCAATGCGGTTCTTTGACAGGCACTTCTCCGATTATTTCAATGACATCATTTCCGTCCACTCATTCTCAGAGGCTGACAAGATTTTCGGTCTTGCTTCAATGGAACTTGCAGGGGCGGCCATAATGGCCAGACGAGAACTTGAAATCCCTGTTGTGGGAGTGGACATTGCAGGGCCTGAAAAGGGTAATCCTCCCATACATCACAGAGGGGCCTACATGCTTGCCCAGAGAAATTTCATCAAGAAGACCGTTCATGCAGGTGAAGCATACGGACCTGAAAGTATCTATCAGGCAATAACCGAACTTGGCGCAGACCGTATCGGCCACGGAACCTCCCTCTTCAACCCTGAAGCAATAACCGATCCTGCCATCAGGGACCGTGAAGAATATGTGAATGATCTGGTTCAGTTCATTGCCGACAGAAGAATAACCATTGAGGTCTGCCTTACCTCAAACATGCAGACCGATCCAACCCTTGCAAGTCTTGAGGACCATCCCTTCAGGCAGATGATGGACAACAGGATATCCTGTTCCATCTGCACCGACAACAGAACAGTCTCCCACACAACTGTTACAGACGAATTGTACAAGGCTGTGAAGGTCTTCAACCTGACAGAGAAAGAACTGCAGAACCTGATTGTCTACGGATTCAAGCGCAGCTTCTTTCCAGGATCATACAGGGAAAAACGGGCTTATGTCCGTCAGTGCATGGAGTTCTTCGAGAAGGTAACAGCAAACAGGAGCAAATGATAAGGGTTATCTGCGGTATTTTCTCCCTCAGTGAATAATCCTCAAGTATTATTGCTGTTCTTATTCACAGATTTCTCAAGGTGGCATTATTAACGGGAAAACCTGTGTTCAGCAGTTATCCATTGGCAGAAGTTCCTGTGATAAATCAGTCTGTGGTGCAGGTGCAGCCTTTAGACAGCTCCTCTTTCGAATCTATGCGGGCCTTCAGATATTGCCTGCAGCTGCTTCCTGTACTGTTTTCCTCCTGCTCACCGATACTTTCAATCACATCATAATCTGCTTACTTTATTGAGCTTATCACAGCATCGCTTTCGTGGCGCTCAGCAGGAGCAATGTGTGAATTCAGGCGGTTTTCCCTGCTCTGCAGGCGGGATTGAGAGGAACGAAAGACCGGGTTTTCTTCCGCAGGCCACCACTTCAATATCTTTACAGGGGTGAATGGAAAATCAGTTTCAGGGGTACTCCAGTGTTCCAACGGCTTTCTGAACAAGATTGGCAGATGCGCCGTCAAAACCGCTGAGGGAATAAACGCTGACGCCCATTCTGGAAGAGAGGATGATGGCATAGTCCAGTACGGTATCTCCACAGCCGGTAACAGCTGCGCTTGAGAATCTGCCTTCAGGTATATCAACAGGATGGTAAATGGTTTTCTCCGGCGGAAAGCCGCGAATAACTGTTCTTACCGGTAACAGTTCCAGAGGCAGCTGCGACAGCTTTGAAGGAGGCTTTTCCTTCATTGTACGAGACAAGATATGTTCCGTCAGGTTTCCTCTTTAAATCGGTCACCTCACTGTGATGCAGATTTTCAGGCATTTGAAACTGTAATACCGGTTTCTTTCCGGTAATTTCTGATTGCACCCCTGGATTATTTCTCACAGAATCTGCATTTCTCAGCAGACCCCATGGAGTACTGCATTCGAATACCGCTGCAGGGATACTGAAAAGGTAGACTGCTGTGCCGCAGCAGGCCAGGCAGGCCCTGCTTCTATAATGGCAGCCACATCAGTACACGCTTAGTATGGTCTTTTCCACTGCTCTGGCGCTGACAGGTCTGAAAAAACCGTAAGACATTGCAGTTACAGCAGCCCTGTGCAGTTCCATATTCATTGCGGCAGTTGAGTCCACAGGCATGATTGTTCTGTAGCCTCGTGTGAATGCAGAACGGGCTGTTGTTGCGCAGCACACATCGGTCAATACACCTGTAACGACAAGGGAAGTTACTTCCATCTGCTTTAGCAGCTTTTCCAGTTCCGTATTGTGAAACGCATCGTACTGGGGCTTATCCAGTACAGCATCCCATGAGGTGTCGAATGCACTGTTTATTCTGCTCAGCGGGTTCTCAGCTGCGATAAGTTCCTTCCACCGAACAGCCATCATTCCTGCATTCTCAGAAGTATTGACATGTTTCGTGTAGACCACAGGCAGATCCCTGCACTGAAAAGCCTCTGCAAGCCTTACAAGAACAGGTATCAGATCAGGAGCAGAAGGAACGAAAGCAGGGGAACTGCTGCTGAGGAAGTAGTCCTGCATATTGAGTATCAGTAGAGCTGGAAACCCCTCTTCAAGCATTCCTATATGCCTGTTGTCCAGCGCAGAGGTGTTAAGACGATGAAGGTATCTTTCCCGAACCACTGAGCTTCCCCCTTCTCAATTCAGTGTTTCAACAAGGGTTTCCCTGAATATACCTGTCATCTCATCTGTTTCGTCAGCAGTGGGGGTTAAAGGCGGCAGGAGGCAGAGCACAGATCCCACGGGTCTTATGAGAAGCCCTGGTTCCAGTGCCTTTGCAGCGGCTTTCTTGCTGAAGAGGTTCCACCTGCTTCTCAAGGGAATTCTTTGAATCGAAAGAGCCTGTTCCGCGAACAACTGGTATTCTTTCTGTTACCTGCAGACAATGGTACGGCCCAGTCACAACCTTGCCAGCCTGTTCTGTGAGCAACTGGTATTCCTTCTGTTACAGGAGTCTTTACTTCGTTTTTGCCTGCGCCTGTAATGAAGACATTTCTCAATGGGTCTCCTTTACAAATGCTGTGATAACTTTACAGCATAGGTTGACCGTATCACACCTTCCCTGTTCCTGAATCTGGAATTGCAGATATCCAGTGCAGTTCTAAGCTGCCCTGCTCCTGACGATGCGATGAACCGCCGGAGAAGGATGCGTCTATTCAGTTAACTGTCCCGACTGCATGAAGCGCAGAGGAATACCTGCCTCTTATGCTGCATGCAGAGCTTTCGGTTACTTTAATCCAGCCTTAATGAATGCCTGCTCCTGTTCCTGAAAGGTACGAGACAGGTTGTCAGTTCAGACCTGCCTCTGCAAAGGCTGATTCAAGTTCTCTTAGCATGCCCTTAGCGGGAATTGCATGGGCTCTGATTGTGGTGCGGTAAGCTCTGAGGTTCTTGAAGCGGTTCTGAACGGATTGCCTGATCACTTCAGGGTATAGCTTGATGCCACCATGTCGTATTGACTGCTGCACTTTGATGTACCAAAATTCCAGACGGTGTGCCGCACAAGGCAAGAGGGAGGTATTTTTGCGCTGTACACCTGAACCATTCCCTAAGCCCCGTCTGTAAAAAACTTACGAGTCTCAGGGAACAGTTCATGTGTCTTTAGAAAGTATTCCTGTACCGGTTCAAGGAGAGAACAGGGCTTGCGTCTTTTGACTGCATGGACGCTGTCTCTGTGACTGTCAGCATGAAAGTCTTTTTCAGCTGCTGCCTGGAAGAACCTTTTCAGAACAATCCGGCGGTCAGGAAGTGATACTTTCTGCAAGCTGGTCTATAGCTTTTCCTATGAGCTCAGGTTCATGGAGTGGCAGGAGATGCCCTCTGCCTTCCACCTTTATGATCTCACTTTTCTTAAGAACAAATTTTCCTATATAGTCAGATACTGCAACAGGTATGATTCTGTCATCAGTGCCGTGAATGATTACAGCAGGCAGCGAAGGTTCCGGCACTGCAATATGATTGAACATCACTGACAGGCCGGATATCATTTCCCCGTCTGAGAATTCCTTCGACTGTTTAAGAAGGAACTCAAGTTCCTTTTCATCTGCGCCGCATTCAAGGAAGAATGATTTCAGGTAGCTTTTTCTGCTCATTGCAACCATTTTGCTGATAAGGGAACACCTCTCAGGTTCTATGCCCGGTCTTGTTGTGCTTTCTGCAATGCATGTCATTGATGATACAAGAACCAGGCCTGCCACTTCCGGTCTTCTGGACAGATCCATTGCCATCTGACCGCCTAGAGACCACCCTGCTGCAATACACCGCTCCGGGAGCTCGAAATCTCCTGTAAGCAACTTGTTCCATGAGATGTGCACCATCTCAGCGCTGCTGCATTTGACATCTCTCCATATCTCATTTGTTGTTCCCCATCCGCTGACTAATACTGCTTTCATAGTCGCTTACCTGCCAGTTCGGAAACTTTGACAAAATCCTGCTGAGAGTGTTCCAGTTTAATGGAGAATCGAAGCTTGGAAGTGTTCTCAGGAACTATTGGCGGTCTTACAGCTGCAGCCTGGATTCCAAGCTTTTCAAGCTGTCGGGAAAGGCATGTTGCTTTCTGAGCAGTGCCTGTAATAACAGGAACTGTCTGTGTGAATGAGTTTGACATTATTACCCTTCTTTCTCAGCTGGTCTTCGAACAGTTAAACCTGTTTCAGAAGTTTTCTGCCCAGCCGGGAATTATCTCTTTTGATTTTAATGGCTTCCAGCGCTGCTCAGACAGCTGAAGGCGGAAGCCCTGTGGTAAAGCTTCTGGACCTGTTTATGAGATGTTTTTTTCATCTCCCTTCTCATCTGGCAAAACCGCTGTATCCTCCTGAAGATTTGCTGAGAGTGTCTGTAAAATATCCGGTTTGATTTCAGCTTCAGCGCAGAGGCCTGCACCATCGCCGAACAATCCTGTATCATGGGCTTCATCAACTGTCAGCTGTTCCTTCCAGGTGCCGGCGGTGCAGATTCTGGAAAAGAAGTTCTCTGATGTCTCAAGGTTGTTGTGATAGCTGGATATCCCCGTATCTTTAAGCATGGAGAGCAAACTCTTATCAACAATGCCCATTGATGCACAGAGATCACACAGGCCGTTTTCTTCGGAAATCACAGGCTGAATGTGTTCAAGTTCCGAGGCTGTTGTACCTCTGCCGCTGGCAACAATGGAAAACCTTTCAGCGCCGGCTTTGCCTGCAGGAAGATGTGCATTCCTCACTTTTTCAGTACCGGCAAAACCGGTACCTCCGGAGCAGGACTGTGCGCAGCAGGAGCGGTTATTGCTGTGTGCACCGTTTTCTGTGTTACAGATGGAACAGAGAGTGACCTTTTTGCAGTTTGTCTTTTTCAGTAAGGCAGGGCATCCTTCACGAATCTCCTCAAGGAAAGCAGCTGTGAGAATATCAAGTGACTCAGCTCTGTTCATCGGACTTCCATTTCAGGTAGTCTTTCTCAAGGCTGGTCAGCAGAGCAGCGGTAAGTTCTGCCCTTGAAAAGAGCTTGCCTGTAAGATATTCCAGAGAGAGGCTTTCAGGTGATGATCCCCTGTGGGAAACATTAAGACCTATGCCGGCCACCAGATGCTGAATCCGGTTCACCTCGCCGTATACTTCACAGAGTACGCCTCCTGTCTTGCCCCCCTGACTCCACAGGCCATCAGGTTCTGCTCTTATGGAAAGATCTGGAGCAAATTGAAGAACTGTCTTTTTGAGGGATTCGATTGCAAGCATCTCAAGCTCTTGAGCTCTTTCTGCAGGTATGTCTGGTGTGAGTATTACAGAAATATAAAGATTCTTTCCTGAAGGACTATCCCAGATGCCTCCGTTTCTGGCCCTGCCTTCAGTTTGAGAGCCTGCGGTGACTACTGAACCCTCCGGCGCTCCTTTGTGTGCCAGCTCCATTGCCCGGTTGTTGGTGGAGTCAATGGATTCATGGTACTCTATCCAGTGTCCCATGAAGTTTGTTGTCAGAATAGATTGCAGAACCTCCGCCGAGGGAATGTCTGGAACAGCATTCAGTCTGTATCCTACTCTGGTGGAAGATGATATATTAAAACCAATCTTTCGAAGACCTGCAACTGACTTGCTCACAGCGGCTCTTGATACACCAAGCCTGTCAGCTATCAGCTGACCTGAAATATCACCTTTTTCAGCTCTGAGTATTCTCACCGTTTCCAGTGCAGTTCTGTTCATTGCGCCTCCTGAAGGGTAAACTATTGGCAAACAGAAAGAATTTGTCAACCTTATTCAGGACACTGGTTGACAATGGCAGTTGCGGCTTCTTCTATATTCCGAATAACAGGACAGGTGAATGTGGTGAAGAAGGTTGTTTTTGTTCTGGCCTTTGTGAGGAGACAATGCTTGAAATAAGGAACTTCTCCGTGTCAGTGAATGGTAAGCCGTTGTTTCAGGATTTCAACCTGACACTTGCCCCAGGGGAGATGACAGCTCTCTGCGGCCCTTCAGGAACAGGAAAGACAACACTTCTTCGGGCTGTATCCGGCCTTATAGACTGTTCAACAGGTGATGTTCTTCTAAAGGGCAGGTCCAGAGAGGAAACAGGCTGGCCTGAGTTCAGAAGGAAAGTTGTTTTTGTCTCCCAGAGTCCGGTTCTTCTTCCAGGAACTGTTCAGGAGAATCTGGCACTTCCCTTTACCTATAAAACTTCCACAAGAAAATTTTCCAGAAGAGAAGTAGCTTCTCTTCTGGAGGCTTTCGGTGTTTCACCGTCCCGACTTGAGCAGGAGGCTTCCACCCTTTCCCAGGGGCAGAAGCAGCGTGTATGCATTGCTCGCGCCTTTCTGGTAAAGCCTCTGGTACTGCTTCTTGATGAGCCCACCGGCGCACTGGATAAAGAGGCAGTATTCTCAGTGGAGGAAACACTGGTGAAGGAAACCAGGCGGAGAGGGCTTGCAGCCCTCATAGTAACCCACAGCATTGAGCAGGCGAAAAGGCTGTGCGACACAATCGTGAATATTACCGATTTCGGAGCAGTTACAGATGTTTGCTGAAAGCACAGCTGTAAACCTTACAGCTTCAGACATTGCACTATCAGCAGGTCTGGTTCTTGTCTCTGCAGGTATCAGCCTTGCCATGAAGCTGAAAATGGAGAAGCGACTGGCACTGGCATCCATCAGGACAGTGCTGCAGCTTCTGCTTATTGGTTTTGTTCTTCAGAAAGTCTTTGAGATCAACACCTTTTATGTGCTGATTCCGGTTCTGCTGCTCATGCTGTTCACCGCAGCCCATGCAGCTGTTGGAAGACCTTCCAGAAAGTACAGAGGAATGGGACCTCTGGCCTTCTGTGTAATGGGTGTTACCAGCCTTGCGGTTACCACAACAGTCACAGGTCTCATTATAGGAGTTGAGCCCTGGTACAAACCTTCCTACCTGATTCCTCTTCTGGGTATGGTACTTGGAAATACCATGAACGGTGTCTCCCTTGCCACTGACCATTTTCTGGAAACTCTCAGTGAGAGGCGGCACAGGGTGGAGATGGAGCTGGCAACAGGCGCCACAAGATGGGAAGCAGCAAGGCAGCCGGTTGCTGAAGCTCTGAGAAGAGGAATGATACCTATAATCAACAGCATGATGGTGGTTGGCCTGGTATCGCTTCCAGGAATGATGACCGGTCAGATTCTTGCAGGGAGCAACCCTGCAGTTGCAGTAAAGTACCAGATAATGACCATGTTCATGATTGCTGCAGGCACATCTCTGGGAGCAATGGGAATGGTGCTTTTCTCCTTCAGAAGGCTGTTCAACAGCCGTCACCAGCTTCTTACTGATAAGATACACAGAAAATAACCTTCTGTATTCAGTACTTACGCAATTATGATGAAACTGTCATACCTTACTCTGAGAGAACACAACACTGAGTCTCATGGCGGCCATGATTTTCACATTCAGGTATGTGAAGGGGTTATCAGCGGGCTTTTTCAGGAAGAAACATATCTTCTATCTCCCTGAAACAGTCTATGCAGTGATCGGGGTTTTCCCCAAGGAGCTTTTCCCTTGAATGTGAGCCTGTTGTTATCGCAATACTTCCTGCGCCAAGATGACCAGCTGTCTGAACATCAAGAACGGTATCGCCTGTTACCCAGATTTTTTCAAAGCTGCAGCCGGCAGCCAGCTTTACTTTTTCAAGGGCACTGTCTGCAATCTGAAACCTGCACAGGCCGTCTTCTCCGTAACCTCCTGTGAGAAAACACTGCCATATGCCGATTTTATTGAGCTTGTACTCTGCTCCCACAGAGAGCTCACCGGTTATCAGAGCCAGTGTATAGCCTGCTTCATGAAGTTTTTTCACAAAGGGAACCGCATCTGCGTTTGGCCGCCATACATCTGTGCTGCTGAACTGTTCCAGCTGATTTACATAGAGGCTCATGAACTGACTCCACAGCTCATCTGAGAATCCGCAGCTTTTGTTACGGAGTACTTCCATAAATACATCCTTGTCGGACCTGGCAGTTGTATCCACACCATTCATTGCGTCATCTGTTCCCAGAAGTGTATTTACCGCATTTGAAAAAGGAATGTCTGTTCTCTCATCTCTCTTTATCAGAGTCCCGTTTATGTCGAAGAAGATAAGTGTATTCATCAGTCTACCTGCTCTTTCAGTCAGGCGGATAACATAACAGAATGGGCAGCGCAGCCATCAGATTTCCTTAAGAGTGGAATCTGCTTTTCTGTACCCTTCATCATACAGATTGTTCAGATGAATACCATTGCAGGTTTTCCACTGCGCCGGCAGCTTGTATTTTCTCAGCAACACAAAAGGAGCGGAAATGATAGTTCATCTGAAGGGCAGTTACGAACCTGACAGCATCAGAACGCTTGAAAAACTCACAGAAGGCAGAATAGATGTGAAGGGAGGAGAAAACAGCACAGTTCTTGTTGCAGGTATATTAACCGCTGAGTTTGCTGCTTCCTTTCCCCTTCTGAAACATGTGGTTATTCCGTACGCCGGTGTTTCCCGAACCACACTTGATACGGTGAGACAGTTGTCCGGTGTTACCCTGCACAACATTCACCACAATGCTGCAGCAGCATCTGAGATGGCCATAACACTTATGCTTGCTGCGGTTAAGCAGATAATTCCCGCAGACAGCGCCATGAGAAAAGATGACTGGAGCACCAGATATTTTCCTTCAGGTAAACTTGTGGAAGACAGCTCTGTTACAGTGCTGGGCCAGGGTGCGGTAGGCAGCAGGGTAGGGAACATCTGCAGGGGCATGGGAGCTTCAGTCACATGCTTGAAAAGAACTCCTTCAGAGGATTGCAGAGGTATAGAAGACCTGCATGAAATACTTCCGAAAACAGACATTCTCTGCATTTGCGTACCCCTCACCGATGAAACAAGGGGTTTGATCGGTGCAAGAGAGCTTGAGCTTCTTCCCAGGGGAGCTGTTCTCGTAAACACAGCCAGAGGAGAGGTGGTTCAGGAGGAACCGCTGTTCAGAAGCCTTGAGTCCGGTCATCTTGGCGGCGCCGGTCTGGATGTGTGGTACAACTATCCGAAAAGCAGAAAAGAGAGTTCCGGCACAAATCCTTCCGCCTTTGATTTCAGCAGTCTTCCCAATGTTGTAATGAGCCCCCACAGGGGCGGCGCTCTTGGTATGAAGGAACTGGAGAGGCGAAGGATTGAGCATCTGGCCTGTATTCTCAATGCACTGGCAGAACAGGACACCTCCAGAGGCCGTGTAAACATCTCCCGGGGCTACTGAAGCAGTTCCATGGAAGTGTTCCGCTGTATGGGCAGTGGATTTTTTCCCTTTCAAGCCTGTCCGGAATATGTTTTCCGTGCTGGAATAAGCCCTCAAGTGAGTAGAATTGAGTTTATCAAGTTCACTCACAAAAACTGAAATGCGTACCGAATGCTATTTGCTGCGTATTCTATCAGCCTTTTCAACGATTCCCGGGGTCTTATTTCCAGAGACTGGCAAACAAGCACCACAGAGTAATTCCAGGGGATTCTCTTCCTGCAATCAGTTCGTTTCCATGTTGTTCTGCGGCCTGGGCCGCTTTACCTGCAGAGAGTCAATCGACTGGTTGCAGTTACATCCGGCTCTCCACCGATAGAACCTGTTACGGAACAGCTGCAACCGGAGCTTTGATTTCTGGCAGGCTTCAGTTCCAGACTTACAGAAATGCCTCAAGGACCGGTCTGGAAAGATTGAATGCTCTGACTTGTCAGCCTGTCACACAGGCAGATGGGGTTTTGCGTTATTATAGATACCTGCCTGGACTGCTCCTTTTTCAGGCTGTGCAGAGGTGGTTGCAGAGCTATGTCACTCAGAATAGCCGGTAATATCTATGGCTGTCCAGGTGATCAATATTGTGGGAACAAGAGTTATTTTTGATCGTATCATCAAGACAACAGTACAAGGGGGCATAAGTGACTATTAATATAATAATATTATGTATATTAATATGTATAATGTGTATTTTATCATGCAATGAACCTGCGCCTTCGCAAGATGCTTATTATTGGAATCAGGATTCAATATCCTTTCAGGATACTGTCAGCAAATGGAAAGCCTTTGCTGAGTCCTCTTCTGAAGGACTCTGGGAGAATGATGAGTCGCATTTTGTTTCTATGGAATGGGTTGCAGTTTATGGAGGGGAGGAAGACATTGAGCCTGCATTTTTCACTGCCGACTACTTCACTGTATCAGGCGACTCTCTTTTCGTCTCAGACGATCCAGGGCAGAGATTAGTATGTTTGACACTGGATGGAGTGTTGAGATGGCGGGCAGGGGGCCTGGGTGAAGGTCCCGGATACTTTCTCGGTATTGGTAGAGCAGCTGTTAGTGGAGAAATAGTTGCAGTGTGCAACAATGCGGCTTGTGCAATTGATCTGTATTCTCGTAATGGAGAATATCTGAGAAGACTATCACCGGTAGCATCGCCACAAGATGTTGAGTTCTTATCAGATACATCATTAATAGTGTTTTCTAAGTCAGAGCCCGGGGGCGATTGCCATATTATGTCAATTGCTGACGGCTCTATTGAGTGCTCATTTGGAGACGGGCAATGGCAAATTGTGGAAAGAAATCGCTCTCCAAGAGATTTAAATGGTATAGTGTCGTTAGAAAGGTGTAGAGTAGCATATATTTCACAATTTGAGCATAAATTGATTATATACGATTTAGATACACATGAACTAATATATAGAGGGGCTAGAGAATTACCATCTGCTACTCATCCGCCTGCTGATATGATCGAAAATGATGGGACCAGAAGAGGTCTTCTTTTCCCTGTACCTGGTGTTGTATTTGAGGGACCGGAAGGAATGGTGAACATAACGATACCCAAATACATGAATGATGGAGAACTTCTCCATGATGCCGGCCCTTACGATTTTGCTCCGGTGACTATTGTTGACCGATATGATTGGGATGGCATGTATCTTGATAGTTACTGCGTTCCTGAGTCAATACTTACTGATATGTATTACTCAGCTGAATACGGCATAATTGCACGGCAAGGTGGTTCTGAGGTAATTCATCGTTTTCAACTCACCAGTCAGTAATATATGTCACCTGAATTGAGCGACTATCTCGCAGCCTGCCTTTCTCAGGCCAGGACTGCCTGATTTCAACCCTGGAATTATTCTGCAGTTCATCGAAACAGGAAATAATGAAACCGGTACCGTCAGTGATAAACATCTGTTTGATAATAAAGACGATTCTCTGCCCTTTCCTGCTGTAGTTTATCCCAGGGAGACAACATGGTTATAAGACTGTTTGCCCACTGTGGTCGGGAGCAATATGCTTTAATGGAACAGGCCGTTTTTTCTGATACTGCCGATAAGATCTTCTGTAGAATGAAGAATGTTGATACTGTGGATACATCCTGTGAAAAGGGTCAGTCCCGCTCTTGATGCAAGTGTGTCTCCGGTTGTCTCAATGCCTTGAATGGGCTTGCGTATTCCTGAGAATCTGGGATATTGGCCATGGAGCGCCTTTCACTTGTCAAGTGAGTATTATGTTGCCAGTATCATGTTCTATATACCCAACAATAACAACAAGTTAGCGCTGTTTCGAGTCTGGTTTTTCCCCTTGTATCTCTCGCACCTGTATAATATACCTGTTGTATTATTACAGACGCTCTCTTGCTTGCTGCAGACAAGGCTGTCAAAGCGAAAGATGGAGAAACCTTTCAGGGGGCTGCAGACACATCTTTCTCAGTAAAGGTTTTCTCCATCACAGACTAATGCTGCTGCTACAGTTAGGAAAACAATGAACAAAATTGAACTAAAAGGTTACAGGGACCTGTTCAAAGGCTACACTGAACTTCGTGTTCAGGAAAACCGTAATATCAGAATATTTGCTGTTAACGGCACTGTAATGGGTAACAGCCGTACCTCTGAAAGCGGTGTTTCCGCAAGATGCTGGAAGAATGGTTCCTGGGGGTTCTCATCAAGTCCTGAAATGAATGATGCTGCCCTTAAGCAGGTTATTGCCTCCGCTTCATATAACGCTTCCTTTCTTGACAGCAAGACAGGAAAGGGGCTTGGGAGTCTCCCTTCTGTGAGCCGCTCTGCCGAGAGCGATTTTTCTTTTAAGGGAACTCCTCCCTCACAGAAGCAGCTTATTGATTTCGTGATGAAAATTGATGGCTTTATAGAGAAAAACTATTCAAAACTGATTTCCAGAACCGTTGTCCTCAGCGCTCTGGACATGGAGAAACAGATAATAACATCCACAGGGTCAGAGGCCTGGTCTATGACTCCCAGAAGTCTGATTTACATAATACTGTCAGCAGAGAGTTCTTCAGGGCCAGTGGAACTCAGTGAGGCCATCGGAGGACTTGGGCAGACCGGTGAATTGCTTAAGGATTCAACGGATTTCAGAGTGAAGCTTGATGTTCTTTACGAACATCTGATGAAGAAAGCCGAAGGAGTCCACGCTGAATCTGGAATTGCTGATGTAATTCTGGACGCAGACCTTGCAGGAATCCTTTCTCACGAGGCAATCGGGCACACAACTGAGGCAGATTTGGTCAAAGGCGGCTCTGTTGCAGGCGATTACATGGGAGAGAAGGTAGCCAGTGAACTGGTCACTCTTGTGGACTATGCCAGTACAGCCCACGGAAAGACATGTCCTGTTCCTGTCTATGTTGACGATGAGGGAACTCCTGCAAGAGATGCAGTAATCATCAAGGATGGAGTTCTTAAGAGTTACATGCACAACAGGGAATCCGCAATGGAATTCGGCGTTGAACCCACTGGTAACGCTAGAGGTTACAGGTTCAGTGATGAACCGCTTATTCGTATGAGGAACACCGCCATAGTTCCCGGTTCCAGCAGCCTGCAGGAGATGATATCCTCAGTAGAAGACGGCTACTACCTTATCAAGTCCAGCAATGGCCAGGCAGATTCAACAAGCGAGTTTATGTTTGGTGTAACAATGGGTTATGAGATTAAGAAAGGTAAACTGGGAAGGGCTTTGAAGGACATGACAATCTCCGGCATAGCCTTTGATGTTCTTAAAACCGTTACTGCTGTTTCCAGTGACATGAAGTGGGATTGTTCAGGAATGTGCGGCAAGAAGCAGCCTATTCCTGTGGGAATGGGCGGACCTGCAATCAAATGCAGAGTTAACATAGGAGGCAAATGATGACCGGAAAACTGCAAATGCCTTCAAAATGCGTTGATCTTCTCATAAGAGCCGGTATGGATAAAGCTCAGGCAAATGTGCTCCTTACACGAAAGACAGAACTGAACATTGATACCGGTCAGCTTTCACTTATGAGAACCACAGATGATGTGAGCCTGAGCCTTACCGGTATCAGGAATAACCGCAGGGGTACAACTGTCATCAACAAAACAGATGACGATGCGGCGGTTATGGCTGTTGAACAGGTCGTGAACCTTTCCGATGCCGGAGAATCTGACCCTGCAGTGGATATCTCTCCCTTTCAGCCTGGAGAAAACTTTTCCAGGGGGCCGGAAGAACCAAATCTGGATTTGATGTTCTCAAGGTTGAACAGTTTTGCGCACAGTGTACAGGAAAGGTATCCAACCCTGATTCTGGAGCAGGCTGTTCTGGATCACACTGAAAAAAAACGGGCTTTCGCCAACTCTAACGGTGTAAGGTTTTCCTCCCGAAGAGGTCAGTACAATTTCACGGTAATGTTTACCTGCAAGGACGGCGGCAAAACTTCCTCTTTCAACTATTCTATGGTCTCCATGGAGGACATGGAAAAGGAACTCTGCGAACTGGGTGCAATTGATACTCTTATGAAGCAGTCCGTTGAGCAGGTGTCCACCGCCGTTCTGCCGGAAGCCTTTGTGGGTGATATTATCGTTACACCGGATTGTCTCGGTGATTTTCTCGGTACTGTAACAGGATACCTTGGCGATTATTCTCTGATTACCGGTACATCAATCTACAAGGACTCTCTGGGCAGTAAGATAGCAGACAGCAGGTTAACCCTCAGGTCCATGCCTGTCAGTTCCCGGCTTGCTGGAGGTTACTTCTTTACCGGTGACGGTTTCAAGGCTGAGAACAGTACTATAATTGAAAACGGTGTTCTGAAGTCTTTCCTTCTCAGCCTCTACGGTTCAAGAAAGACAGGCGGCAAGAGAGCTGCAAACTCAGGTTCATTCTATGTGGTCGATCCTGGTGACAAAGCCTTTGATGATATGGTCAAGTCTGTTGACCGGGGTCTTCTTCTCTGCAGGTTCTCAGGGGGGGCACCCTCAAGCAGCGGTGACTTCTCAGGAGTTGCCAAGAACAGCTACTACATAGAGAACGGTGCGGTGAAGTACCCGGTTTCCGAGACCATGGTTGCAGGAAACATCAGAGAGATGCTGACCAATGTAAAAAGTATTTCCCGTGAAAGAGTGAACAACGGCTACTCCATCTATCCCTGGATAGCCTTCTCAGGAATTACTGTAAGCGGAAAATAGAACAAACTCCCGGGGCATCAACGGAGGCGCTGACCCAATAGCGGAAGGCTTCAGCTTTGATACCGTCCCGGCTGTTCCTGCTGAGAGCGCTTCCGCCTGCGGAATCTGCGTGGAACACACGAGAAGGGTTGAAGAGCAGGAAGGTTGATAGGGCTGCTGTTTTCGAAACTGCAGAGCCATTCTTTTAAGTCATTTGATTGCTTAGCTCAGCTTATATAAATGACTATTCAGCCTTATTCGCAGCATGAATACTGTCGCCGTGAAGCCATGAAACTGTTCTGTTTTGAGTACCGTTGGCATGACCACTAAGGCATTTGGTCATTATGATAGATTTGACAGCTGCAGCGCCTCTCCCGGGCCGAGCCTGTATAGTTTGAACAGAGTGTGTATTGTTCCGGAAGGTAAAGAGTTTGATAAGAGGAATAGGAATTGGTTTGATTGAAGTTGCCCGATTCAGGGAGAAACTGTCTGATGCGTATATTGCAGAGGTCTTTCTTCCATCTGAGATAGAATACTGCCGTTCTCAGGTAAGGTACTGGGAAAACTTTGCAGCCAGATATGCTGCCAGGAAGGCCGCTTTCAAGGCCATCGGAGAGAGATTACCATTCCAGAAAAAGTTTTGTGAAGTGGAAGTTGTAAGAGATAAAGATACAGGAGCAGTAACTCTCAAGCTCCACGGAGAGACAGAAAGAGCTGCTGCCGAAAGGGGTATTCGCAAACTTCACCTTTCTCTTTCCCATACCGGAGAATCTGCCGTTGCACTTGTGGTGGCTGAAGGGGATTAATGAAAGTCTGTCTCTCCAGGCAAGGATTTGATTTGCTGAACTGTTAACCTTTCATTGAGCTTCAAGACAACAGCTTCTGTAAACCGGTGTTCTGGAAAGGTCAACAATTCTTAACAGTTTCTAATCTGCTTTAAAGGTGACTTGGCAATACAGCAGAGAAGAGTTGGACAGTGCCGGTCAGGCTGATTGTGAACAATGAACAGAAGTAAACTGGTTGGTATGCCGGAAAGAATAAGCAGAGCTTAGTGCTGAGTCTTCAACCATTTACAGCGCAACATGATAATAGTATATTAAGGTTTTGTAAGTGCGCACTAACCTCTTTGATCCCGAAGTAAAAGATGTTCCTGAAAACCGTTAAATACCTCTTGCTGAACCGATGAGTTTTGTAAGTGTAATGAAAGGTTTTATCTGATGAATTACAAAGAGATACTGAAGTTTCACGGTCATGAGTGTCCTGGAGTTGCTATTGGATATCGTATGGCATCAGCCGCCCTTGGCGCCCTTTCAAAGATAAGGGCTGAGGATGAGGAGATAGTGGCTATTGTTGAGAACGATGCCTGCGGAGTGGATGCTTTGCAGTGCCTTACAGGATGCACTTTTGGAAAGGGAAATCTGATATTCAGGGATTACGGCAAGCATGTGTATACCCTTTATTCAAGAGAGTCCGGCAAGGGTATCAGAGTTTCTTTCCATGACAGCAGAGTACCCTCAGGTGTGCGGGAAAACCGGAAAGAGTTTACAAGGTGGCTCCTTGAGGCACCAGGTGAAGAAATGCTTTCACTTGAGGAAGTTGCCATATCTGAACCTCCTCGTGCAGTTATAAGAAGCACTGTCAGGTGTTCCATCTGCGGCGAGGGTGTTATGGAATCCCGAATAAAGAGGGAAAACGGGCTGAACATCTGTATTCCCTGCAGTCTTGAAAGAAATCTGTAAGCAGTTTTATGTAAATTTAAGGTGATTACTATGGTTACCTTCTGACAGCTTCGCAGTGGTCAGGTTATGGTATTTCCTGAGTTCCATGCTTATACTCCAAATGCAGTATGAAACCTGACTGCTGTCTGTCGGGTTTTGAACTAAATGATTGGAGCTGAATTATGCTGTCATTTGCTATTGGTCTTGCTCTTATCTCTTTAGCCGATTCATCGGAGCAGGGTTTGAGAACTGTTCAGGTTTTTCACAAGAACATGCCTCCTTCGCTTCAAACTCTTGAGCAGGTGGAAGCTGTTCTTGCAGAGTTCCAGGAGGAGTACCAGATAACCTATCATGTGATTACAGACACAGCTTCAGAGGAGCTTATAAGCCTCTATGGTCTGCCTGATACCCATTTCCCCTTTGCTGTGGTGGTAAACGGCCACTTCTCCGCACTCATTGACGGAGCAGAGGCAGATTTTGTTCACTTCCCGCTTTTCATGCACGGCATTGGCAGACATGAGGGCAACTGGTCCCTTGAGCAGCTCAGAATGGTACTTGAAGACAACAGTCTGCTCCTTGAGGAGAATGTGCTTCCTGTGATAGAAGATGACTCATGTGGGTGCGAGACAGAGTGCGCTGAATAGGGAAGTGTTCTTATCAGTCAATGACTTTTCCGGAACAGGGATATCCTTGTGTGAGAGCTGCATTTTTTTACTGTTGAAAAACTGAGGTAAAACAGCCTGAAATATTCAGCCTCATAACAGGGACGAGTTCCAGATGGTGAGGACAAGCCAAGGTAAAGCAGCCTGAAATACTCAGCTTCATAACAGGTGTTCTTTCAGGAGGAATCATATGCCGAAACCTCACAGAATAGTTCAGTTCCGCTATGGAAAGGATAACCTGGGTTATCTTCTTCACGGTAAAGCCGGGGCGATTGCCGTTGACGGCGGCGCAGTTGATGAAATGCTGGCCTTTCTGAATGAAAATGAGCTGGAACTGCTTATGGTGACCAATACCCATTCCCACGGGGATCACACCTGTGGCAACAAGGCACTCGTGGAGGCCACTGGAGCAGTGCTGATACCTGTTTCTGAACTGCCGGAGATGAGAGAACTTGTTCTTGAGAAACAGAGAATCAGAATTCTTCATACACCAGGGCACACTGATGATTCGGTCTGCTTCAGCTACAGAAACATTCTTCTTACCGGCGATACTCTGTTCAACGGAAAGGTAGGAAGGTGTTTTACAGGTGATCTTGAGAGCTTCTTCAACTCTGTGAAGAAGATTCTGGGTTTTTCTGATAACACCTTTATCTACGCAGGGCATGACTACTATCTGGAATACCTGGACACTGCGTGGAAACTTGAGCCTGAGAACCGGCTCCTTGAAATCTGCCGGGACGGATATGATTCTGAGAAAACCCTGGTATCAACCCTTGGCTGGGAAAAGAAGGTTGATCCTTTCATACGGTTCAACAGACCTTCTCTGATCAGGATGATGAACGAAAAAGGTCTTCCCACAGGCACCGAGTTTGAAAGATTTTGCTCAATGCTTAATTTTATGTAGTATATATTCTCAGCAAATAAGGTTTAAGCTAGGTTATATCTTTAGATTATCCACTGCTGTTCCAACATTGCATGGCAGCTACTTTGTAACATTAAGCCATGTAAGTATTCAGGAGTACATTTGTCCGTGCATGATTTCAACGCCTTTATACCTTATCTTTCCGTTTCAACATACGGATGGAGGAGGCATGCATTCGGGGCAGTTAGTGTTCTCATGCGAAAACGCCTTCACATTGAGAGGTTCAGCCTCTACAACATTCTACAGGTTTTGAGCGTGTAACCTTTTTGTTATGATGATATACAGCAGCTATTTACGAATACTGAGCTTCAACTTGCGAACAATAATAATCCCAACCAATTGTTTCTCTTTGACTTATGATGGTGCACCGGTGAGATTGTCCAGCTGTTATTGCTGAAAAGACAAACAGGTTTTTCATCGGCAGTTTAGGGGCACCGCTCAGAAGTGGCCTGCTCTTTTGAGACAGTTTCTTACCTGACGGTGCTTCATGAAGCCGATTATTCCTGCTGCAGCAGAGAGAGGTATGAGGAGCCGGCCCGGAATCTTCAGATCAAGAATCCTTAATAAGAGTAACACCGGAAGCCGGAATCATTATTGATGTTTGTATTCACGCAAGAAGGTTTCTTTCGCCGGCAAGAGAAGTTCTTTTCATTGCCGGCTTATCCGGAAGCTCACTGGAACTCATGCTCTCTTCTGCTTTGTTTGAGGTTTATATTGCCTGTTGACAGAGTCGAAAGAGGGAATTGCAGAAGATGACCGGAACACTTGTGAACACTGCTGCAGTACTTGCAGGAGGAACTCTGGGAACAATTCTGGGCAGGAGTTTTCCTGAAAAGGCAAAGGAAACGGTTATATCAGCCATGAGCCTTGTGGTGGCAGTTTTTGGTATTCGAATGGCTCTCGCGACTGAGAACATTCTTATAGTGCTGGGCAGTCTGGCTATCGGTGGTATTATCGGTGAGCTTCTCAGAATTCAGACAAGGCTGGACAGTCTTGGTAATATTCTGGAGAACTTTTTGCAGAAGAATAAGTTACTCTCAGGAGGACGGTTCAGCGAAGGCTTTGTAACTGCTTCAATGGTGTTCTGCGTCGGGCCTATGACAGTAATGGGTTCCATACAGGACGGTCTTGCAGGAGACAGTTCTCTGCTGTTGTTGAAGAGCATGCTGGATGGCTTTGCTGCACTTGCTTTTGCCAGTGTGATGGGCATGGGGGTTACAGCTTCTGCCCTTTTGGTGCTGGTTTTTCAGGGCGCTCTTACTCTGGGAGCCGCAGGTTTCAGCAATGTTCTTACCGCTTCCATGGTCACCGAGCTTTCCGCAGCAGGAGGAGTTATCATCTTAGCCATCTCAGTTCATATGCTGGGGTTGAAGAAGCTTCCCCTTGCGAACTATCTGCCGGCTCTTTTCATTGCTCCTCTGATTGTCCGGCTTGCCGGTTGAACTGCAGCATGGTAAGATTGGTGAGTTCCGGATGGTCATTGTATCTCTCTGCTTTGGCAGGAGGTCAATACGAAGGTCACCTCTATTGTCCGCAATACTCTGAAGCGATGGCTCGTCCATGGTGATGAACTCTGCCATCATCTCAAAATGCTGTTTTCTGGTATCAAATCTCTCCCGGACTCTGGCTGATTGCTTCATATCAATATCTTTTTGCTTTACCGCTCTCTTAAGCATTCTTCCAAGGGATCTTGATCGTTGCGTCACCTGGTACTTGTATCGCTTGCTTAGGGCAAGCTCAAGAGCTACTTTCTCAGTTAGTTTATCCTGTTTGCATAATTTGAGTACGCATACTATCATATGGTCGTAAAATGGAAATACAAATGCCATATAAGGAGCTAATATGGAATTAGCATCCCGATTCCTGGAGGATGTTCCAGGAGAAAGCTATTTCCTCTTTGGGGCAAGGGGTACAGGCAAGTCAACCTGGTGCCTGAGAGAACTTGAAGGATCGAAAAGGATCGATCTCCTTTCTCCCGATGTTATGCGATTCTACTCTGCAAAACCGGAACGTCTCAGGGAATACACCCTGGGACAACCTGCAGGAACCACAATAGTTATTGATGAGGTTCAGAAAGTTCCTGAACTGCTTTCAGTTGTTCATGAACTCATCGAAATGAAGCAGAACTACAGATTCGTGATGACCGGATCGAGCTCCCGAAAGCTGAAGCGTTCCGGTGTCGATCTGCTTGCCGGTAGAGCTCTGTTGCGAACCATGTGTCCATTCATGGCAGCTGAGATAAAGGACCTTTTCACTCTGGACAGGGCTCTTGCTCAGGGGATGATCCCTGTTGTCTGGGATTCGGACTACCCGCTGGAAGTTCTTAAAAGCTATGTGAGTATTTATCTCAGAGAAGAAGTGATGATGGAAGGGTTGATCAGGGATCTTGGCGGGTTCAGCAGGTTCCTTGAAGCAGTGTCATTCTCTCACGGAGCGATACTGAACATCAGTAATGTTGCAAGAGAGTGCAGTGTACAGCGGAAAACAGTGGAAGGCTACATTGGCATTCTCGAGGACCTGCTGCTCGCTTCAAGGGTTCCGGTTTTCGGAAGAAGGAGTAAACGGGCTGTAGTAGCTCATCCTAAGTTTTACTACTTCGATACCGGCGTGTTCAGAAGCCTCAGGCCCAAAGGGCCGCTGGACAGACCTGAGGAAAGAAACGGGGCTGCGCTGGAAGGGCTTGTTTACCAGCATTTGAGGGCCTGGCTTGAATATGGAGCTGGTGATGCGCGTCTGTTTTACTGGAGAACCAAAGCAGGAACAGAGGTCGATTTCGTCCTCTATGGCAAGGAGTGTTTCTGGGCGGTTGAAGTCAAGAATGCAGCAGAGATAAGGAAGAAGGACCTAAGGCCTCTCCGAACTTTCATGGAAGATTACCCCGAAAGCAGAGGATTGCTCCTTTACAGGGGGACTTCCCGATTACTGATAGACGATGTTCTGTGCCTTCCGGTTGAGGACTTCCTGAAGGATCTGGTTCCGGGAAAATGCTTGTTAAGAACTTCTAACTAAAGTGTTATGGGAGTGTGTATTGACCGGTTGGGGTGTCAAAAGATTTGGAAAAGCCAGCCGGTGATAGGGTTCAAGCGAAGCATGCTCCCCGCCAGCAATCCGAATGACGAATTCGTCTCTTCTAAGGGGGTTGGTCAATCTGGAGGAGCACACAGGATTTCCCCAAAGGAGCCAGCTTCGCATGCATCTATCGAGTAAGTAACCAATCCTCCATGGTTCTCAGGGGAGATTCAGTGCTTGAATCAGGTAACAGGGTTCACATAATTACACACGCAGGAAATATTTTCAGCATTGCTGAGATACTGAACAGCTCCAGGCCTTCAATTGAAGCATCTGCACCCTGACCCTGGAACGCTTCGCTGAAACCTTCGGAAAGGTACGCCGGACCTGAGGCCCAAACCTGCCCGGGAGCGTGCCACCCTTGAAGGACACTTTCCAGACCTTTGCCTGTATACAGCACACGGCATTTCTGCGCATTGGCCAAGAAGAAACGCTGCTCTCCTGTGAGATCGTTCTTTACCACCGAAGGACTTTTATTCAGTGAGAGCTGGTAAGCATCGTATGCAACCCTTATTCCCATTGCGTCGGCGATGTTTTCGTTGAACATGTACTCGCAGTCCAGTTCTGCGTCAGGCCTGTGACAGTAATGGGTTCCATACAGGACGGTCTTGCAGGAGACAGTTCTCTGCTGTTGTTGAAGAGCATGCTGGATAGCTTTGCTGCACTTGCTTTTGCCAGTGTGATGGGCATGGGGGTTACAGCTTCTGCCCTTTTGGTGCTGGTTTTTCAGGGCGCTCTTACTCTGGGAGCCGCAGGTTTAAGCAATGTTCTTACCGCTCCCATGGTCACCGAGCTTTCCGCATCAGGAGGAGTTATCATCTTGGCCATCTCGGTTCATATGCTGGGGTTGAAGAAGCTTCCCCTTGCGAACTATCTGCCGGCTCTTTTCATTGCTCCTCTGATTGTCCGGCTTGCCGGTTGAACTGCGGTTGCAGAACAGGGGTTCCATAGGTATTTATTGACAGGTATTCAACAGGAAGAGAGTTTGGTTGAACAGAACAGCCTTTTTCATCATTCTGCTTGTTGCGGGAGCCCTCCTGGGGTTCCTCTCCGGTTCATTCACAGCGCCTCTGGTCTTTGAAACTCCAGTCTTCCTTTCATCAATGGGTTCATCTGCGGCGCCGGTTACTGTTCCTGATGTGACAGGTCTCACCAGGCCGGAAGCCCAGAGTCTTATTGAAAGCGGCAACCTTGTTCTTGCCGGTCAGTGGAGTGAGTACGGCAATTTCGAGACAATGGGGCTTGTGATCAGGCAGGATCCCGTTCCAGGCACTCAGGTTCCACAGGGAGCCCCGGTGAACATTTTCTGGAATGTTGGTCCTCTGTTCAGACCGTTTTATCCAGATTCACTCACAGGTTTATCTGCTTCCAGAGCTGAAGAAAAGATAGCTGACTGGCAGCTCTATTCTGCAGGAAGAACCAGAATTCCCCATCCCTCAATACCACAGGGCAGTGTTATCGCAGTTGCGCCTGTGTTCACAGACAGTATTTCTGTCCGCAGACCCATAAGACTTCTTGTATCAGCAGGATGGGATGGCGTACCGGTGCTGGTGGGCCTGTCAGTGGCAGATGCTGACAGTATTGCAGCGCTTAGTAATCTGGTAATGGTGATAGCAGAGGAACGACATATTTCCGATGTGCTTAAACAGGGAACTGTTCTGGAGCAGTCTCCTCCATCAGGCGCGAACTGCGCAAGGGGCGATACTGTTTCAGTTGTAACCGGTGCAATAGGATCAGGAGAATGGGGAACATGGTAAAGATAGCCCCTTCGCTTCTGGGGTGCGACCACGGAGATCTCCTGGAGTCTGCCTTGAGAATGGAAAAAGCCGGCGCAGACTGGATACATCTTGATGTAATGGACGGTGTATTCGTTCCTGTGCTGACTTTTGGAGCAGGAGTTGCAGCCTCCATATGCAGTGGAGTTTCCATACCTGTTGACGCGCACCTGATGGTTGAGAATCCCGGTACTCTGATTGAGAGTTTTGCGAAAGCAGGATGCAGGTATATCACAGTTCACCCTGAGAGTTCTGAACGGCATCTTCACAGGCTTCTGGAAAAAATAAAGAAGCTTGGATGCGGTTCAGGCCTTGCTCTGAATCCTGCCACTTCTCCGGAAACTGTCCGGTGGGTTGCGCCTCTTCTTGATCTGGTGCTGGTTATGTCGGTAAATCCAGGCTACGGAGGTCAGAAGCACATAGTTCAGTCTGCTGAAAAGATTAAAAAGATTCGAATGATTCTTGATTCCTGCGACAGGCACGAAGCACTCATTTCAGTTGATGGAGGAGTAAACGGCGCCAATGCAGAAAAACTCATAAGAGCCGGAGCTGATGTGCTGGTAAGCGGTTCTTACATTACATCTTCTGATAATCCTTCTGAAGCTGTCAGAACCTTGAAAGGGGATTCATGATGAAATTGCTTATTCTTGCTTCAATTCTTTTTCTGATAGCCTGCGGTACTTCCAGTTCGGCCATTGATTCTTTTGAAGAGGATGAGCTTCAGATGATGAGAGACAGGCTTAATAATAATGCCTGCAGAATAAACAGAGAGAATCTGATCTTCAATCTGGAAAGTATAGAATACGAACAGGATACAACCTTTGCGGAACTGCCTCTTGATCTGTTTGCAGACAGTCTCTACTGCTGCAGCCAGACCGGTGAGGCCTACAAACTGTTCATTGACGGCGGTCACCGATATATCGAATGCCCTTCAGGACACGGAAATACAGAGTTCTGAGCAGTTGACAACCCCTCCGGCAAGTTTATAATACTTGACACTGCAGGGGGCTTAGTGCGTCCTGCCGACATAGTGTAACGGGCTTGAACAGCTGTTTATTGGGGGTATTTCTTTGTTTGACAAGCTCTCAGAACGACTGGGTGATGCTTTCAAGAACCTCACCGGTCGCGGAGTTTTGACACAAAACAACATAAAAGATGCCATGAGGGAGGTCAGAAGGGCCCTTCTGGAAGCTGATGTGAACTTCAAGGTTGCGAAGAAATTCGTTGCTGAAGTTTCAGAAAAGGCTTCCGGTGAAAAGGTTCTCAGAAGCCTTACTCCCGGGCAGCAGGTTATCAAGATTGTCAACGATCAGATAATAGAGCTGCTTGGCAGTACTCCATCATCACTTGAGTTTTCAGGGCGTTCTCCTCATGTCATTCTGCTCCTTGGTCTTCAGGGATCAGGTAAAACCACCACTGCTGCCAGGCTTGCCTGGATGCTTCAGAAGAAGCAGAGCAGAAGATGTATGTTGGTTGCTGCAGATCTTCAGCGTCCTGCGGCTGTAGATCAGCTGGAAATTATGGCTGGTAAGGCTGGAGCTTCCTTTTACTGTGACAGGAATCAGAAAGACCCTGCAGTTGTGGTGAAGGAGGCAATACACCAGGCATCGCTTCAGTACAACGATGTGGTAATTGTTGATACTGCCGGCCGTCTGCACATTGATGAAGCACTGATGACTGAACTGAGAAAGATTAAGGAAGTTTCTTCACCTGACGAGTCCCTGCTTGTTCTTGACGGTCTTTCAGGTCAGGACGCAGTGAATGTTGCCGTTGAGTTTAATGAGCAGATAGGCTTTACCGGCTCGGTGCTCACAAAGATGGACGGTGATTCCCGGGGTGGAGCGGCTCTTTCTTTCAGGGCTGTTACAGGCAAGCCGATAAAGTTCATAGGCATCGGTGAGGATGTCAGAGGCCTTGAGGTATTCGATCCGTCAAGGATGGCAGGCAGAATACTGGGAATGGGCGATATCGTCGGACTGGCTGAAAAGGCCCAGGAAATGTTCGACGAGAAAGAAGCGGTAAAGCTTCAGAAAAAACTTCGCACCAATTCTTTTGACCTTGAAGATTTCAGAAAGGAGCTGGGCAAAATCAGAAAGATGGGTTCGCTGAACGAACTCATTGCTATGCTGCCTAAGGGTATGCGCCCGGCAGGTGTTAGCATCGAACAGTCCCAGTTCACTAAAATGGAAGCTCTTATTAATTCCATGACAGTGAAAGAGCGAAGAAAACCGGAAATAATAAATGGAAGCAGAAGAAAAAGAATAGCAAGAGGAAGCGGAACTACAGTTCAGGATGTAAACAGGCTTCTCAAAGAATACAGAACCATGAAGAAAATGATGAAACAGATGCGCAGAAAGAGGGGCATGGCCGGTCTCTTCGGCTAAGTCTCCATGCGCGGAACAGGAGGAAACGATTGGTCAAGATAAGACTGAGAAGAATGGGGAGTGCCAAGACTCCTTTTTACAGAATAGTTGCTGCAGACGCCAGAAAAGCAAGAGGCGGAAGCTTCATTGAGATACTTGGATACTATGATCCCCTGCGCAAGCCGCTGGAACTCAAGGTTGACGAAGGCAAGGTATTCAAATGGCTGGGCCACGGTGCACAGCTCACCGACACCATGAAGAGTCTTCTCAGAAAAAGCGGAACTATGGCGAAGTGGAACCGCATTCTTCAGGGTGAGGAAGGTATTGAGCCTGAGACCGTATTCCTGAAGGGCGAGAGCAGGAACAGTTAGAGGTACGAAGACCAGCAACCGCACAACCGGAGGTTAAGATGAAAGAACTCGTTGAACACATGGCCCGTATTCTGGTTGAGAATCCTGACAGTGTTTCTGTTGAGGAAGTCACCCGGGAAGACATGACAGTTTACGAGCTCAGGGTCGAAGAAGCTGATCTCGGCCGGGTTATCGGCAAAGAAGGCAGAATAGCCAAGGCTATGCGCATGATCATCCGTTCCGCTGCTGCGAAAAAGGGAGAGAAAGCCACTATTGAAATAGTGGACTAGCGCATTATGAAGAAGATGGTAGACTACGGATACATAGAGAGAACCCACGGGCTGAAGGGCAGGCTGATAATCAGGCTTTTTGTTCTCGGGCCTGCGGTTCCTCTGGAAGCGGGAACTGTACTTGTGGCCGGTGATCGCAAACTTACGGTAACCAGGTCGCGGAAAAGGGATAATCAGCGTATTACATTGGACTGCTCAGAGTTAAGAAGTGTTGAAGAGGCAGATGCCCTTCGCGGCGCTTCTGTTTCTGTTGCAGAATCCTCTGTGCTCAGAGACGGTTTTCCTGTTCCCGTTTACAGCTTTGAGGGTTTTACCATCTGCTCCGGCGAGAAAAGCTATTCGATTCGGAAGGTTGAGTTCAACAGCTCCAATCCTCAGCTGATTGTTCAGGGTGAAGATAGCAGCTTTCCTGTCCCTGTGAACATGGCAATGTCAGGGGAGATTAATATGGAGAAGCGCACTATAACACTGCAGCTTCCTGAAGGCATGGAGGAGCTATAGAACCGGCACTCCAGGTGGCGGTGGCCGCTGTTTTTCCTGAACTTTTCACCACCTTCCTTGAGACAGGGGTGACTGGAAGGGGAATAAGCAGAGGGCTGGCAACTGTGGATCTTCTGAGCATAAGGGATCACCCTGTGGACAGAAGAGGTTCTGTTGACGATTACCAGTTCGGCGGTGGCGCCGGAATGATACTGAGACCTGAGCCTCTCTTTGACACTCTTGAAACAGTGGCGTGGAGAGAAGGGGCAAGAGTAGCCCTTATGACCCCTCAGGGCAGACAGCTTGATACAGATTATGCCAGGGAACTGGCCGGTTGCAGAAAGCTGATAATCTTCTGTGGAAGGTATGGAGGGGTTGATGAGAGATTCCGTTCCCAGGCGGTAACAGATGAAATCTGCGTGGGAGAAGCGGTGGTATCAGGTGGAGAGATACCGGCAATGTATCTTTTGGAAGCTGTTTTCAGATGGCTTCCCGGAGTTCTGGGAAGGCTGGAATCGGCAAGGAGCGACAGCTTTGCCACAGGGCTTCTGGACTATCCCCGATACACAAGACCGGCGGAATACAGAGGAATGAAGGTTCCCGAAGAACTTGTTTCAGGGAATCATGCACTGGTAGCAGATTGGCGTTTCAGGCAGGCTCTTGAGAAAACCCGAAGAGTCAGACCTGATCTGCTTGAAGAAAATGATGTTGAAACGATGAGAAAAAGGTTCGTGGAAACAATGAAGGAAGCGGACCGTGCAAAGGAGCAGGACAATGGATGAACTGCTGAGAAGTGTAGGACAG
Source organism: Candidatus Fermentibacterota bacterium (assembly GCA_002748705.1). Next base: position 42,622 of record PDSZ01000035.1, read on the forward strand.
GGGCAGCTTAAAACTGATATCCCTGAGTTTGGGGCAGGTGACACAGTCAGAGTCCACTATCAGGTCATCGAAGGTGACAAGGTAAGGATTCAGGTTTTTGAAGGTGTGGTTATTGCCCGCAGAGGCGGCGGTATTGATGAAACATTCATCGTACGGAAAGTCTCCAGCGGTGTAGGCGTGGAGAGAATTTTCCCTCTTCACTCAATAAGAATCGACCGTATCGAGGTTGCCAGACGAGGAAGGGTCCGAAGAAGCAAGCTCTTCTACCTGAGAAAGAAAACCGGTCGTTCCGCAAGAATAAGAGAACGAAGAACCTTCGAAAAGTAATGGGAGACCGTTACAATCTGGACTGTTCATACAGATCCAGGTACGGAACAATTGCAGGAATAGACGAAGCGGGAAGAGGGCCTGTTGCAGGCCCTCTTGTCGCATGCGCAGTGGTGCTTCCTGACCATTTCGATAACCACATTCTCAATGACAGCAAGAAACTCACTGACCGCAGGAGAAGAATCCTTCAGGAGGTTATTGAGAATAATGCGGTGAGTATCTCCCTTGGTGTGGTTACCCCTGCTGAGATTGATTCCAACAGGATGTCATGGGCTGTAAGAACCTCTTTCAACAGAGCTATTGAGGGAACAGCCCCTGAGCCTGCACTGTACCTTGTTGACGGCAATGGAGTGCCTGGTCTTTCTGCCCCTGCAGCCTTTCTGATAAAGGGGGACTCCAGAAGCCTCAGCATTGCCGCTGCAAGTGTTATCGCCAAGGTCACAAGGGATGACATTATGATACAGGCTGACAGGGAGTATCCTGAGTACGGATTTGCCCGACACAAGGGTTACGGTACCAGAGCACACATAAACGCTCTCAGGGAACATGGCCCATGCCCTGTTCACCGAATGTCCTTTGAACCTCTGGCATCAATGTACCAGACAGGTCAGCTTGACATGTTCGGAAGGCAATCCTGCAATCCAGGTGGTGCAGCTGAGGGAAAAGTTGCAGAGTATTTCACAAAACTGGGATACACAGTTCTGGAAAGAAACTGGCGTTGCAGTGCAGGTGAGATAGATCTGATAGCTGAACGGAATGGAACTGTTGTTTTTGCAGAGGTGAAATACTCTTCATCAGGGACTTCAGCGGAAACCCTGAGAAGAATTGACAGCAGAAAGATAAAGAGGCTCAGAGCCGCTGCTGAGGCCTGGCTTGCAGAAAATGAATGGGCCGGTGATTCTTCCATGCAGGCAGTTGTCGTTACAGGTGAATCCATAGAAACAGTAGACTTTTCATTTACCGAATCTGACAATTAACCGACAATCTCCCGCAACACAAGTTACTTACAAATGCAGGGCCGGCGAATGCCGGACCGGGACGCCAGCAGCTGAAGCTGTTGAGCAGGAATCAAAGTTTTTTCTTCCAGCATTGTGTGTTTTGTTATCCATGTATCATGGTTTTGAAGAAGAGCTGATACCTTCTGTGAGAGCATCGCTGCGCAGACTTCAGCGAGCAGCAGTCATGAAACTGATAGAAGAATACTGAACCAGATGTCTTTCGCTCTTGACTTTCTCAGACTATGCGGTTAATTTGCCAGCCGTTATTGAGTTTTCATCCATGAAAGGGCATGAAATGAGCAGATGGCTTGTAACCGGGGGCTCGGGCTTTCTCGGTATTAATCTGATAAGAGAACTGGTCAGCAGAGGCCACGAAGTTGTATCCCTTGATATAGAGCCTTTCACCTATCCTGACATGATGGATAAGGTTGAACATCACATATGCGACATCCGTGACCGTAAGGCAGTTGACTCTCACATGGCTAAGAACATTGATGTGTTCATGCACGGTGCGGCAGCACTGCCACTCTACAAGAAGGCAGATATTCTTTCCACAAATGTTCAGGGTACCAGAAATGTTCTTGATTCCGCAAAGGAACACGGTGTAAGCAGAGGTATCTACATTTCCTCCACTGCTGTTTACGGTATTCCTGAGAAACACCCTATCTTTGAGGATGATCCTCTGGTAGGTGTGGGTCCTTACGGATGCACCAAAATTGAAGCAGAAGGCATTGTGAAAGAATACCGTGAAAAGGGTATGACTGTCACATCAATTCGCCCTAAGTCCTTTGTTGGGCCTGAGCGCCTCGGCGTGTTTGCCATATTCTATCAGTGGGCTTCTGAAGGCAGAAGTTTTCCTATGATTGGAAGAGGCAGAAACCTTTATCAGCTTCTTCATGTTGAGGATCTCTGCAATTCAATAATCATGGCTGCAGAATTCAAAGATAAGGATGCTGTAAATACCGAGTTCAATATTGGAGCCAAAGAGTTCTCCACAATGCGTGAGGACTATCAGGTTGTGCTTGACAAGGCCGGATTCGGCAAGAAGATCAAGGAGTCTCCTGCTCATCTTGTAATCTTTGCTCTTGAGGTTCTTGAGTTTTTCAAGCTTTCTCCACTTTATCCCTGGGTGTACAAGACAGCAACCAAGGATTCTTTCGTCTCTGTTGAGAAAGCCGAGAAGATAATGGGTTTCACACCACAGTATTCCAACAGCCAGGCTCTGCTTACCAATTACCAGTGGTATCTGGACAACAAGAACAAGTTTGAAAAAGGCGATGGTGTTTCCCACAGGGTTCCCTGGAGCCAGGGAATCCTCGGTTTGGCAAGACACTTTTTCTGATGGATTCAGGGAAACCTGTCGCTCTCGTAGTGGGTTCGGAAGGAGGTATCGGGAGATGCACCTGCCAGCTGCTTGCTGACAAGTGGAGTGTTATTGCCATGGACCGGAAGCCTTCCGAGGTTGACAGAGCAGAGTCTGTGGTTATTGACATTACCCACAGAGATGCGGTCAGGAACTATGCAGCGGGCTTCATTAAATCAGGCCGAAAGGTTGATGCGCTGATTTTCAGCGCAGCTGTTCACAGCACCCACCCTGCGGAATTTCTGGAAGATGCGCAGATAGACAGTGTTCTTGATGCAAATCTCTCTTCCCATATCAAGCTGATTCGCGATTTTCTGCCTGTTATACAGAATGGCGGCAGCATTGTAGGGATCAGTTCAATTGCTGCTGCTGTAGGGGTTCCCATGTCATCCATGTATTCAGCTTCCAAAAAGGGGCTTGAGGGGTTTTACGAGTCCCTGAGAACTGAGCTGGCCTACAGAAGAATACGGGTTTCAGTTGTTCATCCTGGAAATGTCAATACAGGTTTCAATGAGACCGGCAACACCTATGTTCCAGGCAGACATCCTGTTGTTGATGAAAACTATTTCAGAGTTGTGAGTAAAATTGACAGCAGGTACGGAATGGCTCCTGAGGCAGTTGCATCTGCAGTTGTAAGAATTCTTGGAAAGAAACACCCCAGGTTCTGTTATGTTACCGGTATGAATGCCAAAAAGGCCAACTGGGCAAAGAAACTCCTTGGCCGTGACCTGGCTATATGGCTTATGGGAAAGTTTTTCGGTGTCAGATAACTTTCACAGCAGCTGAATTGAAAAGCTCATAACGGCAGTAACTGTGTTATACTGAGTACCTTGATCAGGTCAGCTGTTGTTTTTTTGTCAGCTTCCTCCTCTGCTTCTAACGCTGCTGATTGTTCGTTTGAGGTTTATGCGCAGCTTTGAAATTAGGTGATTTGTTTTCTATTACACATAATAAATAAGCTAATAGCTCTGCAGGGCGAATAGCCATTCAGCATGTTATATTCCAAGGTGTATCTTGTGAATTCTTTTACAAAGCCATACACTTGAATGGTTTTCAGATTCTCTGTTGGAGAACAACTAAAAGGAGTTAACTATGAGAATATCGTTATTATTAGCAGTTGTGGCAGTTGCTTTGTGTTTCGGTGACGGAACTGCAACCCAGACCGACTGGTCAGGCGGAGCTGGTACTCCAGGGCCTGTAACCGACTTTGGAGATATGTTCCACTATTCTTCAGGGGTAGACCATACTGCAGCAGGAGAAATCAGTGCTTCAGGGAAGCATATTTTAGACAACACTGTTAACGGCCCCAGATGGACCGATGTTGGAGACATTGACGAAGATGGCGATATTGATATTCTGATATGCGCTTATACTGCTGATACTCTTTACTGGTTAGAGAACCTGGATGGTATGTCCACCCTGTGGGAAAGACATATCGTTGCAACTGGCAATGGACCTTCAAGGAATGTGTTAGCCGATATAGACGGCGACATGGATCTTGACGCTGTATGCGGTTACTATCTGGAAGATTGTGTGGAATGGTACGAGAACGACGGAACCGGAGGCACTTGGACTGAGCACTCTGTTGATTCTGATGTGGATGGATCCAGAGGCCTGGTTGCCGGAGACATTGACGATGACGGCGACATGGATCTGTTCGGTGCATCCTACAGGGATGATTATGTCTGCTGGTGGGAAAACTCCGGCTCAGGAAGCTCTTGGATTAAAAATACTATCGGAAGCTCCTGCAACGGACCCAGGCTGGATGACGCATGCGACCTTGACTACGATGGCGACCTGGATGTCTGCGTTGGTTTATTCACAGGAGATTCTCTGTTGTGGTATGAAAACAACGGAATTGGCAATTCATGGACCAGACACACAGTATCAGGTTCTTTCAACGGAGCAAGAGGAGGCTGGTTCAACGATTTCAACGGAGATTCTCACATAGACATAGTATGCGCAGGCGGACAGGCTGACAGCCTCTGCTGGTTCGAAAACGCAGACAATACAGGAACATCCTGGACAAGGCATACAATTGATGTATTCAATAATCCCTGGATGTGCAACACTGCCGATGTTGATGACGATGGTGACAGTGATGTTATGATCTGCGGCACCAATGAGGATATCTGTTACTGGTACGAGAACGATGGATCAGGAAACTTTACTTCGCAGGCAATCGCTGACGGTCTTCAGGGGTCAATGTACATCGGCGCTTTCGATGTGGACATGGACGAAGTCATGGAGATCGTGATTTCAGACGCTTCATCAGATGTTTCTTCCTACTACGATGTGCTTGGTTATGACGGCGTTCTGTACTCTTCCGTATTTGATGCGCAGGAAGATCCCGCATGGGGCACCATCTCCTGGACAGACGCTTCTCCTGCAGGTGCTGCAGCCTCCTTCAGAGTAAGAAGTTCAGATGACCCTGCAAACATGGGTATCTGGTCATCTGTCATCTCCACATCAGGCACTTCTCTTGATGCTTACACTGATCCGGCTGACAATTACATTCAGTATGCAGTGCACCTTGAGTCTGAGGATATGGCTTTTATTCCTGTTCTTGAAGATGTCACAATAGATTGGGCTTTCTCCAGGCTGGAAGAGAACTGCAGCGCGGTTGACGGTTTCAGCTTCAGCATTCTTTCAGGAAATCCCTGCGAACAGGTTATTCTCGGCTTCAACCTTCCGCAGTCAGTTACTGTTGATCTGACAGTGTTTGATCTTACTGGAAGAACAGTCAGCACTGTTACACAGGAGAACCTTGAAGCCGGTGCCTATCAGGTAACCATGGAAAGACTTGTTCCTGGAACCTATTTCGTAAGAATGAACGCCGGAGACTTCAGCACAACTGAAAAGCTGGTGCTTACAAGGTAGTGTCACGGAAAGGGGACGGCTAAAATGCTGTCCCTTACGGTTCAGAGGATGTTGATGTCTGCCTGACCTGAAGTTACCTGAGAAACACAGGAAGCTGATCAGAACAGGCAACCTGATTTAGAGAGCCTTTGGAGTGCAGAAGCGACGAACCATGGACCGGGATTCTTTGATGAGAAGAGCTGCTTGAAGCTGGCTTATGGAAGCCTGATACAGGCTGCTGAGAGGTTCAGGATGACTACAGAGACTATGAGAAGAGAAAGAGGGCTCGCACCGGAATCTACGCTGGATTACAAGCAGGGAAGGGAGGTGAGGAAGTCTGCTGCGTAGTCAGACCACTTTTACACCACTCCAGGGACTTGACCCCTTATAGCCAGGTTTTCCGCAGATAGTCCTTTTACCTCACAAGAACCATTCTCTGAGTGTACTGCTTCCCGCCATGGGTGAGTACACAGAAGTAGACTCCTGGTGAAAGGTTTTCTCCGGCAGTCCAGCCTGTTGAGTGGGCGCCGCCTTCGACAAACCGGTTCACAGGTATGTCAATGAGCCTTCCTGCAATGTCATAGATTTTCAATGACAGATTGCCGGACTGAAGGGTGGTCACCAGGATCGATGTGAAATCGGTAAAGGGATTGGGACTAATTGTTACGGAAACACCATCTAAAATAAACATACTGGTTTTATCAGCCGCCGGAGAGGAGTTGTTCAGCCAGTCCAGGAAACAGTTGTAGTCTTCTGAATATGAAGTATATAGAACTGTGGGAAATGAGCCGTTGAAGGCCGCTGCAGAAGGCCAATATCCTGTTGAAGGATAGTCGTTTATTCTTATTGGAGTCGGCCAGTCAGTCGGGTTACTGCCTGTTGTCCAGCTGCACAGGGTGGAATCACCGGGGGTGGAGTTGTAGGCCAGTGTTACTGAATTGCCGCTTTTTTTCGCGTAGATGCTGGGCATATTCTCATTACCTGTATCGGGCATTGTGCCCCCGTAGGTCCAGTTTACTGTATCAATGGTGTAGTAGTAACTCAAATTGTCGCTGCCGGAGAGTTCGAATGTGGTGAATATCCATCCTGCAGCTGACATCGATGAGTTGTGGGTGTAGGCCATGTCTGTCCATGTTAGTTCTGCACCGCTTGTGTTATTGGTGATCTGCTCAGAGGGCGAAAATGAGAAACCGTAGTCTGTGCTTTTCCTATGCCTGATTTCAGTGTTGCAGGTCATTCTCGCATCTGAAAATACAACTGAAACCAATCCGCCAGTGGCGCAGGAGATCGCCGGGTAAGGATCAATTTCAGTGTTTGTAAAGAGAGCATGATCATCGACCCATCCATCTCCTGACAGAGCGTTTCTGGCTACCCTGACATCTTTTGTTCCTGCAGGAACATAGGTGACATATACCCATCCTGCTGTGTCTGCCTCACCTGCGATGTCGTAATCGTCCACATCATTTGGGCAGATTAACTCCCAGAAATGCCGCCCCTGATCCGGTGTCATTCTTCTCATCCACAGCTTATTGTTGGATCTGAAGAACATGCAGACCCATTCCATACCGCACGAATCCCTGACCACCTCAATCATGGGATCGTACATCGGCCCACTGGGTCTGTAGGTTGTTCTCCAGAAGGTCCAGGTATATCCGCTGTCCTGGGACCGGTAGACGATGCAACTGTCCATAGTGCTGTGATCAGTATCAAATATTGCGTAAAGATCACCTGTGTCTTCATCGAGAGCGATATCCTGATTAGAACCCACATGCGTTGCATGAATGAGAATATCTTCACCCCAGTCTCTTTCCCAGGTTTCAGGCCCCTCTGGAGGCCTTTCGTTATTGTATATAACCGGTGAAGTATACCCCTCATCATCGGGAACCTGGTCGCTGTTACTGCACACTGGCGGCGGCGCCTGATAAGGCTGCGGCCCGTTTGGAGTGTCAGCCGAGTATTCTCCTGCTGCTATGGCAGCAGATGCAAAAACCAGAATCATAAAAAGCTTTGGCATTGTTACCCTCCATTCTGTAAGATTGCACTGTGTCATTAACGATTATATTCAGCTTTTTGACTCTGCTTCTATTGATATTGATACTTTACCACTTTCTCAAAACTGCTCCCACAGTAGCGGCCAGAGTAATGCACATCTTCCTCTGGCATATCATTCAGCAGTTGCAAAATGAAACCAACTTTTATGCAAATAGTCTAGTGCAATTGACAAACAATGTCAATAAAATTCTATTATTAGCTAAATTTAATTAATTGGGTAGTAATGTATAATAAAATACAATACATACCTAAATTGCTAGTGTATATTTTAATAATTATATTGAATATCAAAAGTAACAAATAAATTACAGCTATTATAGTTAGTTTAGATTATTATATTGATAATTATATATAATTAATGTTTGACATGCTAATTGCAAGGCTTTGACAATCGGTTCTTCATCAGGTTGATGGTATTTCTGAATGATAGTTACTCAGCTTCCCGTCAGGTTTTCCTGATGTTCAGACGGCTGTTGGCGAAAGACTTAAAACAGCTCATACCCGATTCTCCTGCAGCAGAAAGCATTACAGGATAATTGCCGGTAAAGGTTTTTGGCCCGGGATATTCTTGCTTTTGTGAAAAATTACTGCAAAAATGTCTGTTCTGGAAGAAACGGCAGCATTGGTGCATAATGGATGTTACGCATGTTTTTTCAGAATATAATAGCATGGTTGTTTTTCAAGAGGAGCGAAATGGAAAATGTAGCAGATATACTCGGAGAAAACTTGAGAACCGTCAGAGAAGAGATAGAGCAGGCTGCCTTTTTGTGCGGCAGAAAGCTCGAGGAGGTAACTGTGATGGCGGTTACCAAGACCCATCCTGCTGAATATATCCGTGCTGCTCTGAAAAGCGGCCTCGTACACATAGGTGAGAACAGGGTAACTGAAGGCGGCAGAAAGATAAGGGAGATAGGAAAAGAGAATGCGGTTTTTCATGCCATTGGGGTGCTTCACCGAAAAGAGGTAAGGCAGGCTGCAAGGGATTTTCACAGAATAGATGCAGTTGACAGCCTGGCGATATTGTCTGAGCTTGGCAGGCGTAAGGTAAAACTTCCTGTGCTGCTTGAGGTCAACACTTCAGGAGAACCTGCAAAGAAGGGTTTTGCGCCAGAGGCTGGAGTTCTTGAAGAAGCGCTCAACCTTGCTGCTGATAACATGGTTAATGTAATGGGACTGCTCACAGTAGGTCCCCTGACGCAGGACATGTCTATGAGAAGAAGGGCATTTTCACTTCTCAGGGAACTCAGGGATATTTCTGCAGCATCCAGCGGTAATGCTCTTCCTGAACTGTCCATGGGAATGAGTGATGATTTTGCAGAAGCCATTCTGGAAGGCGCCACAACAGTAAGACTGGGAAGGCGTCTCTTTGGATCAAGAAAAAGGTGATCTGTTTTGCTGAAACAGAAGAGCTGTTCACGGGTAGTATTGCATAGAGTGTTCACAGGTGGAGCAATGTACGATATTTGTCCATCGGAAGTTTTATTCAAAGGCAGGAACAAGAGGTGGCTTCGTGCGTGTAACTCCACTTGATATAAGAAGACAGCGTTTTCGCAGAGGAATGAGGGGCTACGATCCAGGAGAGGTCGACGCCTTTCTGGAAATGCTTGCTGATGCCTGGGAAGAGGCAGCTGAGAAGGCTGAGGGCGAAACCAGGGAACTTGAGGTGTTGAGAGCAAGGGCCAGCGACTTCGACAGAATGGAAGGCGCTGTGCGGGAAGTTCTGGTTGCTCAGCAGAAAAGTGCCGATGTTGCCAGAGAAGAGGCTAACAGAGAGGCTGACCTTATAATCAGGGATGCCGAGCTGAAAGCCAGAAAAATGCTGGATGAAACCAGAAAAAGGGTTCAGATTCTTACAGAAGCCATAAGAGAACTACAGGACAGACGCATGGAGGTTCTGATGAAGATGAATTCCTTCATTGAGTCCCAGAAAAACATGGTGAAGCTGGAAGAATCCAGAATCAAATCTGAAATCATACCGGCAGAAGAAAGACTGCCAGGTGAAGAAGAGGGCGATATGCCCCTTCTCGAACTCTCTGAACTCTGACGGGAGTCCCGATGCTGATTCTTACCCTTATCACTGCTTTAGTGCCCCATGCTCAGCTTAACAGTTCAGCTGCAGAACAGGTATGGCCGGTCAGTGATGTTTCTGTTTCCCAGGTTGCAGATGGTCTTTTCGCTGTAACAGCTTCAGGTTTCAACGCCACTGATGATAATGGTATTATGCTTCCTGGTAAGAATGTGATGCTGCCTGTACCTCCAGGGGAGGATGTGACTGTTTCAGTGGTTCCTTCAGGTGTTCATTCTCTTGGTCCGGTGCCTGAAATTGCAAGATCTGTTTTCTTTCAAGACCATGAACAGTTTGAAGCAGCGTCTTACGCTTCTCTGCAGAATAGCTGGGGTTATCTGACAGAGCAGGGAACCTTCAGAAGAGCCGGCTTCGTGTCAGTAAGGCTCAATCCTGTAATAGTTCAGGATGGAGAATTGATTGCAGCGGAGAATCTCTCTGTAGTTCTGAACATGGACAGATCTGCACCGGTTGAGGTTGTGAGCGGCCACGAGGGAGAAATACTGGAAGCTGTGCTTGGCACCTCAAGTGTATGGCGTGAGCCGGTTGAAAGAACTGACGAAAGCCCCTTCTGGGGAAAGCCATGGGCAAGGATAGAGGTGGACACTGCCGGTGTTTACCAGATTACCGGAGAGATGGTTCCTGAAGCAGCAGGTATGCCTTCTGCAAGCCTGGCGATGATTACAGGCCGGGGCAGAATGATGAGCAAATCTGATCCTGAAGCTGATGAGTTCGTACCCCGTGAAGTACCCATTCTTGTCGAAGACGGCGGAGACGGCATCTTTGATGAGTCAGACAGGCTGCTCTTCTACGGAAGAGGGCTTTCATGGTGGGAAGATGGCGGTGGTGCGCACTTCAACAGTATGTACGACTCACTGAATACCTACTGGCTTACCTGGGGAGGCGAAGGCGGTCCTTTTATGGAGGTGCTGGATGGTTCTCTCACAGGCGCTCCTTCCATAGGCGACACTTTTACCGGCAGAATTCACATGGAGCGGAACCTTCTCATGGGAGATGGCTCGACATCATTTCAGGATAATTACGGGTGGCACAGAATTCCATCTTCATCAACTGCCAACTACAGCTTTTCCACCAAGGGTGCTACCGGTGATGGAACAATGATTATCAGAGCTTATTGCGGCAAGACGATAATAGGTGCCACTGTAAATGTGAATCTTACCGCGTCTGTAAACGGAACTGTTTTTGCCGATACTGTTTTGGTCAGAACAGGAGTTCTTGAGTGGTCATTCCCTGTAACGGGTTTGAAAACATCACCTAACAAGCTTGCCATTCAGGTGCAGATAAATTCCTCTGCAACATATGTAAGTACCGACTGGTTCGAAGTTTTTGCGGAAACGGAATACAGAAGTACAGGGAATCAGTGTCAGGTGCCTGTTGACAGAACCTTCCAGGAAGAGGAAAGACGGCACATCAGTTGGTCCGAGAGCCTCTCAGATCAGTCTTTTGTATGTGTTGCTCTTTCTGATACAGCAGTTGTTGCCATTGATCTGCCAGGGGGAAAAGATTTTGAGTTCACAATGCCGCAAAGATGGTTTCTGCCGGTTATGTGGGTTGTTCCCCACGGTGATTACATGGAGCCGGTCAGTGTTTCTTCCGCTGCCCCTGGAAGAATAGAGGGTACAATCTCTTCAGGCAGTATTGCCTACATTTACCCTGAGATATTCCAGGCTGATATGCCTCTTCTGCAGCGGGGCAGATCTGATGTTCTGATGATACCTGTTCAGGATATCTATGATGAGTTTAACGGCGGAGTGAGAGACCCTTCTGCTGTAAGGGCATTTTTCGGCAGCACAGTCAGGTCATGGAGCGATCCTCTTGATCAGCTGGTTCTGGTTGGCGACGGCCATTGGGATCCCAGGAACTTCATATCTGACCCGCTCTCTTTTATGGACATTATCATTTTGGGATGGGAGGATGGTCATCCAATAGTTTCAGACCTTATGTATACTATTATTCAGGGATCAAATGATCCTCAGGCAGCTGTATCAAGACTGCCGGTTACCTCCAGACAGGAGCTTCAGCTTATTGCCCAGAGGAGTGGGGACTACAGCGACATTTCAGATGAAAGCGGAACATGGCAGTCTGTTATTCTGGGTTCAGCCGATGATGAGCGCTCGCCTATTTTCGGTGAAAAAGATGATTTAGTTCATACTATTTCCATGGAGAGAACCCTCTCTTCTGAAATCCCTGAGAGGTTTATTCCGGTTAAAAACTATCTCATTTTCTTTGACTGGAACAGCAACTGGAAGAAGCCTGAAGCAAGGTCTGATCTGATAGACAAGTGGAGTGGCGGGGCTCTGATGATGCTCTATCTTGGACACGGCAGCTTCGATCAGATCGCAGATGAGGGGCTGATGTTTCTTGAGGATGCCAATCTTATGGCATGCGGGCACCGTCTTCCATGGGCTTTTTTCGGTTCATGCGATGTAGGGCTGTTCCAGAATCCGTATTCTAAGTGTATTGCTGAGAACCTGACTATTGCTCCTGATGGTGGCGCAATAGTCTCAGGTGCCTGTTCGGCCAAGTCAGGGGCTCATACAAATCCTGTTTTGATGTCGAGAATTGTCTCTCTGCTTCTTGAGGATGACAGTTTCTCAATAGGTGAAGCCCAGTGGCTGGGTATTCTGCCTATGCCTGGCCACTACTTGACATACATTGCTTTCGGTGATGGCTCTCTTTACCTGGCCATTCCTGATTCATCAATAACTGTTGATGAACCTGAGCTTTTCACCTCTCAGCTGGCATCTGTCAATGGTTATATCAACGATTCAGGTCTGCTGCTTGTGGAAGCCTGGGAATCTGCACAGCCTGATTCTTATTTCACATTCAGGGAAAATGCTCTGATAGAGTATCTGTCTGTTCCAGGTGTGTTTTACAGGGGCATGGCACAGGCTTCACCGGATTTTACAGTGGAGATGTTCGTGCCGCAGGTTGCCTCTACCGGTGAGCATGCCCGAATCCGCTACTTCAATCCTTCATCAGACAGAGGAGATCTCTGTTGTTCTTATCCGCTCAATCTTGATTTCGGTCAGGGGTCTTCGAATGACACAATCGGCCCTGATATAGAGATGTGGTTTCAGGGGTTCCGTGGAGTGGAGTATCCTTCCATCTCAGGGCGAGGGGTATTACAGGCTCTTCTCAGTGACCAGTCCGGTATCAACCTTCTTCCCTATCCCGGCAATCAGCTGGCGCTCTACATAGACGACACCCCTGTGGATGTTTCCGATTTCTTCACATACGAACCTGGGTCAGCTGTAAGCGGGCAGCTTGTCTATACAATGCCTGAGCTTCAGCCAGGTGATCATGAGCTCAGGCTGAGAGCTGCTGACAATATGAGTAACCTGAGCTGGACAGAGATGACCTTCCACCTTCAGGAAGTCGAAAATGCTCAGTTTGAAGACTTCTTTGTTTATCCAACACCTGCCGTGGATTTCATGTCGTTCAACTGGGTTCAGAGCTCTCAGGGGCTGGTTGACATCTCTGTTTTCACCATTACCGGAAGAAAAATAGCGGAGCTGGGGAACCTGTCCTGCAGCCCGGGATACAATCAGCATATCTGGGACCTTCGGGATGCAGACGGGGATCCAGTTGCAGCAGGTACCTACATCTATGTAGTATCGGCAGGTGAAACAGAGCTGACAGGAACAGCAACTGTCGCAAGATAATGACAAAAGCATAGATAATAACAGGAGGTTTCTATATGCGTTCGTTCTTTACTGCAGGTGTAGTCCTGCTCTTTGCAGTTCAGGGAGCTTTCGCAGCTACTGCAAGTGTTATATGGCTTGACATAACCCCCGGCGCACGGGCCAACGGAATGGGTGAGACATTCACAGCCATTGCAGATGATGCAACAGCATCGTACTGGAATCCTGCAGGCCTTGCATTTGCCGCACAGGAGAAGAAGGAGATCACGCTTCAGCACTCCCAGTGGCTTCCTCAGCTTGCAGATGATCTTTATTATGAGTTTCTGGGATATGCCCAGCAGATAGAGAACCTTGGCGGAGTTGGCGGCAACATAACATTCATGTCACTTGGTGAGCAGCAGGAGATAGAGGCCGGCAGCACTGAGCCGGTGGGAACTTTCTACGCATACGGTATTGCCGCTGATGCAGCATTCGGAACAGAGGTTGCTCCAGGTCTTGCTGCAGGTGTAGGCCTTAAGTTCATCTATGACCATCTCTATTATGAGGAAAACGGCAAAGGTTCTTCCTTTGCAGCTGATCTTGGTATTCTCTACCATGTTCCTGAACAGAATTACGGCCAGATCTCACTTGGAGCAGCTCTCTCCAATCTTGGGCCTAATGTGAGTTACGGTGGAAACAGTGAAAACAACCCTCTTCCCAGGGAACTGAGGCTTGGAGCTGCTTATCTTCCCTTTGAAGACGAACTGATGTCTCTTCTGATTTCCGCAGACTATACCAAACTTCTGGTGAGTATTAACAATCCTCCGGAGCCTCAGTCCGGCGGTTCTGAAGATGAGAGCCTTGCTGACGAGTTGAGCGAGAACAAGTGGGGTGCAGGAGCCGAGTTCCGGTACTACAAACTTCTTGCTTTGAGAGCTGGTTATATCCATGATACCGAGGGCGATACTACCATATCAGGTATCTCTTTCGGAGCCGGTCTCCAGTGGAACGATTTCCTTCTGGATATGGCATTCATTCCAGTGGAGGAATCCCTTCAGGGTTCCGGCAAGTACAATCAGAAGTACAGTCTCACCCTCAGGTTCTGATGAGAAACTGTATTCTTTCTGTTCTGCTTCTGGCCTCTCTGGCCTCTGCAGCTCCACCGGTTCCCGGCTCAGGTGTCACAGATGTGCCTGAGGGAGTCTCAGACGGCAGGGCGGTTGTCAGTCTGACTGGTGGAGATTACGACCTGGATGCAGACTCAACCATAAGAATCTGTGCCCTGAAGGTGGAATTTCTCCCTGACTATACCGAAACCACCAGCGGCAGCGGTGAATTTGAGACAGGCGGCGCAGAGATTGCTTTGCTGATGGAGCAGTTTGCCGATTACTACTACGATGTGAGCGGCGGTCAGCTTGTGCTTGATATAACCCTGTATCCTGCAGATGACAGCGCTTTCAGAGTGGATCACCAGATGGCCTACTACGGAGCAGATCGGAAGAACGGCAAAGGTCAGTGTGAGCTTTTGAGAGATGCAGTCAATGCAGCAGACCAGTCTGTTGACTTCTCTCAGTACGGTGCTGTGATTGTTATACACGCAGGAGCAGGACAGGAATCTGATATACGGGGCAACAGCCCTGATGATATTCATTCCATGTTCATCAACAGTGCCAATCTTGAGCATTACCTTGGTACACCATCCGTTATCACCGATGACGGTGTTGCCGTTCGCGAGGGGTGTATCAATCCGGAGACAGAGACTCAGGATAATTACGGTCTGGGTGTTCTGGGAACCATTGCCCACGAATTCGGCCATCAGCTTGGGCTGCCTGACCTTTACAACACCGAAACCGGTTCAGTTGGTATAGGGGGATGGGATCTCATGGGCTACGGACAGTGGCTCATGAACGGATTCTGGCCTGCTGCTCCTGGAGCCTGGAGCCGAATGTTTCTTAAATGGGAGTCTCCTGAGATAATAGCTCCTGGAACCTATGCTGCAGAGCAGGAAGGAACCGTTTACAGAATACCCCTTACTTCCACAGAGTATCTCCTTCTTGAGAACAGACAGCGGGACCCTGACGGTGACGGCCAGTGCGGCCCCCATGACAGGGATTACGGTCTGCCTGGATCAGGACTTCTTATATGGCATGTGGACGAGACAAGGCTTGGCCCTTACAAACAGGCTAACAGGGTCAATGTTGATCCTCTTCACAAGGGTGTGGATGTGGAGGAAGCAGACGGCATACAGGATCTTGACTACGGCTTCCCCACATGGTTCAGCATAGAAGGCAGCGAGTTCGATCCCTGGAAGACCGACGGGTATGCCTGGGAGTTCACTCCATCTTCAACCCCTTCCACTGACGCTTCATGGGGAGGCACCACAGGTGTTTCCGTTGAGGTTACCACTCCTTCTCAGAACACTATGGAATTCATTTATTCCCTTGCAGGAGTGGTTCCGGGATGGCCTGTATCGCTTTCCGGATGCAGGTTCGGCCCTGTGTTCTGGTCTCCTCCTGAAGGAGAGTTTGTTGTTGTTGTAAGAGGTAACAGGCAGGCAATTGCCATTTCTTCAGATGGCAGCGACAAAATAAGTGCAGGGCTCAATCTCACCGCTCCGCCTGTTGTCTGTAATACCGGCGGAAAGGAATACCTTGTTGTATGCCAGGCTGACGGTTCCGTTCACCTGCGCCTTCCTGACTGGACAGAAGCTCCAGGATGGCCCTTTAACGCAGGAAGCCCTGTAACCCAGGCAACTGTTGCCACCGGGCAGAACAGAATCTACCTTATCACAGAGGATAATCTTCTTTATGCTCTTAACTATGATGGCATACAGTGTAACGGATCACCTACCTCTTTCAGCCTTCCTCTCACAGGCGGATGCGTTTATCCTGATTCTGAGAACCCGGGATTTGTTCTGGTTTCAGCAGACGGCTCACTGCGAAGAACAGGACCAGGGGGCGGAACAATATTCGGCTGGCCGGTGCACCCAGGAACCGAGGACGCAGCCATGCCCTTTGCAGCTGATATTGACAGGGACGGTGATGTGGAAGTGGTTGCAGCAGCTGACGGAAAGATATGGTCGTACTCTTCAGATTCATCACTGGAACCTGGATTTCCTGTGGAGGTTCAGGGTGAAATACTCTCAGATCCTTTTCCTGCCGATGTGGACAGTGACGGATACATTGAGACAGTAATTGAAACCACAAAGGGACTTGAGGCATTTACATCTTCAGGGACAATCGCAACTGACTGGCCGTTTGTTACAGAAACAGACTCTCTGGTTTACCAATACAAGAGACACAGCAGCGGCATAGGAGGTGACGGTTTTCTTGTTGCGCCTCTCAGAGACGGCAGAACCGTGATTCTTCAGGAGGGATACTGTTTTGCTTTTGGAGACCAGCCTGCAGGCAGACCTGTTCTTCACCGTTTTACCGGAGAAGACAGTTACAGGCTCATGGTTACAGCAGCCGGTGGATCCACAGGTGCATTCTATACCGACTTTATTCCCCAGGGGTGGCATACAGGAATGGACAGAGGCGGCGAGAGGTGCTGGTATGCTCAGGACCTCCCTCCTGTTGCTTCAAGAGATAACCTGCTTTCCGAGGAAACCTTCTTTGTGTGGCCCAATCCTGTAACTGCAGATACAGGATACATCCGTTTTGAGCCGGGGTCCGATGCTGATTACACCATAAGGATATTTAACATTGCCGGAGAACTTGCAGGAGAGTTCAGCGGCAGTGCCCCTGGCGGTGTGCCCTGGGAGGTTAACTGGAATACTGAAGATCTGGCACCTGGCGTCTACTATGTGTGCCTTGAACTTAACTCTGAAGGAACAGTGGCAGAGGCCCTGTTCCAGGCTGCGGTGGTGAACTGATGCGAAGAACAGTATTGACCATTCTGATAGCCGCTTCTGTTGCTGCAGGGGCAGACAAAGGAACTGTTCTCCGTTCCATAGTACTTCCAGGATGGGGGCAGATGCATGCAGGCCACAGCACCAGAGGTGCTGTTTTCATGGGGTTGGAAGCCTCAATATGGACCGGTGTGGGGCTGTCTTACCTTCAGGGAGTTTTCAACAGAGACGATTTCAGAAATCTGGCAATGGAGGAGGCAGGCATTGATGTATCCTGGAGAAACAGAGAATTTCAGGATGATGTGGGCAAATACTCCAGCAGCAGCGAGTACAATGATTACATAAGAAGTCTTGCCAGGGCCCTCTATCCGGATGACCTTGAGGCGCAGAGGGAATACTACGAGAATCATGCAAGATACGGCAGTGACAGCTGGAACTGGGCAGGTTCCTCTGCCAGAGAGGAATATACCACCGCTCTCCGTGACAGCAGGGAATGGTTCAGACGAACCACCTATGTGGCAGCTTTTGCACTTGTGAACAGAGCTGTCAGTGCCATTGACGCTTCTCTTCTGGACCCTTCCGAGCCTGGTATCTACACTGACATGAGTTTTCCTGAAAGTGCCGACTTTTCATCGGTCCGATTCACAATTGGAGCACGATTCTGATGGCTGTATTCTACCTGTTATCTATCCTTGTTTCCGCTGGAGAAATGGGTATCAGCGGAACATTTCACTATCCTGAGATTCAGCAGATGGATCTCAGACATGATCCTGCAAATGAGCCTTCAGGTCCTCTGGCGTCAACTGATGGTGACCATCAGGTCGGAGATGTGGTGAATTTCTGGGCTATGGATGAGAGTGGCCCGGTACCGACATTTTATCTCACCAGCGCCACATGCCGGTTCGTGGGAGAGCAGACATACATCTTTGTTGAGGATGCCCAGTGGGGGATAAATTACAATCAGGACAATGTGGATGTTCTCGCTGCTGAACTTGAGGGCGATGACGGCATAGTAGCCACAGACGCAGAGTATTTCGGAGATATTCCCGACCTGATTGACAACGATCCAAAAGTTTACTTTCTGGTGCTTGACATAAGGGACAACTACGGTGTTGCCGGGCAGAAAGTGTACATAGCAGGCTATTTCAGCCCGTACAACATGTTTACAGAATGGGAGGCCAGAAACTATTACGGCGGTCACTCCAACGAGGTGGAGATGCTTTACATCGACTGCTGGCCTTCAGTAGGGGATGATGCCACCTTTACTGCAAGCCACGAGCTTGTTCACCTGATACAGTACGGAATAAAGCCGTTCAGCGGCGAAGAGCTCTGGGTAATAGAGAATCAGGCCCAGGCAGGCACATTTGTCTGCGGATATCCTGCCATGCAGGTTAAAACATTCATTGAGACAGGCGGAGTCACACCGATCAAATGGACTGATCTTGCCGATCCGGCTGAGTATGTTGCAGGCTACGGTGCCGGTTTCCTCTTTTTCTCATATCTCTTTGAGAATTACGGAGGAAAAGATTTCCTCTGGACAAGCATGCATTCCTCAACAAGGGGAATTCAGGGTGTATTGGAGGCAATAGAGACTGCCACCGGTCAGAAGGCGGATATTGAGCTGATACTGAGGGACTGGATGCTCTCCTGTTTCATTGACAACTATGAAGCAGGTTACGGATGGAAGAGCTTCAAAATTGCAGATTATGACACCTCCGATCCCGGCAACCGGCCTGGTATGGATTACACCGGAGTAGTTTCATCCACACCATGGAGCGATCCCTGGCATGAGATCACAGGTTTTTCAGGAAACTATTACAGAATCGAAGACGATCTTTCAGGAAGCCTCAGAGCAGAGGGTACAGGTATCGGGAACCTTGAAGTTTTCTTCCTTGAAGAGAACAAACTTACCGAACTTAATTCCGGAAGCGCGTCGGATGTTGCAGTGAGTCTTGATTCCCCTGGAACTCTGATGCTCATGTGCAACAGTTTTGCCGGTATCAGCATGAATGTTCACGGAGGCTCCATAGGCGGCGGAAGTGCGTTTGCCTTTTATCCCAACCCCTGTCTCGGAGATCTTTACTTCCAGTTCAACTCTACTGGAGAGCCGGTTGAACTGGCTGTTTTCGATCAGGCGGGAGTTCATGTGGAGACAGTTGCCCTTACAGCCCCTGCCGGAGAGGCTGTGGTTACCTACAGCGGGGCATCAAAGCTTGCTTCCGGAGTGTACTTCTTCCGGTTCAGTCAGGGTTCCAGAACGGAAACCGGCCGTGTTGCCGTGGTTCGTTAGTACCTGTCTTCTTCTTCTCCCTGCCCTGAACGGCATCGTTCCAGTTGACATAGAAATTGATAACAACGGCAGACTCTGGGTGCTTTCAGCCCTGGAGCCTGCCGTTTACCGCATTACCATGTCAGGGGAGAGGAACCGCTTTGAAGTGGAAGATTCAGGGCCTCTCTCAGGTCTTGCCCTTTCTCCAGGGGGCAGATGGGCAGTATCCTCAAGAAACAGCGGAAAAATTACAGTATTCAATTCTGATGATCTGGTAATTGAAGAACTTGTGGTTGGAACACCTGGAGACCTTGTTTTCACAGGAATGGATATCTGGGTAGTGAACATATCCACCGGAGATATAGTCTCTCCCTGGAGCGGTGTGATTGCCAGAGGCATTGCAGGTGCCGACTCAAGACTCTGTGCAGGAAAGGGAGGAGAGGTTCTGGTTTCCGGTTCCAGTGGTGTTTTTAAACTCTCTTCCGGACAGGCTCCTGTGAGTATTGCTCAATCTGGAAGCGCCTGTTTCGCCGGCGAGAGTGTCATGGTGGAAGGGAATGCCATCCTCTCAGCTTCTTCATCAGGGAACATGGTGATAAGATGGGGCCCTGACATATACGAAGTGCTTGAATGATAAGCTTTTTTCCGGTACTTTTCATGACCGCATGGAATCTTGTTCATATTTCAACCGGAGACGATTTTATTCAGCTGCCTCCTGATCTTTGGCTTGACCCTTCTTCCATACATGCGGAATCACATGGAGATACCCTTCAGTGCCGCCCTGGAGCAAGAGGCAGCATTGCAGGGCTTCTTTTATATCCTGTACCGGAGCCGGGAGATACAGTTTATATCACAGCAGATACCTTGTCTGTAAACGCACAGAACACAGCAGAGCTGAACCTGCAGCCTGCACATTCGGAAAGCATGTACGAAATGAACTGGAGAGGCATTGCAGGTGATCCTGTGCCGGAAGGACTCTTCATCTCCGGCTCAAAACAGCTGGGAGTTTCCATCGGTTCCGGTGGAGGTATCACCCAGGGTACAGAGCTTTCCATTCAGGGAATGCTATCTCCAGGAATTACTGTTGACGGGCGAATAACCGACAGAAACCTGCCCCTTGGCGCTGCATCTTCTGAAGCGCTCTCTGAACTGGACAAGGTCTATATGAGCCTTGACGGCGGTTCATGGAATGCTGAAATGGGTGATCTGAAATGGGAAAACAATGCTCCGGTGGGCTGGTCCGCTGATCCGTCAGGCTTTCACCTGGGGGTTTCTCCGCTGGATTCACTTTCATTCACCGGAGGGTACGGCACAACAGGCAGTGAGAGGCACACAGCTGCCTTTCTTACCCTGGAAGGGGTTCAGGGGCCTTATCAGTTTGCTCCTGAAGGGGGAGTAACACCTGGAAGCGAACAGGTGTACCTGGATGGTGAGCTGATGACAAGAGGTGCAGGCAGCGATTACACTGTTGAGTACTCTGCCGGCCAGATTACATTCAACACTGGAAGACTGATTGTCAGGGATCAGAGGGTGGATGTTTCATGGTACAGAGAGGGAGACGGATTCAGAAAGAACCTTTACACAGGAGGAATGGTTGTTTCCCCCTGGGAGAGCGGTTCTCTGGCATTCAAAACCTTTTTCAGAGGTGATGATGTAACTGTTCCGCTGGGATTTGTAATGTCCCGGGAGGTGGAGGAAATTCTTGCAGCTGCAGGAGATGATCCTCTGGCTGCATGGATTGACGGCGGTACACAGGTCGGTGACGGCAACGGAAGCTACACAAGGGACAGTCTTCAGATCTATCACTGGGCAGGACCTGGTCAGGGAGACTGGTCAGTTGAGTTTCAGAGACCCCCTGAAGGCCCTGGCGATTACCTTTACGATTCAACAGAAGGGGGATATGTCTGGGCAGGTGACAGTATGGGCACCCACTATCCCAGACGCTACCTTTCAATACCGGCTTCCAGCGGAATAATCACAGCTGAGCTGTCAGGTTCATCAGGAGCTGTTGAGAGTTATGCCCTCCATTCAACATTTTCAGAGAGTTCAGGGAACCTCTTCAATACTCAGGAGACCACCAGACAGGGCACTCTAAGCGGAGGCTCTGTTGCTCTGAGACCCTGGGAAAAAGGGCCTCTTCTCGCATTGGAAGGCCGTTTCGTCTCCAGCGGTTTTGCGCCGCCGGAGAAGCTTGACCGGGATTCAGAACTGCTCAGGTGGGGACTTCCTGCAGGCTGGCAGGGCAATGACAGCTACGGTCTTGCAGGCCTTCACAGCAGTGCCCTTTCATTTGTTGCAGGAAGCCGAAGGTTCCAGACAGGCGGCTCATCCAGTATTGCAGAAGCCTCCTTCACCGGGCAGACTGGGCTTCTTGTTATTGACCTTTCTGCTAACGGGCTGTTCAGGAATGATGCCGCTGCCCTTTCACAGGGGAAGAGGGGAATGATAAGTGCTGATCTTTCGGTAAGTACAGGCTTTCTGACCCCTTTCCTGACCCCTTCTTATACTGCAGAGAGCTGGCCGGACAGTCTTTCCGGAGCTCTTGCTTCCCTTATGACCGGAGTGCGACTGAACAGTGACCAGTGGCATTCAGAGATATCCGCAGGTGGTGATATAGACAGGAGATGGGGCGTTACCCATCCGGAGAAAACTCTTCGTGTGCTGATTACCGGAGCAGGCAGTGCAGTGAACTGGAACGGCTCCGGTTCTGTTGCCCACTCTACCGGATGGTATTCTGAGGGGGCTTCCACCAGTTCAGATGCCATCAGAATCTCCTGGTCCGGAAGGTTCGGCGGGACATGGATTCATACAAAATACACCGCAGGAGGATACATTTCCAGGGAGATGGATATCATCTATATCTGGGTTGGAGAGGGAAACGGCGACTACAGCTATGATCCTGAAACCGGCGAATACTATGCTGATCCTTCAGGTGATTACAAGGTAAGCTGGGTTCCGGGACAGGGAGATACCCAGGTGCTTGAGGCAAGCCTTGCCGGCGGATTCAGCTGGAGTGACAGTTCAGCTTCCACAGGTATCGACGGTTCTTTCACTTTTGAGGCTTCCGATCCTGAGAATCGGCTGCTCACATATACCACTGCAGGCGCCTTCAATGCTGAAAATCCAGGGAGCTGGACTGCTGCGATAAGTCCCTGGATAACCTGGGATCAGGGGCTGATCTCAAGGTTTTCATTGAAGCTTGAGGGCTATGACAGCGTTGATCAGGTAAGCGGCTCGGGAATCATAAGGGAGACCAGACGACTGCTGGAGCTTTCTCCGGTACTGACCCCTTATGAAAATGTTCTGGTGGAGGTTTCCGGATGGACATCTTCCAGCAGGCAGACAATCTATGCCGACAGACGCATGGCTGAAAACGGGCTCTCCATTGATCCTGTCTATCTGTTCTCCGGTGGTTTTGAAGCAGGTATTGAGCTTTCCGGAGAACGAAGATCAGAGGAAAACCTGAATATTTCAGGAACAGCCTGGGGCATTGATCCGCATTCAACTGTAAGTTCATCAGGATGGAGTGCCAGATTAAGGTTTGCTTCAACCCTTGTTTCATCAGAAGACAATGTACCTTCCTGGCTCTTTGACGGTATGCCTGCAGGCTGGACCATTGAGCCTAACCTGTCAGTTTCAAGGAATCTTAGTGAGTGGCTCAGGCTTACTGTTTACTACCGTGGTCGAAAACGACCTGATTCTGAGTGGGATCAGAGAGGCGGCATGGAAGGTACGGTGAATTTCTGATGCTTCTGCTGTTAATGGCTCTGCTTTCACAGGTTCACATTCAAGTTACCGGCTCACCTCCGTTTCCTTCTGTTCCTGAAATGCTGGAATCTTTTCCTGATTCAGTGGCTCCTCTGCAGGAACAGGTGCTTGACTGGTATCTCTCTCATGGATACCCTTTTGCATCTATCTCCATGTACCTTTCCAGTCAGGACACCCTTGTAGTCAACACTGTACCGGGAAGGCACGCTCTTCTTGAAGCAGTGGTTTTCCCTGATTCCATTCGTACATCGGAAGAGATACTTACCCGCAGGCTGAATATGTCTTCAGGGGATGTTTACTCCTTCACTGATGTGGAAAGGTGGCTCACAAATCTTGAGCATCTTCAGTTCATTGAAAGGGCAGGCCCGCCTCTGGTTTCGCTGGGCCCCGGCGGTAACATCGTTCTGGTGGTTCCAGTTCAGGAGGCACCTGCAGGCTGGTTCTCAGGTGATCTTGACTATTCCGGTTCTTCAGGGCTCTCAGGAGGCGCGGAAACCCTTTTCAGCAATCTGTTCGGTACTGGAAGACGGCTGGAGCTGAGCCTGAACTCAGTGCCATGGGGAGGAATGAACTCAGAGGGGCTGTACAGAGAGCCCTGGATACTTGGCAGTGATCTTTCTGTAGAAGTTCAGGCCTCCCAGCTCATTCCAGACAGCGGAAGTGTAATAAGGGAGGCATCCGGTTCCCTGATACTTGAACTGGGCAGATTTGAAGTATCAGGGGGAGGTGGTGTCTGGTCTAGCTATCCTGTAAGTTCCGGAGACGAATTTTACCGGTATGGTTCCGCCGGTTTTGCCTGGGACCTTACCAGAAAAGTTCTGCAGGGTTCACAGGGCTTCAGTGGCTCTCTCACCACCGATGCAGGGAATGCTTCAGGCCCTGATTCTTCATGGCTTCTTTCCAGAGCAGACTGCCGGCTTTCTTTTCAGAGATTCAGAGGTTTGCTGGGAGCAGGAGTGAAGGCTTATGCAGGTGGTATCACCAGCGGTGAATGGCTCTCTACCATGCTGGAAAGCATTGGAGGATACGGTACGCTGAGGGGATATGTGCAGGACAGCTGGAGGGCAGGAACATGGTGTCTTGGAACCCTGGAAATTTCAGTGGGGGAAACTGAAACCAGGCTTTACGGCTTTGCTGATGGCGGAATTCTTAAAACCTCTGCAGCAGTTGAATATCCTCTCTCTGCAGGGCTTGGAATACGGGGTTCATCAGGTCCTCTGAGTTTTGATGCAGGAGCAGGTGTTCCAATAGAGAGGGGAATCAGCTCTGCAAGGTTCTACCTTTCAGCCCGAATAGGAATCTGAATCCTGCTGCTTTCAGTTGCAGATATCTTCCACATTCCAGAATGGCGGAAAACTGCAGTTCTCAAGTCGCTGTGCCATCTGAAGCACCTTTTCTTTCTGTACACCGTGAACATTCCTTGAGAAAGCCTTCTCCGGATCGGCGAAAAACCGAAGTATTTTTACCGGCGCTCTGAAGGCAACTGCAAGGGAATAGTATGGAGCTATCTCCCAAATAGCTGTGTTGGTATTGTCCACCGCCAGTGTTATCCGGTATGAGTTGCCTGCAGCCTCTGAAAGGTGAATAAGTCTTTCGGTAAATCTCCTGAGGCATTCTGAGTGTGCCTCCCCGAGTTTTTCAGGGTTGAACCGGTAAACACCGTTTTTATCAGTAAAAAAGGTGTCTGCACTGAACACCTCAGTGAGATTGGGATTTGTGTTTTTTCTGATCCAAGTGGATTTACCGGCACCGGGAACTCCGCTGGTTATCAGAACTTCAGATATTCTGCTCATTTAATGCTTTTGCAAGCCTTTCCAGGGTTTCTTCTGATTTGCCGTCTGTTCCATACTTATCTTTAAGCTCCAGAGCGCTCAGGTAACACTCACGGGCTTTTTCCATATCTCCCAGAGCAGTACGGGCAACGCCTTCTCCTGCCTTTAAATCTGAAAGAAGCAGGTGGTCTCCACTGTGAGAGCATCTCTTTTCTGCCTCCAGAAAGAAGTTTTGCCCCATAGCCGGTCTGTCGGTCTCTATCATAAGCCATCCCAGAAGGCTCAGGGCCCTTACCTGGGTTGAGAGAGCATTTGCAGCGCAAGCGAATCTCAGGGCTCGTCTGGCTTCTTCCATGGCTTCTGTCAGACGGGAGAGCTTCATAAGTATAGTGCTAAGGTTAAGGTGTCCCACAGCAGTTATCTGTTTATCACCGGAATCTTTCATCATTTCGAGTGATTTCCTTATGTGGTGTTCTGCTCGGTGATAGTCACCTTTTTGAGTCAGAGCAAGGGCCAGATTGGAGTTGAATGTCATTATTCCTCTGGTGTGATTGATTTGTTCAGCAAGGGTAATGGCCTGTTCCAGCATGTGAATGGCTGCCGACATTTCGCCAACCCTGGAAAGCTGTCCGCCCAGGGAGCCCATTGTGGCACACTCGCCACTTCTGTTGCCGGCCTTTCTGTGAATTTTCAGGGCATCCTGAATGTTATTAATTCCTTCCTCACTCATGCCCATGTTAATCCTGACCACTCCCATGAAGGAAAGTGCATTGGCCTGGATTCCCATGTTGCCGCATTGTCGCCCCAGTTCCAGTGTTTTTTTCAGGTGCTCCAGCGCTTCATGGTTGTTTCCGGTCCTCTGCATAAGAAGCCCCATGTTACCGTGAATTCTGGCCAGAGAAGAAGAATTCAGCAAATCATGGTTTTCAAGTGCCGTATTGAATGACTGGATTGCTTTACCAGGTTTTCCTATGCTCATAAAAACCCCGCCTGCAGAGCATAAAGCAAGAGCTTTTGTGTTCATGTCGCCAGCGGCTTCAGCGGTATTTGCAGCAGACAGATAGCTTTCTGCCACTTCCGGCAGCGGAACTCCCAGATTCTCTTTGCACTGACCCTTCACGAATTCTGCATAAGCCAGTTTTGTGCCTTTAAGTTTATTGCTGAGCCATTCAGCACTGCCCAGAGCTGTCTGAAACCTTCCTCTGTTTATGTTTATCTTCATATCCAGGAATTCAAGCTCAAAGGATTCCTCGTTTTCAGCATTGCCGGGTATTCTGAGGTGAAGCTCCTTAGAAAGAACCTCAGCACGGACTATATCTCCAAGATCAATACATTTCTCAAGCGCCTTGAACAGAAAGGGCAGAGACTCTGCCCCTGCCTCTGCTTCAATCCAGTGCCTGGCCATGGCCATTACAGTTGCTGTTTTCTGATTTTTCAGAACTTCAGCAGCATTTCGGTGGATGAGTTTACGGCTTTCCTTTGTCATGGTTCTGTATGAAGTTCCGGGAATAACAGAGTTAGTAAAACTGAAGGTGTCATTGTTGTTGGAGCATATGAGCCCCAGGTTCAGCAGTCTTCCCAGAACAATTGCAGCAGAATCTCCGCCCATTCTCCGGAACAATTCGCAGAATACTGTCAGCAAGAATTCGTTGCCGAGCACTGAAGCAACCTGAACAGCCAGCCTCTCCCTGTTGCCCAGTCTGTTAATTCTGGCCTGTACGAAGGATTCTGCGCTTCCGGGAATGATATTGTCAGGTATATTTGCAATGAACCATTGACCATCACTGTCTCTGCCCAGAGACTCTGTTTCCAGTGAATGGAGTATCAGTTCTATTACCAGAAGGGGGATACCGGATGTGCTTTTCATCAGAAAATCGGTAAATTCTTCCACAGCTGAGCTTCTGCTGCTTCCTGCGATGGTTTTCAGAACAACCTTTACCGAATCTCTGCTGAGGGCTTCGAGTTTTAGCTTTTCAGTGATCTCATTGAGCTTTCCTTCTGGAACGGATCGTGAAGTGAGAACCAGAAAAACTCCTGCATCGCATATTGATCCTGCCAGTTGCTGAAGAAGCTGCATTGACGCTTCATCTGTCCAGTGCAGATCTTCAATCAGCAGTACTAACCCGGATTTCTCATAAATACAATTGAAAAGGCCGTTTCAAAGTGTTATATTACGATGCAAACCAACAACATAACACTCAAAAGAAATGGCCAAATCATGAATACACAATGTCTGCCCGATAATGGTCAATTGTCACTCGAATTTCAAGGGCTCGGGAAAAGAAAAGTTGAAGCCAGGTTTGATGGTGAATACATTTCATCAGATGGCGGTGCACTTCTACTCAGGGAGGTTGAGGCCAGAACAGGTATTATCTCCGAGCTGTCAAGTTGTTTTGAGGATCACAGAGATCAGCGATATGTGCAACACCCTCTCAATGATCTTATAGCACAGAGAATCTTTGGGCTCGCCCTGGGTTACGAAGACCTTATTGACCATGACAGACTCAGAGCAGATCCACTTATCGCAATTGCCCTTGGAAAAACTGATCCTACCGGTGCGCATCGGAGTAATCCCCAGGATGTCGGTAAGGCTCTTGCCGGTAAAAGCACCCTGAACAGGGTTGAGCTGAGCAGTGAGAGATGTGACAGGTATTGCAAAACCCCTTTTGATTCTAACCTTATCAGGGAAACGCTTGTGAACTCATTCATCCGTATCACTGAACTGAAGGGTGTACCGAAGAAACTTGTTCTCGATATTGATGCAACCGATGATACAATTCACGGCAATCAGGATGGAAAGTTTTTTCACAAGTACTACGATGCTTATTGCTACATGCCTCTGTATATATTTTGCGATGGCCATCCGCTTGGTGCGAAATTGGGCTGTTCCAGTGCAGATCCGGCAAAGGGAAGTATTGATGAACTGGAGTTCATTGTGGGCAAATTGAGAGCACGCTGGCCGAAGGTAAGGATAATACTACGAGGAGACTGTGGATTTTGCAGGAGTTACCTTCTTGACTGGTGCGAGGATAACGGTGTTGATTACATCCTCGGCCTTGCGAAGAATAACCGCCTGAAGAAAATCATAGGCCGCCAGCTCTATGCTGCCCGCAGAAGGCATGGAAAGACCGGTAAGGCATCCCGGGTGTTTACCTGGTTCTGGTACAAAACAGAAAAGAGCTGGCGGCACGAGAGACGGGTAATCGCCAAGGCAGAGCACCTTGATAAGGGGGCGAACCCTCGATTCATTGTTACCTCTCTGCCAGACAGTGACCGAAAGCTTTACGAGAAGGTCTATTGTGCCAGGGGTGAGATGGAAAACAGGATCAAGGAACAGCAACTTGATCTGTTTGCCGACAGAACAAGCACACACTGGGTCTCCTC
>PDSZ01000036.1 GCA_002748705.1 Candidatus Fermentibacterota bacterium
ACATCCTGCTGAATGCCTGTAGAATACTCGGTATGAAGGGCACCATCTTTTCCAGGGCTCAGTGCGGGTCAATTCGCTCGAAACTGATGAAGATCGGGACCGCAATCAAGTTCAGTGTAAGGCGGATTTCAATCAGTTTTGCCATCGGCTATCCCTGGTATAAAGAATTCTGTCAGATCCACCGGAATATATGTACCATCCCACTGCGCATCTGAGAAATCCTGTGATCCTGCAGAGTATGCCTGAAAAGGCAGTAGGGGGAGTGTAGCCTCATCACTTGAGTGCCGCATTGAACCCGGTGATTGGGTCCGAAATCTCTATGAAATGATACCGAATCCTATCCATTGACGAGAAGTGAACCAGAATCAGGCAGAATTCAGTGAAAAATCAGCCCTGAACGAGGGGATATGAGAAATCCGGGCTAGGGAGGGTTTTGCAATTGAGAAAATTCTGTCTGTAACAGGAACTGATCATGTATGATACCGGGAAACCCTCGCAGAATCTGAACTTGATCTGCTTACTGAACCTTCAGGCAGAAACATCGAATTCGAGTTCAAACCGGAAGAATCGGACTGCAGGCTCCATGCGTACCGCTGTTGCTGACCTTACCTTGAAACACCTCTATGCGGTGTATTCGGAGTCAAAGGCATTTCCTCTGTAAACCATGATAACTGCATTGTCAGTCAGCGACATTGCCGTCAGGCTGTCAAACCTTTCCTACCCTTGACCTGTAAGGAGTTTTTGTATAATAATAGCAGTCTGCTTGCCCCGTCCTGAGTAGTCGGGGACGACGCGACTGATGGATTGTCGCCGGCCCGAGAGCAGAATGTTCAGGCACTGAAAACGCTGTTTTGCGTTTCATTTCAGACTCTTCTGTCTGTCTCCTTTCGGGTACGGTGTTTGTTACACACTACTCAGAGCCGGAAGGAGGCTTTGTTAATTGCGTACTTACGAAACAGTACTGATCTGGAATTCCAGTCTCTCTGAAGCTGAGCTTAAAGCCGAGACAGGCAAGGTCCAGCAGATTGTCACAGATGGAGACGCAGAACTCCTGGGACTTGATGACTGGGGCCGCAGACAGCTCGCATACCCTATCAGCAAAGAGAACGAAGGAGTTTACCACATTGTTCACTGGAAAGGTAAAACCTCAGTCAAGGATGCTATCGACAAGATGCTCAGAATCAATGAGAACTGTCTCAGACATCTCACTCTCCGCCAGGACAGGAACACAAGAATGGGCTCCTCCAACAAGCCGCAGGCTGCCCAGGCAGGTGAGTAACTGTGGATCTCCGGCTGCCCAGCTTGAACAAGGTTCTTATCTCCGGTAATCTTACCGACGATCCCAGAACCAACATTCTTGAGAACGGCACTCATGTGGCAAACTTTCGCATTGCAAGCAACCAGAGATACAAAGGTCGTGACGGCGACTGGCGCGACAAAACCTGCTTCGTTGATGTTGTTACCTGGAGGCAACTTGCTGAAAGGGTAGCCAGCAGGCTTCACAAAGGCAGTCCTGTTGTTATTGAAGGGGAACTGCAGTACACCCAGTGGAACGCACAGGATGGATCAAAGCGAAGCAGAATTGAAATTCTGGCGAGAAGCGTTCAGATGCTGGAAAAGCAGGGAGATTCCAGTGGTTCCTCCTACAACAGGAATCAGGAAGAGCCTCCTCGTCGGGAGACATACGAGGAACCTTCCTACTCGGATGATATTCCGTTCTAGTGTTTCGGAAAACTTGTGTATTCTGCTGTTTTCAACTGCTTCAGTGAGTGAACCAGAAGGTTCAACAGAACAGCTGTGCGCCTGTGCCAGCTTGAGCTGAACAGACAGAAATGGTAAATACATGAAAATTTCAACTATGACAGGAACCCAGCCATGACTGAGCAGATACCTGATCAGGATTACCCTTCTCTTAATTACTTTGCAGTAACCGGAATTGTAAAAAGAAGGAAGGGTATAAATCTTACAAGGCAAGGCATACCTGTAATTCATCTGTTTGTGGAGAATGTTGCCGAAACATGGCCGGGAAGTGGCAAAACCGTAAAAACAGAGTTCCAGATAGATCTCTGGGGTAACGCAACTTCCTTCCTGGACAGTAAACTGAAGGTGGGCTCTGTTATCCTCGCTGAAGGAAGGCTTGCCCACAAGAAAACAGAAGACCATACCGGCGGTGTACACTACCATACAGTATTACACGCCAGCCGAATAGAAGTTATCTCATAAAGAAAGGAATAGCTTAATGCCTGTTCGTAAAAAGCGTAAAGGCCCCAAGAAGCCTGCGAGAAAAAAGAAGTGCCGCTTCTGCATGAACCCAACAATGGAAATATCCTACAAGAATGAGAAGATGGTACAGCGTTACATCAGTGACAGAGGCAAGATTGTTGCCAAGAGAGTCAGCGGTAATTGTGCCAAGCACCAGAGAATGGTTGCCCGTGAACTGAAGATTGCAAGATTCCTGGCTCTGGCACCGTTCATCCGCGAGCACTACAGGTAGAGTGACCTTGATAAAGAAAAGCAGAACCGGAGTTCTGATCTGGGGAATAGCGTCCCTTGTGGCAGGTCTTCCATTTCTAGCAGCAGGAACAGCAGCCTGGCTGCTTTCTGAAAAGCTGTACAGAGGGCTGACCATTACAGCGGTTTTGCTTTTCGCAGTCTGGTATCTCACAGGAGTAAGCGGAGCAGTGGTCTCCGCAGTTTGCGCAGTAACTGCTGTTTCCGCAGCCAGAAGCAGATTGTCAGTCATGAAAGGAATAATCTGGACCACAGGGCTTTCTCTGCTCTCAGGCGGTCTTCTCTCTCTGGGCTTTTCCGGATTCATGAACATAAGCCCGGTCGAGATAGATTCTCTCAGGGAGATGTACACTTCTGCAGGCATTGAAGCTTCATTGGTTGAGAGAATCATTGAGCTTGTTATCTATTTCTCTCCAGGCATTGGAGCAGTACAGCTTGCAGGAGGATCAGTGGTTGCTTTCATGCTTTTCAGGGCTCTGTCTCTGAACAGCGGGACCCTTAACTATCTGCAGGAGAAGGTTCAGTTAAGGATTCACTGGGCTTTCGCCTGGTTTCCGATAATCTGCCTTCTTGCTGTGGTCGGAGCAAGATCATTTCCTCTGCCTGACCCACTTGTTCAGACAGCAGGGAACCTGCTTGTCTTCATTGCACTTCCATACTTTCTGGAAGGATTGCAGGTTGTACTGGCATGGGCAAAGCGTCTTCCTGGAATGATGTTCCTTCTGGCAGCAGTCACTGTACTGGCAACACCTCTGATATTGGGGCTTACTCTTGTTACAGGAATACTGGACACCTGGTTCGATTACAGAAAAAAACTGGAAAACAGGATCGAAAGGAACGAAAATGAAGGTTCTTCTGATAAAGACCGTTGATTCGCTGGGTACAGCGGGCGATGTGGTCACGGTAGCTGCAGGCTACGCACGGAACTACCTCCTTCCCAAAAAGCTTGCAGTTATTGCCACACCGGGCTCCATGAAAATGGCTGCCTCTCTGAAAGCTGCTGCAGAGGCAAAAGCCCTTGAAGAAAACAAGGCTGCAGAAACCCTTGCTGCAAAGCTGAGAGAAACTGAACTCTCCTTCTCTGCAACAGCAGATGAGAATGGTCAGCTTTACGGTGGAATTGGTGAAAGGGAAATTGCAGCTGCTCTAGTTGAGAAAAACTTTGAGATAGACAGGAACCAGATAATTCTTCCTGCACACATCAAGAATGTTGGTGAACATGAAGTTGAGATCAAGGTTCATGGAGAAATCCACGAGAAGATTAAGGTAAGGGTAGAGGCCCAGAGCTGATGCGTCTTCTTGCAGTGGAAACATCATGTGACGATTCTGCTGCGGCGGTTCTGGATGAAAGGGGAAAGCCTCTGGCTGAACTTGTTTCAACCCAGACCGACCATGTTTCACACGGGGGGGTAGTGCCGGAAATAGCCTCAAGGCTGCATCTGGCTGTCCTTCCAGGTATTGTCAGGGAGGTGCTGGACAAAGCCGGTATCTCCCTGAAAGATATAGATGCCTTTGCTGCAACCTCAGGGCCTGGACTGACCGGCTCACTGCTGGTAGGGCTTTCGTGGACAAAAGCTGCAGCTTTTGCGCTGAAAAAACCGTTTCTTGCCATAAATCACCTGGCAGCTCATCTTCACATACACTGGGGTTCTCCTGTGGAGTTTCCTGCTGTAGCCCTTCTTGTCAGCGGCGGGCATACCATGCTCTTTCACATGACTTCCTGGTCCTCATGCAAACTGCTGGGTTCCACCAGAGACGACGCAGCAGGAGAAGCTTTTGACAAAACAGCCAAACTTATGGATATGGGATTTCCAGGGGGCAGAATCATTGATGAGATTGCTGAACGGGGGAACTCAAGTGCAGTTGAGCTTCCTTCTCCCCTTGGAAACAAGCGAATACCTGAATTCAGTTTCAGCGGCCTGAAAACAGCTGTCAGGCTCCAATGGGAGGAAGGCAGTTCATCCAGGGAGGATATGGCTGCGTCTTTCAGAAAAACAGTATGCGATATTCTTGTTTCAAAAACACTCTATCAGGCTTCGACTCTAGGTGCAAAATCAGTGCTTGCAGCAGGGGGCGTTTCAGCCAACTCCCTGCTTCGCAGGGAACTCTCTGAAAAGGGTTCCAAAAGAGGGCTGAAGGTTTTTCTTCCTGAGATGAATCATACAATGGATAACGCAGTAATGGTTGGCCGGGCAGCTCTCTCTGTACTGAAGACTGAGCCGGCATTTTCTTCTTCTCTCTCGGTCAGCACTTTTCCCCGCTGGCACGGAACGGAACTTTCTCCCCTTTCCCGCTGACACCCAGCCCTTCATGAACTATCTTTTTGATAGAGAGAAAGGATAATCATGATTGTGGGAACTGATGTGGTGGAGCACGACAGATTCCGTAAATCTATCTGCAGAAACAACGGCAAACTCAGGCAAAGGCTTTTCCGCCCTGATGAACTTTCAGCCAACCCTTCAGTAAAGGATATGGCGGTTTTCTTCTCAGTTAAGGAATCTGTGGCAAAGGCTATGGGCACAGGGTTTGATGTTTCATTGTCATGGCATGATATCAAGGTTTCTGAAAACTGCGGA
Source organism: Candidatus Fermentibacterota bacterium (assembly GCA_002748705.1). The sequence continues at coordinate 5,088 of PDSZ01000036.1, forward strand.
AAACTTCAGGTAACGCTGTCCGGAAGGGCTGCAGAACTTGCAGGAAACAGAGTAGCCATTGTGTCGGCTTCATCCAGCGATACAAGAACGCTAACTTGTGTTATTCTGGCTGAAAGGAGCTGAAATGGCTTTCTGGCTCACCCCTTCCGAGATTACTGAGCTTGACAGAAATACCATAAATGCAGGCACACCAGGGCTTGTTCTCATGGAGCGCGCAGGTCTGGCAGTTGCCAGAACGGTAAAACAAATTCTTCCTGATGCCAGTGGAATGATAGTTCTCTACTGCGGTTCGGGAAATAATGGAGGCGACGGATTCGTAACTGCCAGAATCCTTCGTGAAATGGGATACAATGTTATTGTTCGTCCCTCTTTCGGACCTTCCAGCAGAATAACAGATGAATGCAGGGTAAACATGGAAAGCTATGTCTTCGCAGGAGGCCTTATCTCCCATGAACCTCAGATAACTGCCAGACTGGCTGTAGATGCCCTTCTTGGAGTGGGATTCACAGGAAATCTTCGAGGAGGAACCCTTGACCTTGCTGTGGAGTGTTCCAGTCTGGGATGCCCTGTTGTGGCAGTTGATATTCCCACAGGAGTAGACGGCCTTACTGGAAAATGCGACAAATCTGCCGTAAAGGCTGATATAACAATAACTTTTGCTGCTCCTAAGCTTGGGCTTCTTATTCCCCCGGGCTGTGGAATGTGCGGTTCACTGCTTCTTGAGGATATAGGAATTCACATTCCCAAAAACGATAAAAGAAGAGTCATGGACATGGAGTACGCAAGGAGCATACTGCCTTCAAGACCTGTAGATTCCCACAAGGGCACCTACGGTAAAGTTCTGGTACTTGGAGGTTCTGAGAAAATGCCCGGTGCTCCCATGATGGTTTCAATGGGGGCTCTCAGAGCCGGTTGCGGTCTTGTGGAACTCTGTGTTCCTCTCCCTGCTTCAACAGCTGTAGCAGGCCGTATTCCAGAAACTATCTGTTCATACTTCCTTCCTGGAGATGTCACCTCCCTTCCTGATCCTGACGGTTATTCCGTTGCAGTGATCGGACCGGGAATGGGCAAATCGGCAAGCACAGAAAAGGTTGTTAGATACATAGTTGGAAACTGGAAAATTCCACTGGTACTGGATGCAGATGCGCTGAATGTTATTGACTCAACACTTGCTGACATGATTAGAAATTATCCTGCTGATGTGGCAATTACTCCTCATCCCGGAGAACTCAGGAGACTTACCGGATGCGGAGACAGCCTGAATGAAAGGTTCCAGGCAGCGGAAAAAACGGCAAAAGCCCTGGGAGTCTCTCTGCTTCTTAAAGGCAAGCCATCCCAGGCTTTTTCTGAAGACGGAAGAAGAATTATGACAGCAGCAGGAAATCACGGACTCTCAACTGGAGGAACCGGTGATGTGCTTGCAGGAATTGTTGCCGGATTAATGGCTCAGGGTTGTGCTGGAATGGAATCTATATGTTTGAGTTCATTCATTCACGGCATGGCTTCAGAGCTATACAGCAGAGCATCATCACCAAGATCCCTGCTGCCCGATGATCTGGTCAGTCTCATCGGTGAAGTACTTTACCTGATTGAGCATGGGAAAAAAGATGCATTTCTTGGAGGTTTTCCATACTGGACTTCAGGAATACGATTGTAAAGATTAAGAGTATAGATAGAAAACAGACAATCTTACCAAAAAGAGGGGGACGGTGACAAATTGAAGACTGTCAAAGAACGCCTTGAGAATCTCAGACTGCTTGTTTCAACCAAATCTGTTTCCAGGTCATCCAGCAACTGGGCAACATACAAGCAGGATGAAGATCCTCAGACTCCCGTGGAAAAACTGAACAAACTGGGCATGATAAAAGCTCTGACAGGAAAGTGCGGTGAAATCATTCTTCACTGCCCGGGAGATATGCGCACAAAGGAAGATGCAGCAAAAGTCATTGAAGCTCTTGAAAGAAACAGTCTGATACCTGTCACTGTAAATGCTGATATTCATGTGCCCAGAAAAAGTGGAGTGCTGAATCACAGGCTTATGTTCGGCACACTAACTTCCCCCTATCCAGAGGTCAGAGTAGCTTCCGTAAATCAGGTAATCTCCACCATGCAGCTCATGCGTGAGGTGAAGTGCCGTCAGCTCGGACTGTGGATACCTGACGGAATGGACTCTCCAGGAGAAAAGAATTCAGTAGAGATGCTTGACTTCATCCTCAAGGGGCTTCGTCAGATAGGAATGAAAGTCAGAAAAAGTGAGTCAATGCTTCTGGGATTCAGACCATACGGGCCCTCTTTCTGCAACACAGCTGTTCCAGACTGGGGAACTGCCACATGGCTGTGCAGGGAAACGGTTCAGTCCTGCAGGCTTCTTCTTGATACCGCCTCTCTGCTTCCAGGGGAAAGCATCGAATCAGTAATCATCGCCCTTGTTCACCAGAAGATGCTTGGCCGAATTGCCCTCTCGGACAACAAGCTGGGTATGGGCGCCCTTCCAGCAGGTTCCCTTGACGCAGGTGCGCTTTTCAGACTGTTCCTGAATCTTCTGATGGCGGAAGAGGCAGGTCTCTGCTCAATGGAAGAGCTTGGATTTGAAGTAAGAGTTGACTCCAGAGTAGGCTCAATAGACAAAAACCTTCTTACCGCTGTTGAGAACATAGAACACGCTCTGGCCAGAGCGGCTCTGGTTGATTCAAAGGAGCTTAGGGCAGCCCAGTCAAAACCTAATCCCTCCCTTGCAAACAGAATACTCAGAGACGCTTTTGTTACAGATGTAAGGCCTGTTGTTCAGTCATGGAGAAAAGACAAGGGTCTGCCTGAGGATCCTTTCACAGAACTTTAGACCGGTTCATAACAGCGATACCGGCCAGAATGGGTTTGCTTATGGATGACACCGCGTACAGTGGTTGCAGATTCCCTGGGAGCCCCCTGTCCCCCACCTGAACCACATATCCTCCATTTCCGAGAGAAGCATTGTGGTGTCCAGTTCAAGAAAGCCGCAGTGTCCCACAAGTGTAACCACAGCAGGAAAACCGTTGATTCGCCCTGCAAGAGAGGCTACTTCGGAATAACCTGAAGCTTCCGGTGATATGAGATACAGTGAGATATCAGCTGTGTCAGGAATAAAGCTTTCGCCGATTGCAGAGAGCATCTGCTGTGACATGTCTGCATCTGCCGCCGGATTCCCTGAACATACAAGAAGAAAAGCGAAATCCCCCGGTTCGGCAATTGCCTCTAAATCGGCAAATCCTTCAACTGGAACAAATACCGTACTTAGAAGGATAATATTAAGCAATAAGGTCATAGGGGATAGGCCCTTTCATGGACTGAGTAATTGAAAAATCCACCTAAGGGTAGTATAATAATCATCATGATTGGCATTATCATTTTTGTGTTATTGTCTCAGTTGCCATGCTATTCTCTCTCTGCGGATCCGCAGGAATTGGAGTATCTCAGGGAACATCCTCATCAGGGGATAGAGATTCCTGCCATACTTCATCTTGAAAGCATGGATATCCCCTGTACACTTGCCCTAAGGGGAGGCACCTCTCAGGGATGTTCCAAGAAAAGCTGGCATATCAGCCTTGAAGACGGCGGGCACATTCTGCTGAATGCCCAGTTCAGGGATCCTTCACTGATAAGAAATACTCTGGGTCTTTACATGACCAGGGCTCTTGGTTTTCCAGCTCCCCTTACTGAGTTTGTCACACTGGAGTTCAACGGTTTCAGCGAAGGGGTTTATGAGCATGTTGAGCGTGTTGACAGGCTCTTCTATGCCAGGAACGGAACAGGATTCGGAGCCCTTTACAAGAATGTGGACACAGCAGGCAGGCTTGTCTGCCAGTATGCGGACACCTGCGGCACAGCAGGGCTGGAGCCCAAGATAGACAGCCAGCCTTACGCCTGCAGAATACTTGAACTTATAGAAAGCTGCAGACGGGGTGATGTTTCCTCCCTGAACGAAAACGAGATTCTTGCAGCTATGGCTGTAAATACAGCTATTTGGGACAGAGACGGTCTGATAAAAAACTGTTATTTCCATCAGTATGCCGGCCAGTGGCACTTCTATCCATGGGACAGGGATGCAACCTTCGGAAACTCCTGGCAGGGATTCTATGACTCCACATGGACAACTCAATCTGGCCTTCATGATATAGGCTACTTTGGTGCTTCAAGGGCCTTTCTCGAAAATCCTGAGAGCGTCATTGCCCTTGATGAATACATTGACCAGTGCGCATCTCTCATGGATGGAGAGCTGCCTGCTATGGTTGACTCTTTCAATATGCTGTTAAGGAATGAACTCTGTTACGATCCCTATTACGAATACACTCCGGTCCAGTTCGATTCATTATGCCTGGTACTTAAGACAGATCTGCTGGAAAGAGCTGCATACCTCAGAACGCTGAACCTGGGTTCTTCTTCTCCTGTACCTGTATCCTGGAGCATCTCCAACTGTATGGATATGGAGAATGAACTGCATATAGAACTGGAACTGGCCGGACCGGAACCTGAAACTGTTTTCATTCTTGTCTCCATCAACGGTAATTATGAAATATGGCACTACATGCATAAAAGCAACAGAAACAGCTGCTGGGAATATGATTTTGAAGTTGCAGACACCACTCATTTCGTAAACTTTGTTTTTGGACCCAGGTTGTCTTCCCTGCCATTTCCAATATTCTTCCCGTCATGGGCAATGAGGGGATACGATTCCAGACCTTCTCCATGCCCGGGAGCCCGTGCAGCTCTGGCTCCGCTGGAACCGGCATATTTCATCATTCATGAGCCTGTATGGTGCGGAGAAAACCTCTGGGTTCTGCCTGTTACCAATGAAAACTCATCACAGCAGGACATAAGTCACTGCAGCTTTCTTCTTGGTGAGCCTTCCGGAAGCATTTTCTTCAGTGACTCTGTTCTGATTTCTTCCGGTGAAACATTTTACCTGACCTCAAATGCTGCTCAGGCTTCCTCTTTCTATGGCGGCAGGGTCTTTGGTGATGCCGGAACTTCTTTCCCTTCCGGCAGCCAGCTGATTCTTCAGGATCCTTCCTGGAATTACCTTCACAGCTGGCATATCACCGGTGCCGATTCTCTTCCTCCAGGTGAAGCGGACATAATACCCTGTGAAATCTCTGCCGGTGCAGGTGAAGACTGGATAGAGCTATACAACAGAGGCTCCGGTGAAGCTGACCTTTCCAGCTGGTACTTCATGGATTCCAGTAAGAATGTTTCAATAATTCCTGAAGGAACAAGAATAGCTCCGGGGCAGCTCTACACAGCATGGGAAAATCCCCCTGGCCAAACTTTCAATCAGCTTGACTTTTCCCTGAACGGTTTAGAAGATACTCTCTCCCTCTTCAACTCAACCGGTACTGAGATCTTCAAACTGGGCTGGAGCGAAAGCTGGCCCTTAAATTCCACAGGAATCATGTATCTGATTTCTCCCCTTCATGATTACAACCTGGCAGCACACTGGCAGGCTGAGGATACTCCAGGAACTCCTGGAGAATCCAATCCAGGATGGAAAGGTATTTTCAGTTCTGTGGAGGTTAATCTCTCTTCCCAAAATCCATCCAATGGGGCCTTCTCTTTTACTTATACCAGCTCATCAACCCCTATTGAAGCCATACTGTATGATATGAGCGGAAGAAGAATAGCCGGTCTGCCCCTTCCCGGCACTCTCACAGGAACTGTTTCAGCAGACTTTTCCGGAACAATTCCTTCCGGCATCTATATCATTTACCTGAGAACAGCTGCAGGAGCAGATACAGCTTGTTTAACAGTGTTGAACGAAATATAGAACCTGATAGAAAAGGTTTTCTATGCTATTACTCTTTCTTCTTTTGCAGGGTTTGCTTCCTGAATATTCCATAACAGCAGATCCGGAACAGCTGGAATATCTATATGACAATTTCAATCAGGGTATTGAAATACAGGGAGTTCTATCAATCGACTCGGTGACTGCAGACTGTACTGTCTCTTTCCGCGGTGGTGCCAGTTTGTATCAGGAGAAAAAAAGCTGGTGCATTCGAGTTGAAGAAGAAGGCATTGTTCCCTGGGGTAAGAATCTTCTGCTGAATGCACAGTTTCTTGATCCTTCTCTTATGAGAAACACTCTGGGGCACTTCCTCACCAGAGAGCTGGGGTTTCCGGCATCAAGAACCGGTTTTGCCACCCTTACTGTCAATGGCACTTATCTTGGTGTCTACGAGCAGATTGAAAGAGTCGACCGGTACTTCTTCAACCATCGCGGAATGGATTGGGGTCCTGTTTTCAAGAGCGTTCACACAGTGGGAAGACTTGTGTGCCACTATGCGGACCATCATGGTACATACGGCATTGAACCAAAGCGAGACAGCCAGCCATACTCTCAACTTCTTCTGGAACTGATTGAGGACTGTCGAAGAGGGGATGTATCAAACCTGAAAACTGATGAATTCCTGACCCTTTTCGCTGTTAAGATTGCAACTGCAAACAGAGATGCAGTTATCAAAAACTTTCTTCTTCACAACTGGCAGGGAATATGGCATGTATATCCATGGGACATGGATGCCTCCCTTGGCAATACCCCTGGTGAATACATTCCTGGATGGACCTGCAAACCTGCTGTTTACGATATCCCTCTCTTCGGAGGAACAAGACCGCTGCTGGAATCATGGGAAAATCTTCAGATTTTCAATTCTCTTCTTGACTCCTGCGCTTCTGTTATGGAAAACCGTTTCCCTGCGGTTATCGACTCCCTCAGGAGAGAACTGCGGGGACCCCTCGGTGAAGATCCATACTACCAATATTCTTCGGCTCAGTTTGATTCAATATGTGCTGTACTCTCATCGGATGTGGTTGAAAGAGCTGTGTATGTTTCATCTTCACTGCATTTTCCTGAACCGGCTCAGGGTATCTCATCATTTACAATAACTGACTGTCTGAACCTTGGTAAAACTTTTCACTTTTCTCTTGAGATTGAGCAGGGAAATACAGATGGGGTAGTACTACTCCTTTCCATTGATGGAGGAGAAGAAGAACTCCACTTTCTTCCAAACACCGGAGAGAACTATTTTGAGTTTTTCAAAGACCTGCCACCTGGAACCTATTCAGTAAGAATTACTTTCGGTCCCAGATTGAAATCTTCACTTATGCCTGTATTCTTTCCATCCTGGTCAATGAAGCAGTATCACCTTTATCCGGTTCCAGCCCCTGGAGCCCGGGTGGCAATTGCACCTCTTCATCCTGATATGCTCTCTCCTGGAGAACCGTTCAGTTACGGTGAGTTTCTGTGGGTGCTGCCTGTTACCAATACAGCAGATTTCACCCAGGACCTGAGCCTTTGCTCATTTCATGTGGGTAACCCTTCCGGAACAGTGTTCTTTTCCGAATCACTCACTGTCAGTTCAGGAGAAACAATCTACCTCACCAATAATTCCAGTTTAGCTGAAACCGTTATAGAAGGACGGATATTTGGAGACGCAGGAACCAGTTTCCCTGCAAATTCTCAACTCCTTCTTAATGATCCTGCATGGTACACTATTCACTCATGGAATATAGGAGAAGGAGATTCGGTCAACTCCTGCGAAGCTGGAATTATTCCATGCGAGATATCAAGAGGCAATGGCAATGACTGGATTGAGCTTTACAATTCAGGAAATACTGATGCAGATATTTCCGAATGGTTTTTGATGGACTCAGATAATAATGTTTCCTTTATCCCCGACAAAACAGTTCTCCATCCAGGAGAGTTGATTCTCGTAATGGAGTATCCGGATTCCAGCTTGCAAAACACAACCGGTATGGTATTTCCTCTTGCTTTTTCATTATGCTCTCTGAATGATTCTCTTACCCTTTTCAGCAACATGGGTAATGAAATATTCTCTTTCGGCTGGGATGAACCATGGCCAGGTAAAAATACCGTTATGTACCTGCGGTCGCCTTTCAGACCTTTGGAAATCAGTACAAGCTGGCTTCAATGCCCGCTGCCGGGCTCCCCGGGAGTACTGAATCCTCAATGGGGTTCAGGAAGAGGATATGCAGGAATATCCCTTACTTCTCCCAACCCTGGTTCAGGGCTTATCAGCTTCAGTTACAAAGCTTCTTCCAATGAGTTAGAGGCAATTTTATATGACCTGTCCGGGCGTGAAATAACAAATTTTATTCTTCCTGAAGAATGTTCCGGATCTGTTACCGAAAACCTTGAAGGGTTACTCCCTGCGGGAGTTTATATTATCTATCTCAGGTCTTCAAATGGAACGGACAGCGTGAAACTGACCGTACTTACAGAGGAGTAAACTATGAAAACAGCCTTTGCTGTGGCCCTTATACTTACTGTGCAGCCTCTTCTGGGTGCTGTGGATGTAGAGAACCCATTTTGCAGGAGCCTTACACTGGAAGGTTATCTGGATCTCAGATACAGCCGGAACGGCTCATACAATGCTGTTCCATCCAGAGAGTTTCAGATTCGCAGATCCGGACTTGAAGTAGCAGCTGAAGTAACTGACAATCTGGAAGCTGAGCTTAAGGTTGAGCTTCAGCCTGATGAGGTATTCCTGAAGAATGCGCTTGTTCAGTGGAGTCCTCTGGATTTTGCCTCTGCCAGATTCGGTCAGTTTAAAAGGGAAACAGTTCTAGGCGGAACTCTCAGCACATGGAATCTTCCTCTCTTTGAAAGGCCTCTCTCCTGCAATCTCATGGAAGATCTAACCTACAGCGGCAGAGACATAGGAATGGACATTGAGGTCAATTTGCGTCCTGTGGAATCCCTTATTCTCACCGGAACGGCAGGAGTCTTCAATGGTGATGAGAGAGCTGAGGAAAGGGAAAACAATGAGCTGCTGTATTCCTTCAGAGGAGTCGCTGAAGCTGTTCCATTGAATCTCAAGCTCGGCGGCTCGGTAATACTGCACCGGCTTGGCGCTGTTAACTCACAGTCAGTTGAAGGCTACATTTCAAGCAGCCGTCTGATGGCTTTTTCAGCAGATATCCAGTTTAACCATTCTTTCAGCAACTGGTATGACATTCAGATTCTCGGAGAATACACCATCGGGGACAACTGGGAATGGGTAGATGCACTGGCAGGGGAAGATCCTCCCTTTTTCAAAGGTCTCTGGAGCGCTGTCACATTCAGCTGGCACCCGTGGAATATAGATGCCATAAGAACCATATCTCTCTCTGCAGGATATGACAGGCTTCAGGAAAATCTTGATCTAGATAACATGAAGAATCAGCAGATATCACTAATTTGCTCAGTATATCCAACAGAAAACACAAGAATAAGGTTTGGACGGGTAATACACATAGAGCAAAATCCTCTACAGGAGGAAAACGAATACACCGACATAATTATGGAAGCAGGGCTCAGGTTCTGATGCCCAAACTTCCAGAACACCTTCACTTCTACAGGAACGAGTTCAAATACATCCTTCATGGAGAGAGCATTCAGGTAATAACCAGAGAGCTTGACCGCCATCTCTCAAGGGATGTCTACTGCAGACAGGATGGACACTACGACATCAGAAGCGTCTATTTTGATTCCCCTGGCCTCCGGTGGTTCAACGAAAAGAGAGACGGTCTGAAAAAAAGGTTCAAGTATCGTCTGAGAACATACTCACATTCTGAGAAGGGCTTTGACTATCCCCTTTTTCTGGAACTGAAAGGCCGCAATGGTGCTCTGGTTATAAAGCACAGGGTGAAACTACCCATAGATCAGTTTTCTGAGGGCATTAAAGAAGGTTCCTCATGGTTCAGGGAGCTTCTTTACCGGTATTCGCCTGGAAACAAGACAGCGGAACGATTCATCGCTCAATCGTTCAGATACAGACTTGCCCCCTCTGTTATCACTGATTACCGGAGAGCAGCCTGGGAAGACAGCGCCAATCCGGACTTCAGAGCAACCATAGATACAGAAACAGCAGCATGGCGTACATCATGGCAGGGGTTGCCTGCGGGTATTCCAAGGGAGATACTTCCATGTTGTGGAATAGTTGAAATAAAGTTCAGATACCGTATTCCATTCTGGTTTCAGAGACTTGTCAGGGAAATGGGTCTTGTAAGAGTGTCCTGCTCCAAGTTTCAGAAGGCGGTAGAGGCTGTATACCTCAGCGACAGCAGCAGCCGTATAAACAGAATGGTAGAGAGGAGCACAGCTTGCCTACACTGACAGAATGGGTTGGAACCACCAACGAAATGCTGGGATATTCTCCCGGCGAATTGTTCACGAACCTTCTGCTTGCCCTGGCAGCAGGGCTCCTGATCGGCATTGTGTACAAGGCTACCCACCGGGGGCTTACATATTCTCAGAACTTTGTGGTAACTCTTGTACTGATGAGCATAACTGTCTCTGCTGTAATGATGGTGATCGGAAGCAACCTGGCAAGGGCATTTGCCCTTGTAGGCGCCCTTACCATCGTACGATTCAGAACTGTTATCAAGGACACAAGGGACACTGCATTCGTTTTCTTCGCTCTTACTGAAGGAATCGCTTCCGGTACAGGAAACTACCTGCTCACTGCAGTTTCAACTGTGTTTATCGGGCTTGTGGCACTGATTCTCTTCAAAACCAACTTTGGCGCATACATGAGAAGCGAGTTCGTTCTTCGTTTTCGGTTCGACAGGGAATCAGGTGTGGAAGCTCTTTACACCAAACTGATAGGTGAGAAAACCTCCAGATCAACCCTTATTCACATAGAACCCTCCGGCGAGGGAAGGTATCTGATACTCTCCTACGATATCACTCTGAAACGCGGAGTGAATGCAGGCGTACTTGTTACTTCCCTGGAAAAAACATCTGGAATAGACAGAGTAAGCCTTGTAAGCTCAATGGAAGACAGCGAATTCTAGTGTCCTGTCAAACCTCAGATGACGGATTCTGCTTATCTGCCCAGGCAGCGTTGCAGACTCGGTTACATAGCCTCCGGCTATGCGCCCTCACCTGCGCCTCTCCTGAACAGATAATAACTGCGCATACTCTCCACATCCGAAGCATGACAGGACACTGATATGGTTGGACCT
>PDSZ01000003.1 GCA_002748705.1 Candidatus Fermentibacterota bacterium
ACCGGCCTTTATTCACAAAGCCTCCATCATCACTGGAAGACGATTCATCATCTCTGTGGCGCTTGCGGGCGGCCAGGAGGATTCTCTCGTTTATCTCAGCTATGGCCTGTGCGGGAAATCTCTTCCTGAACCTGCAAAGCTGTGACTGATCCAACGGAGGCTTGATCTGGAACTCCTGCAATCCTAAGAACCACTGGAGGTAAGGATTCTCTCTGATCGTGTCCACTGTCTCCCTGTCTGTCAGACCAAGTTTCTCCTGGATCAGTATGGAACCGAACGCGAATCTGCCGGGGAGGGCTCGCTGTCCTTCTTTCTTTCTCCCGAGACTTCGAAGATAAACTTCTTCCACGAAATCCCAGGGAACCAGCTTTGCCAGCTTGACCCATCTGTTCTCAGTATCCAGCGGTGTCCTGAATGGAGTCTTGAAGGCCTCAATTTCCAACTGACGGTTGTTATGCTGATACAATTGAATCTCCAGGTGCAAGGGTTTTGAGCAAATGTGCTCATATTGCGTGCATTTCTATGCACCTAATATCCCCTCGTTCCGTTGCGCTGTAAAGGTTTAAAGCTTCAGCATCAAGCCCTATTTAGGGCTTGATGATCAACAAAGAACTATTTATTTATCTATAGAATCATATCTGACTCTGTTTAGGGGTTGTTGCAGTGCAGTTCAGTAACTGCCGTAAGCAGGACAGGTGTTGCAGTCAAGGGTGCTGCAGCCTGCGTCGCTTGTGAGCAGGAAAGTGAAGCCGGAGTTGGGATCACACCTGAAACTGTACCTGGAAAGAAACTGGTAGATTATACCTGCTCTTTCCATGGTGTACGGCTCATACTCAATGGCGAAGAGTCTGAACCGCTGCTCTTCAGCAGCATTGTTGACCAGCTCCTGCCAGGGCTGGAGTTCTTCTTCAGAGCGGAAGTCCATCCACCATGGAGCAATGACACCTGAGAGAGGGGGTATGCTGGCCAGCGCATTTTCCCAGGAGTTTTCTTCTGCTTCTACCAGTACAAACACCGGGCCACCAGCATCTTCCAGATCATTGAACATTTCTGATCCTTTATCGCCTTCCACTTCAGGGAAAGTCAGAATGTAAAGCGAATCCTGTTCAATAGCATTGAAAATGGTAGCAGTTTCTCTTGCTCCAGGCTGTTCTATAAGAACTTTCCTTGGGGAGAAAAAGTGAGATGCAAGCCCTCTGACTCCGATAATGGTGAAGTAGACTGCTACGAAGATAGCTGCATATCGAGCTACGCTGTTAAGCCACTGTTTGTTGCTGAATAGACCGAACACAGCGAATGGAATCATGTAGATAGAAGTACCTATGAAGAATCCTGAAAAAAGAAGCGCACCACTAAAGGCGCCGCTGGACTCAAATGCACTTGTCATTGCAATGAGGAATGCAGGGCAAACTGAGAAGCCTGTGAGAATTCCCAGAAGTATCGGGCTTTTTGTGAACTGCATCCATTTGGGGATATTACAGCCTTTGCAGGTTTTGTTAATCCGCACTACTGAAATTACCAGATAAACAGAGAAAAGAAGGTAGCCGCCAAAAGCAAGAGGAATTCTCAGTGAGGATGGAACATATCCACCTACAATCCCCATGATGGCTCCGAATCCTGCGTAGGATATGAACCGGCCAAGATTCAGAAGAAGGATTACATAAACAGACTGTTTTCCAGAGCGCTGTTCACTGAGAAGATAGGAAAGGTAAATAGGACCGCATGAAGCCAGACATGAAATGCCTGTCGCAAGACCCAGACCTGCACCGTGAACCAAGCCGGAAAACATCAGAATGCTCCTGTCATTCAAGAAAACCGCAGCTGCTTCTTGTTAGATAACAGCTGCGGCTGAGAAGGTTCCAATAATCAATGAGAAACAGGGTAGAACCCTATTCCTCCTCTGATTCGGCCCCATGCCTTATCGGAATTAAGATCAGAGGCCTCATGTTCATAGATAACAAAGGAGTTCAGGCCGTTGGACATTCTGAACTCTAGACCGCCGCCGATTATTTCTCTCACTCGGTAGCCTCCTGTGTTTATAACCGAACTGGGTCCGTACCACAGCTTGCCTGTAATAAGAGCAGACAGGCCGGAGTAGAGGCTTACTCTGCCTTCCATCTCTCCCAGTCTTGTGGTAACAGCAGACTGGGTAAACTGCCCTGTGAGTGTAACCGAAGATGGCTCATTTCCCCATCCTGCAAACTTGAACCTTGTTCGGAGAGCACCCTGGAATGGTCCTATGGCAGTAGCATCTTCATAGAAGTCCGCAGCCTGGGAAACTGTTACATTGAATGTAAGGTTTCTGGCTACATTCTGAACTGCTCTAAGCCTTGCTGTGAATCTTTCTGGAAGATCCATTCCTGTGTAATCCTGGCCATTGTAAAGAGAGTACTCTGCCTCGGCTCTGATGAAGGTCATTGCAGGAAATTTGGCAGGGGTATACCCTGCGGCTATATCCACCCTGGACCAGTTTTCATTGTAGTCATAAGAGTCCAGCTTTGTATTGTGGGCAAATCCGCCAACTGAAAGATAGGCGCCCAGTGGAGTGTGCCAGAGAGCCTGGCCTCCGTACTGCACCTCGGACCACTCAGTATCTGTATCTGAATCAAGAGCCGCAACATCCCTTACCCAGTATCTTCCAGTACCGGATACTTCAAGCACCTGTGGAACAGACCAGGACAGTGTCATAGCCGGACGAACGGCAGAGTTTCTGTAACCGGCTCCTTCAGAGTGAGGGAGCACAACTGCAGAACTGTCCAAGTCAAGGTCTAACTGGATGTCAGGACTTATTCTGAAGTTTCCTAATCTGACAGAACCGGCAAGGTTGGATTCAAGCCTGCTGTTGTAGAACCTGTTCAGAGAAGCACCTTCTCCTGCTGTTGCCCAGTCTTCTGTGAGAACAAGGTTCCAGTTTTCGCCGGTGAGTCTGAGACCTGCGGTGATGTCTTTTCTCAGGCCCTCACCGTAAACAATACTGTCGGAGTTGAAGTTTACCTGTGCGTACTCTTCAATTTGAAGAGCAAGTGCAGCTGTTGCTGAAAGAAGCATGATCATGAATGTTTTCATCAGTAGATCGCTCCTTCCGGGCAAGTTTCTATGCATCTGTTGCACTGGTGGCAGAGGCCCGGGTTGATAACAGCATCACCGTCTATAACCTCAATGGCATTGTATGGGCAAACTTCTTCACACTCGCCGCATCCTATGCACCTGGCACGATCAATTGTAAGCATGGCGTTGGCCATTGGACTCTTGCAGGCAGCCAGAACAGCAAGCAAAGCAAGAACAGTAAGAATAACCTTAGTGGATCGCATCATAGGTACACACCCCCTGACACAGTCCGCAGCCGATGCAGGTTTCAGGGTCTATATGAGATGCCCCGTCCTCAATTGTTATTGCTCCAACAGGACATACTGCTTCACAGTCTTTGCAGCCGCAGCATTTATCCGGCTCAACCCAGTATCTGGTTCCTGCAGCGGCTGCTGCAACGAGAACCAGCACAAGGATCAACATCCCCTTTTTAAGCATCAGTCCTCCTCAAAACCTTCCTGAAGCAGGGTCTCGTTGCCTTCAGCATCTATACCGTAAAGTTCACAAACTGCAGAATCAGAGGGGAAGATTGTTCCCACTGGACATGTTCCTGCGCAGATTCCACAGTTGATGCAGAGTTCAGGATCAATTACAGCCTTGTTGTTATCATCCATGGAGATGGCCTGAACAGGGCATGCGTTGACGCAAAGCTGGCAGCTGACACAGCCTTCAGGTGCCACGAAGTAGGAGTCTTTGAGTTCTATTGTTCCTGGAAAAACTCCGTCGACAGCTTCAACCACTGCAAGAACAGCTCCCTGAGCCCTTACTTCAAGGGTAGAGTAGTCCTCCGGCATACATTCGGTGTCAATAACAAGCGAGCCTGCAGCTGCACTGAGGGCAAAGGCTGATACAAGTAGAATGTTTTTCATGTTTTTCCTTTCCCCCTGTCAGTCAGGGTCTTTCAGGATAGGGATATTCAGGCTCCCAATCTGCTGGCACAACTCTCTTCTTGAATGACAGGAATCCCCAACCGAGACTGCTATCCGGATTAATTCTTCCCTCGTAGTTCCAGCACTCAAGGAAGCACTGACCACAGCTGATGCACTGGTCATAATCTATATAGACCATGTCTATTATAGGGCCGTACGGAATAGTGTCTGTACCCACTACGTATCCCTCATCCTGCCAGATTGCATCAACCGGACATCCTGGGCCTGCCCAGATTGTACGATCCTTATCTCTCCAGTCATTGAGCACATAACAACCACCGTAGCAACTTACAGAATCTTCCCGATCGCTGCAGCGTTGGCACTGCTGAAACCCAGTAGAGGTACCAAGAGACTCATGGGCATTGAAATAGATCAGCTTGAAAGCTTCATCTGCAACAGAGATGTCATCAGCAGGATCATCCTCACCGTAGAAACTCCTTATGCCGAAATAGTATCCTTTGTTGAATCTTGTTCCTGAAATTGCATCAACAGGACAGGCATCCTGACACTGACCACAGGCAGTGCAGAGGTCATAGTCAATAACAGCAACACCCCCCTGAACAGTTATAGCATTCATCGGGCATGCCTGCTGGCAAAGACCGCAACCGATACACGGTTCTGCTTCGACCTGTACCTGAACGAATACATCAGCAGTGTCTGCAGGCGCATTTACCGTTGTCATAAAGGTTGCGTCATTCCAGTTATCCGTTGTGATTGGTTCCTGTGATGCCCTTATCTCATAAAAAGCAGCTTGGGGGTCTTCTGTCCATCGCAGAGTGAACGCGGAGAACTCACCCAATCTATACCCCCAGGCAGGTACAACCACGCCTGAAGTAAAGTCTTCCTGTACTATCAAGTCCCCCTGAGTCACAGACGAGGGAGTCAGGGGGCTCTCTCCCTCCGTAATACATGCAGCGCCAGCTGCGAAAAGACATACAGCGATGACTGCCATCAACTGTTTTTTCTTCATTATTACCTCCGAGAATAATAAGCTCAGTATGCAAATACCCATAGTATGGATTATTGTTCCTTTTCGCCGTGAAAGCAAGCGTTTCTGGAAACCGAATCCAGTGTGCGTTTATATGGATGGAAGGGGAGTGCCCCTGATTGAACATCAGGGGCACAGATCGGCTACTGGGAGATAACCAGCTTTCCGCTGATCGTTTCAGCTCCGGAGGAAGCCTGATAGACATAGATACCTCTGGGTACGGAAAAAGAGAAGTGTGCTTGACCGGCCTCAGTGCTGGCCTGAGAATTTTCAACCCTTCTTCCGGACATGTCGAACAGTTCAACGGTAACAGTGGAGTTTTCAGCTCTGACTGTAAGCATACCAGTTCCCGTTGTGGCTGAAGCCTGCAGTCCACTGTGAGTATCAGTGCTTTCATCGCTGATGATGCCGATTCCGCAACTGGTGTTTGAGTTACCAACTACATAGATGTCGGTCGTTGCTGTACCCCAGCTCGATACTCCATTCAGTTGTCTGGTGGTGCCTGAAAAAACTGAGTTCCAGCTAACTCCCAGATTGGTTGACCGGAGAATAGTTCCTGAACTTCCGACAGTGATGTATACCTCTTCACTGTTGCAATCAGCGCTGTATGCCACAGCGTACAGGTTTGCCGTTGTGCCACTGGACACAGAAGACATGGGGTGGGGGTGGTTGATACGATAGATAGCACCTTTAGCACCACATGCCACTATTGGCAGACCTCCACTGGCGACTTTGGTGGCTCCTCTGAACGCAGTGTTGCCCCCACTGTATGAAGGATAACCTGAGTAGTTTCCTGTACATGTGCCGTTGTTACCAAACGCCCAGTCCGGCAGTGTTCGACATCTGTGTCCAGCGAAGGCATACAGATCCTCTGTGGTTCCCGAACTTAACCATCCTTGCGTTGTGCTGTATAGCTGCCCATTTGCTCCGCCGAGAATAATCGCACTGGTAGAGTTTGGGTCTGTCCACAGGCAGTTGATAGTGAACGGAGCAGATGTTGCTATATGCCAGGTGTTACCCCAGTCGGATGAGTAGAGGAGGCGTCCATTTTCTCCTCCTGCCCAGAATTTCGCGCCAGCTAACGTAAACATGACGGAATTGAGGTCCTCGGTGATCCCTGGAATGCTTTTATCTACCCAAACGTTCGTCTGGGAGTTTCGAACAAGGATTGTACCATTATCGCCAACAGCAACAGCGTTACCCAGTTTCCACGATGACACATCATTCAGATGCTGAGAGCAGTTGCTTGCCTCAGAAGTCCATGTCAGGCCTGCGTCTGTTGAGTGAAGTATTACAGCATCACCATATACTACTCCGCTGAAAAGAAGAAGTAGTGCAAGAACACCAGTTTTGAACCGCATAAGTTGCCTCCAATGAAATTATATAAGTAACATACCTATACATAACGACATTAATGTTTCTGCAATGATTTGTCAATTGGGTTCGTGAAACGTTTGCTGATCCTTGCAGGCTTGATTGTTCCCCTTCATATTTATCAGAGTTCAATAGCATTCTTGATTACTGCTGGAGGTAGAATGAGGTATTTCAAGCTGCTTTGTCTCTTTTTACCCTGTGCTCTTAGCGCTGAAGCCCTGATCCTCAGGACGGAAGACGGAGGGATAACCTGGCAGAGAGAAGAGAGCAGGTGTTTCAATTCGCTGAATGCAGTTGCTGCTGACATGATTACCGATCTGATGATAGCCGTAGGGGAGAGGGGAACTATTCTCCTTCGGGATGCTTCAGGTGTCTGGCAGGATGTGTCTCCTGCAGGGTTGACTGCTGACCTGAACTCGGTTGCCATTGCTGTTAATGGACTGTGCATGGTCTGCGGTGATGACGGAACTCTTCTTTCCTCATTTGATAGAGGCGAGAGCTGGAGGCTGTGGGATGAGTTCGATTGCGGTGGGGTGGATCTTCTTTCAGTTAACTTTGCGCCTACATCTCCCGACCTGTTCGTCATTACAGGTGATGACGGTTTCACCCGTTTTTCAGAGGACTGGTCCATTCAGTTCATCGATTCTGAACCCATCGTCGGATCATGCTTCAGGCTCTGCTCAGGGGCTCCCGAGTTCATTGCTTCAGCTTCAGGGCGGATGGTCTCAGATGATGCTGTTGCTGGAGAGACAGGTTTTCCGGTCAGGGGCGTTACTCCTGTGGTTTCAGGCGGAAGTCACCCTTTTCTTGTCGGAGAAGACGGCATGATGTCAACTGTGAACGGAAGTGCCCGAGAGGTTGTTCCTGGTCTGTCTGCTGATCTGAAATCAGTGAGTGCCCTGACCTGGGGCAGTGATTGCTGTGCTGTGGGAGAGGGCGGGACCATTCTTGTCTCTCATGATAACGGGTCAGACTGGGAGCTTCTGACGGGCATTGCATTGCGGGACCTGAATGGCGTCTGCAGTAATGGTTCCGGTACAGGATGTATCGTGGGTGATACAGTTCTGGATAGGATACTGCCCTGAACCTTTCGGAAATGTACCACAGGCTGATGAAGAGGTTCGGTCCCAGAGGGTGGTGGCCTGGTGACTCTTCATTTGAACACTTCATAGGGTGCATTCTTGCCCAGAACACCAGATGGGACAGGGTGGAGCCTGTCATAGCGGCTCTGAAGGATAAGGGGCTGCTAGCACCATCGGAGTTCCTTTCTCTTCCTGAGGAAGAGCTTGCAGAGATGCTTCGCGGTTCAGGTACTTACAGACGCAAGGCAGAGTATCTCAGAATTGCAGGAGAGTTTATGCTGTCTCTGGGCTGGAATGGAAGTGCAGATTCGGTTACCGAAGCCTCTGAGACCTTAAGAAAAAATCTGCTTGCTCTGAAGGGTATCGGCCCTGAAACATGTGACTGCATACTTCTCTATGTTCTCAAACGGCCATTTTTCGTGGTGGATGCCTACACGAAGCGTATATTGAGCAGACATGGTTTTTGCCGTGAAAGAGAATCCTATTCTGCTGTGCAGGAGCTTTTTCACAGAGAACTTGAGAGAAATACACAGGTATTCAACGAGTATCACGCGCTGCTGGTAGAGTGCGGAAAGGTTTACTGCCGCCCGGTACCCCGATGTGACCAGTGCCCCCTTTGTGAAGAAGAAACCTGTATTACCTGTGATAAGTAATTGGGGCTTGATGCTGAAGCTTTAAACCTTTACAGTGCAACGGAATGAGGGTATATTAGGTGCATAGAAATGCACGCAATATGAGCACATTTGCTCAAAACCCTTGCACCTGGAGATTCAATTGTATCAGCATAACAACCGTCAGTTGGAAATTGAGGCCTTCAAGACTCCATTCAGGACACCGCTGGATACTGAGAACAGATGGGTCAAGCTGGCAAAGCTGGTTCCCTGGGATTTCGTGGAAGAAGTTTATCTTCGAAGTCTCGGGAGAAAGAAAGAAGGACAGCGAGCCCTCCCCGGCAGATTCGCGTTCGGTTCCATACTGATCCAGGAGAAACTTGGTCTGACAGACAGGGAGACAGTGGACACGATCAGAGAGAATCCTTACCTCCAGTGGTTCTTAGGATTGCAGGAGTTCCAGATCAAGCCTCCGTTGGATCAGTCACAGCTTTGCAGGTTCAGGAAGAGATTTCCCGCACAGGCCATAGCTGAGATAAACGAGAGAATCCTCCTGGCCGCCCGCAAGCGCCACAGAGATGATGAATCGTCTTCCAGTGATGATGGAGGCTTTGTGAATAAAGGCCGGTTGATCGTTGATGCAACAGCGACCCCTGCTGACATCACATTCCCCACAGACCTGAAACTGCTGAACAAGGGGCGAGAGCTGCTTGAGAAGATGGTTGATGTACTCCATTCGGAACGGGAGCCGGGCAGCACAAAGCCCCGGACCTACCGGAAGAGAGCACGGAAAGCTTTCCTTAGCCTGCAGAAAACCAGACGGCCCGGCAGCAGAAAACTCAGAAAGGCAATGAGGAAGCAGCTTGGCTATGTGCGCAGGGATCTTGGTCATGTGGATGCCCTGCTTGATGAAGTTGGCTTTGGAGTACTGGATCTGGATCTTTACAGAAAGCTGCTTGTCATCCGTGAGGTATACCGTCAGCAGCAAGAGATGTATGATGAGAGAAAGCGGACGATACCCCACCGCATAGTAAGCATATCACAGCCGCATGTACGT
>PDSZ01000037.1 GCA_002748705.1 Candidatus Fermentibacterota bacterium
TGATCGATAAGATGAAGGCAGTCGAATTCTTCTGCGGTTGCTCTGAAATCAGCCATGGAAAACTCGCTGCTGTATCTCTGAAACTCTATGAAGAGATCTGCAGCTGTGCATTTCTCAGGAACCTGCATGTTGTCAGGGAGATAGCGAAGCCCTCTTCTTGATTCAGGCTTGCTGCAGCAGATACCGTTAATCGTAATCTCACCCTGGTCAAGAAAAATGTTACCTGTTATCAGGTTCATCAGCGTTGTCTTGCCTGCGCCGTTTTTCCCTATAAGAACAGTATTCACTCCGCTGTAAATCTCACAGCTGAAGTTCTGCCTGATAGCGTTAATGTTCTTGTAGCTCTTCTTTATCTTATTAACTACAATACACTTATCGCCTGGCATTCTTCAGTTCCCTTCAGCTGTCAGCTTTCGCATACAGTTTCTTTCACAGTACCGCTGCATTACGGAGAAGCTCAAATACAAACCTGCCATGCCCTGCGGAAAACTACCATACTGCCCAAAATCAAAAACTATCACTGAAATTCAGCAGTATCCACTATCTGAAACTCACTGACGATCTGATTAACAGGATGATATGTATAGAACCGGCTGCCGCTTGCATCAATGCTGTAGCACAAAGCAGGCAGAACAAAAGAAGCTGCGTATTCTCCGCTGAGAAGATAGCGATCAACCACAGCAATGTTTGCAAGTCTGTTCAATCCGGCTCTATCCACCAGAGGCTCTTTGTCTGTGGTCATTGAAGTTAACAGCACACATATCAAGCTGTCTTCCATGGTTGTCACATCACAGGCGTGGAAGTAGGACGCTGTTAGGGTGTTTTCAGGAATTTCAAAGGGCAACCTTCTTTCCTCAATTTCAGTCATCTCCTCTGTAAAGATATTCCAGGTTTGAAAACCTGCTTCTGTCTCAACAGCAAGAACTATTATTGAGTCTGAAACAACAGTTACAGTGAGAGTATTATTATCCGGAGACCTTTTCCACAAATACTCTGCCTCCATGCTTCCAAAGGAGCTTATCTTTTCTCTGGTTTCTATGCTGTAGAGATTTACAATATGGTCTTCAACCAGGCTTGTAACCACAAGTATTGAATCACCTATAACTTCAAGGCCGAAAGGGTGTACTGCCTGTATGGAACCCTGATACTCGCCGCATATACTGTAAATCTCAACCCTGTTGTTGTACTTGCTTCCTGCAAATACACACGAATCGCTCTGAGCAACATCTCCTATGGATGAAAAGTGCCCTGGCCCTTCACCGGCCTCGCCTGCACTCCAGAGCAATTCACCGTTCTCTGAATCAAAGCATAGAACTCTCTGGTTCATATCATCAGCTACAAGCAGTCTGCCATACTTTTCATCTATTGCCACAGGCGAATAGAATATGCCGCTTTCTTCCTGTCCGTAGTTTCGAACAAGCTCAGTTGTGACTGAATGCCCGGCGCTGAATACACCAGGCTCACTTGATTCGGCCCATGCTTTCCATTCCGACAATGAATCATTCCCTGAATCTGACACCCTGCCATTGTTGTCAGCACAGGCAAGAATCAGGGCTGCAGCAACAATAAGCAATATCATGTGACGGCTTTTCATGATTTATATGTTGAATTACTCCTGTCACATCAGAGAGCGCTGCGACTCTGAATATTATGGACTATTTCTCTCTGTGAACTCTTTTTCGCATAGCTGCGAGTATAGTTGATTGAAACCCTTTCAGGAAATATCATCCTGATAGAGTTGCTGTTTACATCAGCTCTGAGCTTGACCCTGAAAAACTTATTGTTATCATCTGTTAAAGCCGACACAGATATGCAAAGGAAACTGATCAGATGAATTCTCTTGATTGGGTGGTTGTAGTTCTATACATCGCCGTTGTGTTCGCTGCAGGGCTCTTCTTCCGCAAACACGGAAAAAGCTCCACTGACTTCTTCCTTGCAGGCCGTTCAATGGGATGGTTTCCTATCGGGCTATCGGTAATGGTAACTATATTCAGTGCAATTAACTACCTTGCACTTCCAGGTGAGGTTTACGGTCATGGCCTATATGTTGTCATGTCACTCCCTGTGTTCTTTCTGGTAGCAATACCTGTAACCAGAGTATGGATGCCCTTTTTTCACCGCATGCAACTCACCAGTGCCTACGAATACCTTGAACTGAGGTTCGATAACCGGGTGCGGAAACTTGCAGGCTGGATATTCCTTGTGTGGAAGCTGTTCTGGATGGCCACCGCTCTCTTTGCTTCCGGCAGAATTATCGGAACACTTACAGGGCTGCCTGTTGTTCCTGTGATACTTGCAGGTGGACTGATAGCTGTGTTCTACACCTTTCTTGGAGGAATAAGAGCTGTGATGTGGACTGATGTGCTGCAGTTCTTCGTTCTCTTCGGAGGAATAGTTCTGGGGCTTATGCATGCTTCCGGCACAGGAGGAATCGGTGAGGTGCTGGAGATAGCAGGAGAAGGAGGCAGGCTTCGCCCCTACGCTCCTTTCGACCCTGAGTTTCTTCTGATTGATCCTGCCATTCGAATGACACTCTGGAGCTGTCTTATCGGCGTCTCTGTTGCATTCCTTGCAAGATACGGCGCAGACCAGGTGGTAATGCAGCGGTACTTTACCGCCAGAACACTTAAGCAGGCACAAAAGGGACTTTGGCTCAATGCCTGGGTATCATTCTTCTGCCTTTCACTGCTTGCTCTTTTCGGCCTTGCTGTCTACGCCTCTGCAGTGAAGTCAGGGAACCCTGACCTGCCTGCCAACGGTGCCATCGCCGCAATGATCCTCTCTTTTCCTGCAGGTATAACAGGCCTTGTTGCAGCAGGTCTCATGGCTGCGACCATGTCCAGTGTGGACTCTGGAATGAACGCCTGCTCAGCAGCATGGGTCACTGATCTGAAACCACGAAACAATGACAATATTCTTAACAGAGGACGGACACTTACATTGGCTCTCGGTACTGTTTCCATTCTCATGGCCATAGTGCTGGTACCCCTTACCAGAGAAGCGGGAAGTCTGTTCATGATGGTCAACAAGGGAGTCAATGCCATAGGCAGCCCTCTGCTGGCACTGTTCATACTGGGAATGTTCACAAAAAGAACCAATTCTGCAGGCGCCCTGTGGGGTGGCATAACCGGATTTGCCGCAAGTCTTGCGATATCCTTTCTGGTCAAACCGCTGGCGCTGCATTACTATGCGTTTCTCAACCTGCTGGCCACCATAGTACCCTGTCTGCTGATAAGCACATTAGTCTCCGGAGGAAAAACCAATTCCGCTGCAGGAACAAAATGGACATGGCTTGAAACACGCAGAAACTTATAACTGATACCAGTTTAGAGCAGCTTGAGTTCATCAGCAGGTTGAGAGCCAGATGGCCCAGGGTCAGTATTGTTGTACTGGAAGACAGCTGATTCAGTCAGGATTACATCATGAAGTGGTGTGAAGATCACGGGGTCAAGTACATTTCAGGCTTATGGACATCAAGACCCATATATTAACATGATGGACCGCCCTTTCGGCTGAGAATTCTGACAAGGGTAAGGTACCCTGATCAGAGGTGGTGGTTCAACCATTATGTCCAGGACAAGTTGGTGAACGATGAGGCTACGGGAGCTGTGTTTTATGCTATTAGTCTCTTATGTCCTTGCTGCATCATGCGATAGAGGTACTAACAATAATTGCATGCCTGATACAAATACAGCTGAGAGTTTTGTGTGTCCAGATACAATAGCAAAGTGGACTGACTGGGCGATGAGAAATGTTGATGGCCTTTGGGAAAATGATAACAGGCATTCTGTTGAAATGCGTTTAGTTACATCCTATGGTGGCGAAGATTCAGTTAATCCTCCTTTTTATAAGGTTAACTGGATACATCTTTCTGGAGACACTCTATTTGTCTCAGATCAAGCCGCAGAAAAACTTGTCTGTATGAACCTTGATGGAACTGTATACTGGGAGTACGGGGCGGAAGGAGAAGGACCTGGTCATTTTTGCACAATCGGAGGTATTGATACCAGCGGTGATTGGATTGCAGTTTGTAACATATATGGTGGGAATATTGAAATCCTTGATCGAAATGGTGAGTTAACTTCTATTATTACTGTTAGTAATCCACAAGATGTTATTGCTCTGTCTGATAGCACATTAGCTATTCTATCCAAGGCTTAAAGTCGAGGTAATCTGCATGTATATGCGCTGCCTGATTCACTTTTGTACTCCTTCGGGGAACCTGAATGGACTCACTGGGGCACAAGATCCAATAAAGATCTCACTGGATTACTTGCAGGAGATACAGTTGTTGTTACCTCTAAGGTTCTGCAATCAAATGTATTTCTTTGATTTAAGCAACAGAACCGTATCTCCCGATTTCGCCAGAGAATATCCTGCTGATTATGAAGTAACCAGTCAGGGTGTAGCATGGAATGTAATGGGTACTCCTTTCCTGGGCCCTGATAGCTGCATCTGCGTCTGTCTACCGCCATTCAACAATGATGGAACATTCAGAGTAACGAATTCGCCGTTTGAAGAATGGGCACAGGTAACAATTGTAGATCGCTACAACAGGAATGGCGAGTATCTGGACAGTTTCTGCATTCCAGTAAGGGGCGTATTCGATTGTATTTATTCACAGGAATATGGCCTGTTAGTTAATCAGTATTCTACTAGCACTATTTATAGATTAGAGATAAGTTACTAGCATAATATTTGACCATTATACCTTATTGAGCATAATCACAATCTGAATGGAATAATCAACAGGAGACCGGACTTCATTCCTTCTGTGCACTGCGTTTTACCCATGCTGTATGACACGAGTTTTCACATGTAAGCCCCTGAACTGACAGGGGTTTTCCGAAGACAATATTATGTGAGTGCTGCCATACTGGCAGACTCTTTTTCCTCCTGTTCGCAGTATAGGTACTCGAACTCCCTGGGGGGTATATCACCGATTGATTCAAGCAATCTCCTGGTGTCCTGTCAAACCTCAGATGACAGATTCTGCTTATCTGCCCAGGCAGCGTTGCAGACTCGGTTACATAGCCTCCGGCTATGCGCCCTCACCTGCGCCTCTCCTGAACAGATAATAACTGCGCATACTCTCCACATCCGAAGCATGACAGGACACTATCGTCCATATTTTTCTGTGAATTCCCAGTAGTCGTTTAAAGAGGCAGCCATCATCCCCTCAATTGGGGTATTGTTTTAAAAACAAACATCAACTCAAACCTGAGAGGAAGATGATGACCAAAGGTAAAGTAACACAATCTGAGGCAAATGTTCAGAGGCTGCTCTGCCACAAGAATGCATGAGGAGACCAGTGGAAAACAGGCTTCATGAACTCGTTGAGGAAGAGTTCTGGAAGCACATGGGGTGCAAGCTCTGTGAGCGTGATACCGTCCCCGGGTGTGCAGAAGCCGGAGCGGATTCGTTACTGAAACTAAGCAGTGCAGGGAATAATGAATCAGCTCAATGCTTACATGCCTTAAGTTTGTGGCAGCTCTCTATAGCAGATATATATAAAACTTATATATAAAAACTATGGAGATATGTTCAGGCAGCTGCTGCTGAGTACCTCTTGGAATCAGCAAAAAAACATATCACATCTGACTGATGTCCTGTGATATTCTGACATGCACCATTGAAGCCACACCGAGGATATGGGGAATGAGTAAAATAAACTTCATCCCGAAGGGAAGTCCTCCGAACATTCCCCTGGACATGGGATGGGAGTTCACCACCTTGAAGCGAATGTCCCACTTCTCGATGTCGCTGACAGGTTTCAGCCCCCAGCCGCCGTCCATGGACATTCCCATACCGCCTTTCTTCAGCACCTGTTTCTTCCCTATTTTGATCCCAAGCGGAGAGAGTGAATCAAAGTACAGGTCGCAGCTTTCAAAACGATCAGCTGTCTTCCTGAAGAATCCTCTGATATCTTCTTCTTCGAAGTAGTACAAAACTCCTGCGGCCAGAAAGAGCAGACCGTCTCTGACCTCTATTTTATCGAACCACTCTGTATCCAGAAAAGAGGAAGGAATAGTTCTGTATCTTTCGTTCTCCGTAAAGAAGTTCTTTCTCAGTTCTATCACATCAGGCAGATCGAGTTCGTAGAAAAGAATCCTGCCGTTGTCTATTCTGCTGAATGTTGTGTCCATACCGCAGCCGATGTTAACAATTGAGGCCTCCGGGTGTTCAGCCATGAACTCTCTTGCCAGCCTGTCTGTGTGAAGGCTCCTGGCCACCCACCCGTGCTGACTCATTGCCTGGGTCTCCTCTATTCTGGAAAAATCATAGTCTATGCTGTCAAGTATCTCCACTGCCTTTCGATCAATCAGACGGGGATTTTCTCTTCGGGTTTCGTAAGCCCTTCCCCAGAGGGGCAAAAGCAGAGTTTCCTGAACACTGCCGGTTTTTATTGAGACTTTTTTCATGACCTGTCCTTTCTTTCTGCCGAAAGCTGCCGTTCACAGCAGGCATTCAGGCAGCAGTTTTCCAGCAGATTGTCTTTCTTCGTATCTGTACAGCATCAGGCGGCAAACTGATTACCGGGAAACATTGTTCTGTGGTGCTTTGGAATTTAAGAGTATGCCTAGCTTTCATTAGACCAGTTAAGAGGCAGAAAGAGCTGTAAAACCAGATAATTATAATTCTATCTGAATCCAGTTCCAGTGAATTAGGATTATTTGAATCAGCGTTAGAGGAATAACAAAACATTGACAAGGTCTTTCCTCCTCTCAAACTGATATGTCCGCCGCTTCAGCTGAAGCGGCGGACCTGACACTACTTTCTGCCCTTTCTGCTGTAGATGTTTGTCATCTTGAGCAGAATAGGGGTTACTGTGAAATCGGTGAACAAGGCGGTAATGATACCTGTGCACGCCAGAAATCCCATGTTTATAAGCATTTTGGCAGGAGAAGTGAAGTATGCGGAAAAGTTAAGCACAAGCACCACTGATGTTGTGAGAAGAGCAACTCCCACCACTCTGAAGGTTCTTCTTACAGCTTTGTCGTAATCACCTGCCCTGTCATACTCAAGGTGGCAGTGATTGATGAAGTGAATGGTGTCATCAACTGCAAGCCCCAGAAGCATGGGCATTATGGTAACTGTCATCATGTCCAGCGGCATCTTCAGAAAACCCATCATTCCGCCTACTGCAAGCGCAGGAGCAATGTTGGGGATTATTCCGATGATACCCATTCTGAAGCTTCCGAACACAAGCATCATAAGAACAGTGATTATGCCCAGGGAGATAAGGAAGGACTTAATCTGGCCTATGGTTATAATTCTCTGCATTACTGTGTAGTAAGCCACTGTTCCAGATTCTATAACCTTTGCGCCTGGGAATAGCTCCTGTGAAAGACTGTCTATCAACTGGAATTCAGCAAGATGCTCATCTGCCACATAGTCTCTCACTTCAACCTGCATATGCAGCCAGCGATTCTCATAGTCTATCCACTTTTCTGCTTCGGTTCCTCCGGCGTTATCGTAGAGGAGCATTGTCTGGGCAACAAGCTGCCTCTCTATCTCCCTTCGTTCCTCTTCAGTTCCATTGAAGTCGCTCCATGCGGGAACATCATCCATGGAAGGAATGCCGTACGCATTTGGATCCCCCCCTGCAAGCACCTGGTTCAGTTCCCTGATAATGTCCAGCACTGAGAACACCTTACTGGTAAGAGGAAATTCCTCAACTGTTCTCTCCAGTATCTCGAATTTTCTCAGGTTCTCAGGATCCAGGGCGTCACCATTCTCAGGAAACTCTATGCCTATCTCGTAGGAATAAAGAGCACCAATTTCACTGTCTGTTACATGGAGCAGCTTTGCCGCATAGGGAACCTTCTCTCCCACAGAGGTCCGAATATCAAAAGATGCTCTGACCATTGTGAGACCCCATACGCACAGTGCCATGAAAATGCCTACGATGACCAGAAAAGTCCTGGGCCTTGCCATGACAAAGTCGCCCATGACAGCAAGTCTTTCAGACATTCTTTTTTTCACCCTTGTGCTGCTTTTCAGTTTGCGGACCTTACCGAAGCTGAGCAGAGAGGGAAGTATCACCAGGGTCAGAAGAAAAACAACCCCCACAAGAGCTGCTGCGGTGAAACCTATCCATCTGAGCATTTTCACTTCGATGAACAGAAAAGACATCAGTGCCGCCGCAGTTGTAAGGGCTGTGAACATGATTGGCCATCCGCACTCCTCCACGGCAAATACAGAAGCTTCAGACGGAGTTTTGCCTTCCTGCATGCCTTTCCTGTAAAACGAGGTTATATGAACGGCGTATCCAACTGCCACAGCAAATCCCAGAAGCATGGGTACTGTGATAACACTGGGGTCAACCTCAACGCCCATGTATCCCTGTATACCGAACACAATCAGCATGGCACTTACACCACAGAGAACAGCAAAGATCACTCCTCTTACCAGTCGGAGAGAGAAAGCAAGAACAAGCACGGAAAGAAGAAGCGCCAGCCCCATGATTCTGGGCATTTCCTGGTTGAACCAGACCCGCTTATCGTAATTGATCATGGGCATTCCTGAAGTTGATGGGTTCAGATGCGAATATTTTTCCTGTCCCACAATCTGCTCGAAAACGCAGCCTATGAGAATCTCAGGGGGCTGTGGTTTAGTCATGTCCATTCGCTGGAAAAGCTCAGGGTATTCCTCTCCCAGGGACTGCATGTAGGCAAAGTACTCCGGATCGTTGGCCCAGTTATCAGGATAGGTGTTCAACCTCAGTATGATCCATGTATCCCTGCAGTCCATGGAAACAAGTTTTCCTGCTATGGATGGCCTTGAAAGTGCAGTCTCCCTTATTGCTTCCAGTTCAGCTGAATCCTCAGGAATGTTCTCCGGTACCAGATCGGTTATCTCGATGCCTCCGGATGTTCCTCTGGAGAACTCAAGATGAGTCAGTGAGAGCACCTCATCTCCAAGAGGAGTAAACTTTTCAACCTCATCACTGAGTTCCCTTATACTTCGAAGAACCTCCGGAGTGAACACATCGTCCACCTCTACAAGAACAGCGGCATAGTCCGAGTTGCCGAAAATGTCTTCAAAGGTGTCTTTTATACGGTTCATCTCACTGTTTTCAAGGAACCAGTTGTCGTTTGATGTCACCTGCTTCAGAAGGGGCAGCCCCTTAACCGAAACAAAAAGCAGCGCCGCAAAAAGAGCCAGGTTCAGCCATCTGAACCGGACTATCACATTTCCCAGCTTTGCGAACCGCCTGTTTATAGCTCCCACATTAAGTCCCATATCTCCTCCATACACAGCCTGTTCAGAAGCTGTACCTGACCTTCATAAATGCCTGGGTGTTGTGCTCATAGCGGCCGAAGTCAGTGTCATCAGGGCCTGCAAAGATGTCAGCGCCGATACTTGCCTCAAGGGCATCGGTTACATGGTAGAGCACCGACAACTGATTGTACAGGTCCTCCTCTGTTATGCCTATGTAGACCATGTTCTTGACTTCAAGAGTCTGCCTGGCGAACTGTCTGGATACCATCAGGGTTCCCAGTACGGTGTGTTCCTCTTCATTGATGGTCTCTGTGTGATCCGGCAGCCAGCTGTCAGCCAGTTGCACACTTGCTGTCCAGTTGCAGCCGGGATACCAGTCAACCCCGAGCAAAGCCTTTATCTGGTCTCTTTCAACTGTCAGGTCTTCAGACTGAGTGTCCTGAAAATACCTTCCGGTAATCAGACCAGCCTCTCCGCGAATAACAGTTTCTCCAACAGGAACACTGAACTCAGCACCGCAGAATGTTGTTCTGTGGTACCTTGGCTCCCAGTGAACAGTTCCGCCCTCAGTGTACCGGTGCATAACAGGAAAATCATCCCATGTGCGAAAACAGGAAGCTGCCGCGTCAAAACCGGAGGTAAACAGGGATATTCGAACAGCGTACTCGCTGTTCTCCAGTGTTTTCTCAGGCATCACCGGCGCATCTGTCACATCGCCTTCAGGTATGCTGCCCTCAGTTGCCCAGGGGCTGTCAGATGAAGGATAGATTCCCGGCTCAAACACAGGAAGCCATAAAGCTTCCACTGATCCCCACAGAGGCAGCAGACGAAACTGAAGAACATCCACAGGCATTCTTATGTCGTCAAAGTCCCTTGTTATGAACTCTGTATAGTCACCAGGGCAGATAACATCGGTTATGGGAATACCGTCGGTATTGCCCCACTTGATGATCTGGCGGCCTGCCCGCATGTCCCACACTGAACCGGCATACTCGAACCAGGCTTCCCTTAGTTCAACCTGTGTTTTTTCCTGAGTAATGTGGTTTTCTTCAGCATTGACAGAGGCAAACAGCCAGCTGCTGCCGGAACCGGAGGAGCAGTTCATTCTGAGCCTGCTCCTCATGGAATTCCAGTCTCCGCCGTCGAAGGATGACGCAAGGTATGTGTCGGCGAACCCTGTAAACCTTATATCGGTTCCGAAACCTGCAGAAATCACCAGCAGCAGCACTGCCATGTACTTCACTGTATTCTGCCCCGCTCCATGGCAGCAACTGTAAAGATGTTGTCGTCCAGTCCCTGGTCATAGGAGACACTGCTGAAAGTAAGAGTGGTCTGGTGCTCATCACGAATGTTATCCATGTGTATTCTGTGAGCGGTCCAGATGCCGTTCACCTGCCTGATATCCTCTGCGGTGAATACCTTCATCAGACCCATGGCGTCGTAGTATTCAACCTTTACAACAACAGCATTGTCCTGCCTGACCCAGATTACCTTCCTGTCATACATGTCATCCGGATCCACAGGAACCGATTCCACCACCCAGCAGAGATTGCCGTCAAGGTTCTCTTCACGAAGCAGAGTGTGCGTATCTTCATCAATGTTCCTGTCACCCATGTCGTCGTATGTGAAGTCACTTCCCATGAAGTAGTCGTTGCTTGAAGACCCGGAGATACGCCTTGATGACCTGAGAGCAGGCATGTAGAGCCACCTGTCGTCATCCTTTGACGGATCATCGTACTCCCAGGAAAGGTAACCGGTTCCTGCAACATCCGCAGGGAAAAGAAACACCATCACCTGCTTGGAGTCCTCTCCGTAGTCCTTGCCGTAGCTGCGCATTTCACGAACTCTGGAAACTCCCCTGTGATTGGTAAGGGTCATTTCCATCTCAGACTGCCTGTCAGTGCCGTCTTCCCTCTCATCCACCATGGTCATTATCTCTGTTCCTGTTAAAGCGTATAGTCCTGCCATAGTTCCGCTTACAAAGAGAACAGCCAGTATCGTCATCATGCCTTTCATCTTTCTTCCTTTCGCTGAATAATGAACAGCGTTCAGCACTGTTCAAAAAAAAAGCTCTCATTTTTCAATCAGTTTTTCAAAGTCGCAATCCATCACCGCCTGCCAGCCGTAATACATGAAAATCATTATCTCATCCATATAGGTAACCATTTTTTTGTACGGAACCTTGTGCATAAGAAGTTCTATCAGGTAAGTAACCATAATGGAGTTTATGCTGTGAACGGTGAATCTCGATACATCGGTTCTCACCGTTGGAAAGAACTCCCCTGCCCTTTTCAGAAACACCATCGACATATCAGTGTATTTCTCTATCACATCGTCTGTATATGTTTCAAGGCATGAGCCGTGAGACTTGAAAACCAGAATCTCAAGAAGTAAACGGTTCTCATGAATAAACAGAGCCACTTCACCTGCCCGATCTCTGTGTTTCTTGAGAGACCAGCTTTCTCTGTCGGTGAACATATCATCCTTAATTTTCTCGATCATTTTTTCGATGTAGTCATTCAAAGGTTGAGTAATAGGCTCCATTACTGAAAAGAAAAGTTCATTCTTGTCTCTGAAATAGTTGTAAATATTACCGACAGCAAAACCGGCATTCTTAGCGATACACCTCATGGAAGCGTTCTGAAAACCCTTCTCCTGAAACTCTGCCAGAGCGCTTTCCATTATTCTCTGCCTGGCTTTTCCCTTGAGTACCTGCATTTGTTGCACCTAACTATATAATTTAGACTAGTCTAATTATAGCAGCGCTGTTCAGTATGTCAATAGGTGGCCGGCAATCTTTGCATATGCCGGCTTTGTGTACGGTCAGTCCGGTTATCAGTTCTGTATGAATCAGCCCCCAGGGAACGCTGGAATTCGTTGATAATAAAGTTCTTCCTCATAAAGATGCCCCTGTCAGGAGGCAGCTTTTTGCTCGGGAAATGACCCGCTGACCGGCATCAACCTGATACCTGTAAAGTTCGGGCCGGTGAGATTGGAAACTTTGCTTCGGCGAGTGGAATCATAACTCCGGTGATCGACCTGGATTCCGGAGTAATGTGGCCAGTTGCTGAGCAGGGAGATTTTCCGGCGATGGATGAATCAGCCGAGGTTTAGAGTTTTCCGGTAATGATTAAGCCTGTCGTTTGAAAAGCCTTCCTAACGCTTATAATCAGTAGACTGCGAAAACCCATCTTTTACGACAGTGACGCAGTTCTACGACATTTTATTGTTATGCCTTTCTCTTCCTTCTCTGACTGCTGCAACGAGATATCCAGTAGTGAGATCAACTGACTATCCGGGAACATTCAAAGGAGAAGATACTCTTCTGAATTCACTAAGGCAAAAGGGTTCTCCGTTTCTTCTCTTGATTGGTACTTTGTTTTCCCTGGCAAGATCAGGAACTTCAGCAAGTTTTTCCTGGCCTCTGAATAAGACAAGCACCTCATATCTCCAATACTTCAATATTCCCGCTGATTGCAATTGCTTTAAGCTTCTGATCAAGAGTCAGCAATGGGTATCTCCAGTGGAGGGAACATTCCAGAAAACAGGCATCATAAGCATAGATCATGTTTTGTGTTGCCAACTCTGCCGCTGATCTGATTTCTATCGGCTTTAGTTCAACTGGTGTATCCATCAGAATGCCCCATATTTTCAATACATCAGCTGCACAAATTCGTTTTCCGCGCCATAACCAACTCAGCGTATTCCCCGGTTCAAACGGAAGAACATCAGGAGCAATAAGGTCATAACCAGTTGTAATCTCAATCAAGCGATCCTTTTCAGGTTCGTTCAATGCGACAGATAAGAATACACCTGAGTCAGTTACGATTCTCATATGTATAATTATACTTTTGATTAGTTATTATTAAGCATAGTACTCTGCATCAGCATTTGCTATGCAATTTGCTTAATGCAGTTTTCAAAGGTAGTCACCTTGACAGCACAGTCAAGTAGTCACATAGCCACATGCCACGATGAAAAAAGTTATCCACCTGGTAGACGCTTATTCAAATCTGAAAAGTTTATGCAATTTCAGTGAAAGTGTCATTACAGATTTGCGCTTGATTGCATAAAATTCTTTCGTCACCGCTTTCAACTGTTAAAAACTGGCTGTGGCTGAGATATGATTACAGAGCCAATTGCCGATTCTCTGAAGCAATTGCAGTACATGAAGATCGTAACCAATACTGGCAGTATTAATGCTTCAGAGGATCCGCTAACAGGCTAGGCGCCATACAGTAACATGGTCAACTTGATAAGCATAGCTATAGTTGCCGCCCCATTCAGTAACAGGTCCGGTGTCTCCGCCAATTCCGGACCAATCAGGCTGTGATGTGGTTTCAGAAAAAGAACTTCCAACAGCAAAAAGCATAATCAGAAAGATCATTGCCTTAATGGCAACTCCTTTCGACCTCTTCTTTACAATGCAGCAATAGCTCAGCCCCCCAAGGCAACAGAAGGTTACTGAGATTGCTTTGCTTGCGTATCAGCCAGCAGACCGTTCAGAAGCAGACTCTCCAGCTCGGCTATGTATTTTTCGTCCTCTTCTCCGTTTTTGTTGTCATAGCCAAGATCATGAAGAAAATGATCGTGGTATTCACACCAGAAGTGAACTGCCCCTGTAATGATAACCATAAACCTGAAGGGAGATATATCGCCTCGAATCTCCCCTCTCTGTCGGGCCTGCTCTATTCTCTCAAGGTAGAGATGGTGCCAGTCGGCTTCTCCGGGCCAGGGTTCACACTCACCCTCAAGCATGCTCCACTTGGAAAGTTTGACCAGTGAAGGATTGAGTTTGTAAAAAGAAATCATTCCTTCAAGTATATCCTGCAGAAAACTTCTGAAGGAAGATGCTTCTGAAGGCTTCTGAACAAGGTGCCGGCAATAACGGTCCATGATGCTTTTTTTTACAGCACTGTAAAGACCCTTCTTGCTCCTGAAATGGAACATTATCAGAGGGCCTGATGAGCCGCTTCTCTCTGCTATGCTGCTTATGGAAACACCGGAAAAACCCCTTTCCGCAAAAAGTTCCTCAGCAGCTCTCAGTATGGCAGCTTTTGCAGTTTCCGAATTCCGGACCCTGCCCTTACCCATCTATGAATCCACTCTTTTTCCAATATCCACCACAACAGGTCCGTAGGGAGACTCGACCTCTAAACTCCGAAGTACCTCCAGCCCTGCTTCAGACATTGCAGCTGCAACTTCACCCATATCAAACCCCTCCACATGATCGGCAAGAACCATGGAAAGCATTGGCACCACATACTCGGAAGGACAGGTTCTTTCACAGGTGAGGCCGTCTGCGACAGAGACAAATATTCCCCCTGGAGTCAGGGCATTCCGTATCTTTACCATCATATCCACAAGGCACTTCCTTGCGTAATTAAGGGTAAAACTGGCAAATATCAGATCGTATCCTTCTCCTATAGCGTCGGTGATGTAGTTTCCGCCTGTTCCTCTGACTCTGCTGCTGACACCATATTTTTCAGCCATCATGTTTACCACTTCAGCCACCGGAGGCTGTTCGAAAACTGTAACTGAAGAATCTGGATACTCACCTGCCAGGGCTATTGCTGTTAAGCCGGGGCCGCCGCCAAGATCAAGTATTTTCCTGGGATTGGAGAGTTCCGGTATTTCCCTTATCAGCTCCAGTTGATAACGGGCAATTCCGGATTGCATATAGTTCACATAATGTTTTGCCATATCTCCCCAGAACTTCTCTGAATCCACAGTATCTGCAGGTTGTTCAGGAGGTCCGTGCATGACCATATGTCTGATTTTTTCAGGTGACGACATGTTGATCATTTTTGCCTGTGAAAGAATGAATTCTCCCAGATAGCCTGGAAAATCCTTTCTGAGAAATGCGGAAGAAATGGCAGTGTTTCTGTATAGACCCTTATTCTTTTCCACCAGTTTCATGGAAGCCAGAGCATCCAGAAAGTCTCCAGTGTTCTTTTGGTGACTTCCCAGTTTTTCCGCAACCCCCTCTGCAGAAATCCAGTCACTCAGAAAGTCAAAAATTCCTGTGAGTATTCCCGCTTCCAGCGCCTGACAACGGGAGACTCCGTAAATTATATCGAAGAACATCCTGACGGAAGGCTTAGGCTTCGACAACTCCTCTATTCTGTAGCTTGTCATTTTGAGCGCTCCTTTCAAAGAAAGTTTTTACTGAACATTCAGTAAATAAGGAAATAGTAAAATTGCAGACTTATGTCAAGCAGAAAAAAATCAGATAAGAACAAACTCCACAGGAACAGTTCCAGTGTTCTTTATGGACTCAATTACCATGGAGCAAAGCTGCAGGGAATCCGCAGCGCTGCGCTCGGGCACATGGAGAGCTGTAACGAATCCGTTCCCGCTTCTGCATACCTGAGGGCGGTAATCTGCCACAGACTCCCTGTGATCATGGCGGTTGTCTGAAACACTCATTACCTTCTCACTTGAAGGAGTGCTCAGCGTCAAATACCCGTTTACCTGAATAGGCGATTACCTCTTCTGCGGTATCAGGCAGGAACTCAATGAATCACAGATTCATGAGTAGTCTCACCTCCACTGATGGCCTGAGCACTGCTGCAGCATAAGTGTGCTTCTTCAATTCCGCTCGCAAATGCAGAATGACTTTCTCCGCCTTCTTGTACAGCCGGCTGTACTGCTTCCTGCGCTTTCTATTTGCGCCCTTTCTGCCTGCAACAGTGTTTATCCTGAAATCACATTTCCTGATAACCTTCAGCCACTTGGGAATAAACCACTCTATCATGTTCGGAACAAGATACCGAGAGTAAAAGGGATAGGAAAAAATCAGGAGGATTGAACAAGGAGGAGCCCGGACACAGGATTTATTTGTAAAGATTACCACATTCCTGTACGGAAGAAAGCCGATGCCCGGACACCATTTCAAACATGCATGAAAGAGACTGCAAAGGTAAGTGCAGGAAGCACTATTGGCAGCAGGAGATTACAGGAGCTCCCAGGAAGTGCTGAAACTCCAAACCAGAAGGATTCACAACTTAGGCTTCATTTCCGTGTTGAGGATCAGTTTCCACCTTTTGGCCTTCTCTGATGAACCTTGCTGGGCAGTTCGTCTCAGCAGAGCATAGCTTTCAGCTTCTTCCTGAACGAAAGAGTTCAACGCATCGGCTGAGTCTGATGAACTTGAGCGATCAAGCACATAACCCAGCCTTTAAGCCCAGCTTTCAGGGCACACGCTGGCAGCCTTAAGTAACTTCTAAGGAGCCACCTGATCAGTCAGATCAAGAGCAACAGCAGCCGGGAAGGCGGTGCCATTACACTGAACCCAAATGTTGTAGAAGATGAGCCAGTGAATTACTCTCGGCAAACTGGCTGGAACGCAATGTGCCCTCTCCTGAGTTCAGGGAAACAAATCTCGGTTTCAGAGCGGACTCTTTGAGTGCTCCGAAGATGTCGTACTGAGATTCCTTGGCAAAGGTAACATGTTTGCCCCCGGTCTTATGGGCAATGAACCTACCGAGTCTGCGTCCTGGGGAGTCATCAGCTGATTGTCTGCTTATCTGCATGGGATCTATGACCAGTACCGGTATTCCCTGTCTGCCAAGATTCACAGCCTGCTTTCTCACCCTGCCGTAGATGTCACTGTTCCATACATCGCCCACAGGAACTGGTTCTGGAAAACAGTCTGACAAGAGGATAATGAATCTCTGCTCTGCCTCTGACCGGGAGCTGCGTCTTAACTCGCTACCGGATAAGGACAGCAGCTCATCCAGTGGAGTCGCTCCACCTGGCGTCAAATCATTCAATCTGCCGAATACCCGTAGTCTGTTCCTTGTGGGTGCAAAGTGCATGACAGCTTTGCCGTTCCTGATCACTGCCAAACCTACCCTAGACGATCGGTGAAAAACCTTGTTGAAAAGGCCGTCCAGAATGTAACCCAGGTCTCCCATGTATTCCTGCGATGACCTGCTGCCATCTACAGCCAGCATGCATACCGCCCTTGTTTTCGATGCGGTCTTCCATTTTCGCCAGTAGTGCTTCTCAAGTGGGACTATGGGCAGTCTCTTTCCGTCCATTGCAGCTGCTTTCACTGAAAGCAGGGGATTCATCTCTCGGATGGTTTCAGCCTTAACCGGCTTCACCGGCCTGCCTGAATCGTTGTCTTCCTGCATCCGGTTAGACTCTGAACCGCTCCCTGCTCCAGACGAGTTCCTACCAGAGGAGAACATCTTTACCTCCCTGAAGAACTTGTTGCGCATCTGCTGGGAAAGCCTGCCGAGAGCTCCAACCTCGGGTTCCACATAATCGAGGCCTCTCACCTGTGTAGTAGATGGTGTGTTATGTATTGAGTTCTGCACCTGGTCCAGTATTCTCTCGGTAAGCTCCTTCATGCGGTTGGAGACTATCTCCTTCTCTCCTCTCATTGCCATCTCGCAGGCAAAGTTAACCGCTTTCAGTACTTCAGCAACCTCAGGGAAACCTCCGGATTCTCTAGCAGATCTGTGTCCCAGGACCATAGGAGCTACTGTTTCAAGGTGCTTTTTCTCAACCGATGAAGTCCCCTGCAACGAAGCAAGTGCAATACCGGAACGGAATAATGCTACCTCAGCCCTGTGTCCTGCTATTCGCAAAGCTGAACAGGTGAAAGCACATGCTCTCGTATACCAGCCCGGGATCCTTATCTGATCAAGTCGGTTAAAGGCTTCGGCAAGCAATGTTCCCGGTATCTCATCTTCTCCCCCATAAAAGTGACAGGAAAGTACCGACAGTCTCTGGTCAGGTTCTTTGAGACTGCTCATCTCCACGCACAGACCGAACCGGTCAAGAAGACGACCTCTTATCTCTTCGCTCCCAGAGACGGTGGCCATCACCGGTTTACCACATGAGAGTATCAAATCCTGGATGTCATCATTGAACAGGTCAAGATGCTCAACGAGAAGTACCGCCTGATCATCTCCATCAAGGAGACCTGTCTTCCGTAAAACTTCACCCTTTGAGAGCAGGGCCTGGATGTTAATGCTTCCCGTGAGAGCTTCAACTTCAGATCCAAGGGGAATTCGGACGGATCGTATCCACTTGGCGAACTCATTCATCAGAAGTGTTTTTCCACTGCCAAGTGCGCCTTTGAGGAGCAATCCGCCAACCCTTGGGTCAACTGCCAGAATGTAGGCGGCAAGCGCTGCATCCTTCTGAAAGTAAGGTATCACTCCTGGGAACCAATGGCTTCGGAGAAGGACCACATCCTACCGGAATTCTTTTTCCCTCCGAACTTGGAATGAGCCTCCTTAAGGGCCTGAAGGATCTCCTTTTCCTCCGGTGCGTTCCTGTACCCGCCTTGCCTGGTCCTGTGACCAACGCTGAGAGGGGCAACCGCATGAAGGCTGTCCAGATCCACTACATCTTTACCCTGGTAGGCAGAAAGTGCTTTCGCAGCCTTCAGAGTGACGATATCAGCCCTCTGGCCGTCAAGCTGCAGCTCAGCCATTGCGCCGGCTACTGTTGCCAGTATTCCCACAGGCATCTGCACTGCGGAAAGATGTTTTCTTGCCTGACTGATCCTTGCTCTGATTCTATGGTCGGCTCCGCTGAATGCCTTGCAGAACGCTGCAGGATCCTCACTGAAGGCAAGGACTCTGTTAATTATGTCTATCCTCTGCTCAGACTTCTCTATTGTCGCAATGGGAACACTCAATGCGAACCTGTCCAGTATCTGAGGTCTGAGGCGTCCCTCCTCAGGATTCATTGTACCGATCAGGACAAATCTGGCAGGGTGGGTTATGGAAACATTGTCCTTCTCTATGGTGTTCACCCCGGATGCGGCACAGTCAAGGATGTTATCAGCCACATGATCAGGAAGAAGGTTCACCTCATCGATGTAGAGCACCTGGTTGTTCGCTCTGGCAAGCAGACCCGGTTCGAACTCCACAGTACCCTCTCTCAACAGGGTATCCATCCTTATTGCACCAAGCAGACTGGCCTCATCGCTGCCAAGAGGTACATTCACCAGTTGGGGCTCCAACAAATGCGTTTCTGTATCTCCGCAGCTGCATTCAGGACAGAGCTGTGAATCATCTGGTGAGCAGTTGTAAGAGCAACTGTTAACCTTCAGAGAAGGTAGAATACCAGGGAATGCCCTCACCAGGGTTGATTTCCCTGTTCCTTTCTGACCAGTCAGCAGTACACCACCCATATCAGGATCTACGGCTGACAGAATCAATGCAGTTTTTGCCTTATCCTGGCCAACAACTGCGCTGAATGGATATTGCATTGTCACATCTCACTTTACTTTTTTTCAGTTCTTGTACCTATAGATCAAAATCACTGAAACCTGCTTCTGACATTGCTTCAATACTTCTGTGGAGAGGATCTATCACTTTCAATAAATCAACCTCCAATCCTTAGTCTGCATTTCAGATCGGGACCACCCATACCTACGGTGATGCCGTACTTCTTGCCGCATCCCGAGCTTGTCCACTCCATTCTATCTGAAACAGCAGACACGGTTTTCAACATATCGAATGCGATGCCCGAAACAGTCGTATCATGAATAGCCTTTCCAAGTTTACCATTCACAATTTCATATCCACGGTTGACAGAAAACATAAACTCACCTGTCATGTCAGCCTGCCCGTTAGAGTAATCCATCAAGTAGTAACCTTTCTCTATCGAAGCGATCATTTCGGCCAACTCGTTATTAACTGGCAGAATAGCTGTATTTCGCATCCGTATCAGGGGCTCTTGCTTGAATTGCACAGCCCTTCCATTACCAGCTGGATCCACTCCGAATAGAGCAGCAGACTCACGATTGTGAAGGAATGTCTTCAAAACACCATGGTCGATGATTATTGCATCCCTGGCCACAATCCCCTCCTCATCCATGAAGACAGGCATCGGGCAAGGTTGCCCAAGGTATTCAAAGGCAAAATCAACAAGGGTAATCAAGGGACTGGCAATCGTTTTTCCTAGAAAGTCGCCAGCCTTTGAACCTGCTCTAACAAAATCTGACTCCACGGTATGCCCGATGGCTTCATGAGCAAGTATTCCGGTGAGGCTTGATCCAAGAATACACTCATGAATCCCCGCTATAGGCGGCGCTCCCTCACTCTTCTGGATTAGCTCCTCGTAGAGATCTGTCAGCTCTTCTATGAGTAGTTCAGGTGATCTTATGAAGCTACAGATCTTCCTGCGATCCCAATATTTCCTGTGAAGCACAAATCTGCCTTGTTCTCCATCAAGCGTGAACGAGAATGAAAGCAATATTCGCTCTATATGGGTTTCTCTCTCCCCTTTATCAGATGTAGCCAACTGCACTTTCTCAATTGATTGGCTATAGCTGATTGACCTAGAAGACAATCGTTCAAAGCCCTTTATCAACTTCGCATCAATGTAAGGAAGGAAATCCAAAGCTTCCTTTGGGGAAATCGGTGAAGGCTCTGTGTTCCTCACAACATATCCAGGTGATGGAGGAATATCCTTTAGTTTTCCAGGGGAAATGGACGATAAACTAAATGCGTTTCTTGATGCCTTAACCACTAGCGTTGCCAGGGCCTCTTGATCAGAGTAGGGACAACATGCAAAGCCCCATCTCCCTCTTCGAAATGCCCTGGCACATGAACCAATCACTCTGGATTGACTATTTTCATTTATCAAGCCATTCACAAATCTAACAGTAGCAATGTTGTGCTCCTGGCTCCTCAGATCCGTGTAACAGTCTGCATTCACGAGATGTCTCTTCAGATTTATTTCAACACCTCCAAGTGTGAATCCTAACCTGAGCCATTTATAGGAAGCGCATGGCCTTGAGACGGGTTAATTTGTTGGCAGGTATATTGGTATGCTAAATTCAATATAAGCAACAGCAAACTTACACCACAAGTGAAAAGCGCTCCATTGCAAATATCGCAAATTCTCAGGAACGCGCAAATCCCTTCCAAGATATTTAAGACAACCGGAGACAGGTTTGCATCAAGAACAGATCCGACTCTTTTTTCAAGATACATTGGCAGCATAATGTGCTACCGGTCATGGAGGAGCTTCTGGACAGTATCATACGGAGCAGTAAGGGGCAGAGAATCGCCTGCATTCTCAAACAGATGTTCTGCTTCATCGCTGACGGTACCAGCTCCAGCATTTCCTGCTCCGATGAAATGCAGAAGGATCCCGGTTACTCCTCCACTCTTGAATGCAGGCAGGATTCTCTGCTATCATCACATTTGCGATTCCTCGGGAAGCTGACACCACTGCTGAACTGTGCTTGAATCCAGTCTGCTTGATCCTGCGGACAAGACGGCGATTGCTTCGTTCGACCACCTCGCAGAGGAGCAATTATCCATCGCTGTATGTTCTGCACAACGCTTCGAATCAGCAGATGTCATTCCTTTGCTCAGCCACTAACGGCGTTCTACTGCATTCGATTGTTCACTCAAGTATTTATCTATAAACTCAGTAGATCTTAAAATCTCAATTCCGGAATATCCATTGACATCAAGTAAATGCTTGTCTCCTGAGATTACTATTCCTGCATCTCCACCAATTGCAGCAGCGAGAAACTTGTCATCGTCGGCATCATCACATATCTGCCCACCTATTACTTCCGGTTCTACAATCCTGCAGCCTGATGCGAACACAGACAGTATTCCGGATACATCAATTGTGGGATACTTCTTGGAAAGTCTTTTCAGTACTTCAGAATACTCATCCAGAATTTCCGCGGAAAGGATTATCTCAAGGATGCCGGCTCTCCATGCTTCAAGAATGACATCTGGTTTCCCCTTGAAGAAAACGGCGGAGATCATCACATTTGTATCAACTACGATTCGCTTTTCCCGAGCGCACTTCACTTATTGCCTTCTCAACATCTTCAGGAGTCATTCCTGCTTCGTATGCGATTTCTCGTGCTTTCAGAATCATTTCTTTGAATTCAGAAGAGTGAGGAGGAGTTATTGTTTTCAGCACAACAACATCTCCCTCGCCGATAACGACGAATTTCGTTCCAGCCTTCAGATGAAGGGCATTCCGAATCTCCTCAGGAATTACGACTTGCCCCTTCGATGACATCTTTGTTGTTGCTAAAGTGTTCATTAGCATTCCAATCATTTCAAGCCAATCGTCTTACCAGTAAGAATGTATCAGCTTGAGATTGAGATGTCAATCTCTGAAGAGTGACCGAGTGAACTCACTGGTTGTTACAGAGTGCAGCGGAGCAAAATCCAGTGCAGTGACTTGTTATACCATATCTTTATAATTTTATTTGCAATAATGCAACTTAGACTAATTCAGTAACTGCTTCCTTGACTTCTATTCCATTATTAAATCTCTAATTCTTATTTGAGCTTGTTGTTCAATCTCTCAGCCCCTGCCCTGCATACCTGACCAGTCCAGTTCGACCCAAAGGACTTCCAGTAACAAGCAGGCTTTCAGACTGTGATAAATCCTCATAAGGTATAAGGTATGAGGAAGCACCCTCCATCAACAGCCTCTCAAGATTCATTACCAGGCAGACCATGCTTATTACAGTCTCACTCGTTTCCCGAAGCCTGGTCATTACCCGGTCGGTTGAACACCTCCGCTTACCTTCTCCGATCTTACCCTCTATTGCGTTCCTGATGCGCTCATCTTCATAGCTCTGTTGATGTTGAAACCGGACACGAATCTGCCATAGAGGGCTCGCTGTCTTCTCCCGAGACTTCGAAGATAAATTTCTTCCACGAAATCCCAGGAAACCAGCTTTGCCGGCCTGACCTATCTGTTTTCAGTATCCAGCGGTGTCCTGAACAGAGTCTTGAAGGCCTCAATTTCCAACTGACGGTTGTTATGCTGATACAATTGAATGTGCAGGGGTTTTGAGCAAATATGCTCATATCGCGTTCATTTCCATGCACCTGCTATACCATCATCATGTTGCGCTGTAAAGGGTTAAAGCTTAAGCATCAAGCCATACTTATTAACCAACAGTACCCTGCCAGGGTTCACCTGGCAGAAGAGACACAAGTGATTCCATCACGCATTCAAAGGCATCTTC
This sequence comes from Candidatus Fermentibacterota bacterium, assembly GCA_002748705.1. The sequence goes on from PDSZ01000037.1 coordinate 23,216, forward strand.
GAAGCTCCACTCAACCCCATTTCTCAATAATGGAAAAACATCTGCTCTGAAGTCGGGATCTGCTTTCTTGGCTAAAAGGTTTTCCTCAAACACAGCTCTCGTTATGTGTCTGCTTTCTTCAGAGGTGTATCTCTGGAAACACCTGACTATTTCAGAGCAGCTTACATTTCCGTTACTGATGAACTGCGAGAGATCGAACAGGTCTCTCCCCTTTTTTCTCTGGTAAAGCGCTCTGAGTTTCGTGCCCAGCAGTTCAGGCAGTGAGTACCCGGTTACTTCAGCTCCACCTCGAAACCACAGACTGTCAACAGTAAGGTAAACTGGCTGGATGGGCATCACATGGAAATGCTCTCTGGTGTTAATCTCTATCTTCAATCGAAGACTTCCTGGATGTGAATCTTCTGAAAGAAACCTGTAAACCAGGGTTGCTCTACCCTCTCCGAACTTTCTGCGTGGAACGCCCAACCAGGGGTTGAGCACATCCTGAATGGTATCCAGAGTCTGACCAATCGGTTCAGGATGTCTCTGCACCAGGTCAATATCCTCGGAGAATCTCGGCGCAGGAGAGAGGTGTAACTTGTAGAGTGCTGTCCCACCCCGAAAACACAGCCGTTCAGACAGCTCCGGTACTCGAAAGATCTCTATCAAGCTCCTTGTGATAACAAGATCCAGCTCCACCTGCTGGTCTAAGCTCCACAAAGCATGTTTTCTCCAGGCTTGTACTGCCGCTCTTGGAATCACTGCTCAGGCTCCATTTCGGTGTTGAGGATCAGTTTCCACCTCTTGGACTTCTCAGCTGAACCTGGCAGGGCAGATCGTCTCAGCAGAGCATAACTTTCAGCTTCTTCCTGAACGAAAGAGTTCAACACATCGGCTGAGGCTGATGAAGTTGAGAGATCAAGCACATAACCCAGCCTTTGAGCCCAGCTTGCAGGACACACGCTGGCAGCCTTGAGCAACTTCTCAGGATCTACCTGATCAGCCAGATCAAGAGCAACAGTAGCGGCATTGCTCAATCCTGCAGACTGTACCGGGAAGCCGAACATCTCCAGCAGGGTCAGCTCCAGCGTGGCAAATCTTACAGTTCCTGTAGGAGTGTTCAGCCGATTCACAGGCATACCAGTCAAGTCTTTTCTGACTATGTATCGTATTCTCTGGTTCCCGCAGACAGTATCTCTTCTGGGTTTCTCTACCATTATCTGATACATCTGGGGCTTCTGATGAGATGCTCCATACCGCTCAGCAGCGGACAGGAGACAGACATAGTAGTTCAGTCCCAGACTGTTCATCATCTGATCAATGAAGAAAGACGCAGGAGGACACCCTGTAATCCTGTACTCCAGAGGTACGATCACATGGAATCCTCTTGTTGGAGTGGCAATCAATTTATCTCTTCTCAGATACCTGATCCCAGCCCTGACAGACTCCAGAGACTTGCCAATAGAGACCACAGCCTGTGAAGTGGTAAAACAGTACTCCCCATCACTTACAAGCGAACTAACATAACCTCTCAGATCCTTTGCTCCCACTGGAAACACCTTCCCAAGTCACTTCAATCTTTGCATAATATGGCATATTCTCATGTGTACCGCAAACATCGCCGGGCTACCATACTGAATGCTCTGCAGAGCATCCCCCTGGGAATTGATGCCACCTTCAGAAAAACGAAAACAGACTGATGCTGACGAAGCTTTCAGATGAATCAGATCAGGAACTTGCCACTTGGGTTCCCCCTCAGCAGTGTACTTTCATAACATTATTGGCTTATTATCTATTCCAGGGCTTGATGTTCAACCCATCATCCCACTCAGCCCCGGGCCTGCATACCGACCAGTCCAGTTCGCCCCAAAGGACTTCCAGTAACAAGCAGGCTTTCAGACTGTGATAAATCCTCATAAGGTATGAGGAAGCACCCTCCCTCAACAGCCTCTCAAGATTCATTACCAGGCAGACCATGCTTATTACAGTCTCACTCGTTTCCCGAAGCCTGGTCATTACCCGGTCGGTTGAACACCTCCGCTTACCTTCTCCGATCTTATCCTCTATTGCGTTCCTGATGTGCTCATCTTCATAGCTCTGTTGACATTGAAACCGAACACGAATCTGCCGAAAATAGCTCGTTGGCTTCTCCTGAGACTTCGAAGATAAACTTCTTCCACGAAATCCCAGGGAACCAGCTTTGCCGGCCTGACCCATCTGTTCTCAGTATCCAGCGCGGAGCCTGAACGGAGTCTTGAATGCCTCAATTTCCAACTGACGGTTGTTATGCTGATACAATTGAACCTCCAGGTGCAAGGGTTTTGAGCAAATATGCTCATATTGCGTGCATTTCTATGCACCTAATATACCCTTATACCGTTGTGCTGTAAAGGGTTAAGGCTCCAGCACCAAGCCCTAGTTATATTACATTGCCTATCGTTTACTTATTTTCTACTATATATTTCTTTATAGCATTTTTCCTTCTTGTTCTTTGTGTTTTGCTTTTTGTATTCGAACTCATTGAATTCTTATACTCTATTATACTCTCTTTTTTCTCTCTCTTACCAAAGTACTGTTTGTAAAAGCTATGCAATCCTTTTTTCATATCTTCCATATTTCTATCCTCATAATAGCATTCACTACAAAAACACCATACACCATACATATGCGACACACCTTTACTTGCATATTCTTGCACTTCCATCTTTATATAATATTCTGCTATATTACTGAACGACCCTCGACTACAAGTCGAGGGGTTCATGAACCGTCGATTTGAAATCGACTATCATCCTGTACGGGCTCACCTTCCTGTTCATCAATGTAAGCCTTTATCAGTTCGTCGGTGATGTTGCCAGTACTTACGGCAAGGTAGCCACGCGCCCAGAAGTGTCGGCCCCAGAACTTCTTTCGTAAATGAGGAAACTCCTGTAGTAAGACTCTGGAGCTTATCCCCTTAAGCCACTGTACTATCTTGCTGATATCATGAT
>PDSZ01000038.1 GCA_002748705.1 Candidatus Fermentibacterota bacterium
GGAGAAGGTAAGCGGAGGTATTCAACCGACCGGGTAATGACCAAGCTCCGGGAAACGAGCGAGACTGTGATCAGCATGGTCTACCTGGTAATGAATCTTGAGAGGCTGTTGAGGGAGGGTGCTTCCTCATACCTTATGAGGATTTATCACAGTCTGAAAGCCTGCTTGTTACTGGATGTCCTTTGGGTCAAACTGGACTGGTCAGGTATGCATGGCCGGGGCTGAGTGGGATGATGGGTTGATCATCAAGCCCTAGTTACTGACAAGGGTAAGGTACCCTGATCAGCGGTGGTGGTCCAACCATTATGTCTAGGACTCTGCTGAAAAGAATGAGATAAACAGCAGGCTGTGAAGAAAGTGCAGCTGCTTCAGAAAGAATACAGCAATCTCTGAAAAACTCTCTCCATAGCAGGAATGGCAGGATTCTCAATCCTGCAATTCTTTAAGTTTATTTCAAGGAGGGGTATCTTTGAATAAACTAGTTTCCTGCGGTGTTGGCTTCCCCTGGAGTTCCCCAGCAAACAGCATTACCGCCGTCATCTGCGGTGGGATTGGCATAATCCTCTGAAGGTTTCCAGTTTGTATCGTCATTGGGACCTGAAGGATCAATTCTCTCCAGAGATGCACCACCTCCGTCTGCTGGAGAAGGCGTTGTTCCATCTGCTCCCCAGTTCTCATCGTATCGAAGGGTTTCAAGAACAGTTCCGTCTTCCGAGTACACGATGATCTCGTCACTGGAGTTTCTGAGACGCGTCCATTCACCGCTCCATGGAATCACTCTTATCTCTGTACCGTAAGCTGCTTCAAATGAGGACTGGTTGGCGCATACAACCCCGTAGGTATCAGGAGCAAGAAGATAGTGCCCCAGATAAAGCTGGTTGTTGCCGTCGCTGAGCATCATTCCTGCAAGGTTAACCGCTTCTGCCGAGGAATTGTAGAGTTCAATCCACTCCATGTGTTCATCAAGACCAAGGGTTTTGCCGTCAGGATTGTACATCACCTCACTGAGTACAACCGCTCCAGGCATATTAGCCATGAGCATTGCTGCCGCAAGAAAAATCATACAAGCTCCTTATTCATAAGTTGGTTTCTTCTGCTATATCCCGAGTCTTAGTTTTTGTTTCCTTCGCAAAAACAGGTAAGCCATGACCATTATCAGTAAAATAGCCATAATCGGAGCCACGACAGCAAGGACAGATGTGACCACCGCTGCCCCGTCCTCCAGTACAGCTATCACCCCTGAACCTCCAACCGGTGTAATAACCGACCTGGCTGCAACAGTTGTCAGTTGAACACTCCCTGCAACTGCTCCACCGGCAATGGCTGCCAGTATCCACCTTAATACTGGAGAAATATCACCGATTAGAGAAGCCACAAGAATTGTACCTGCCGCAGAGGCAGCAGGTGTTGCAATAGTATCAAGGCCGTTGCTTACCACTGGAATAAAGTAGGCCAGGGTTTCCACAACAGTAGCTATAATGAAACAGACTAAACACGGCCAGCTTCCTATCCACTGAAACCCGGCAACAGGTTCAAGGTGTCCGGTATGGGCGGCAATACTCATAACCAGCATGGGAATGAAAACTCGAAATCCGCATGCAGCAGCAAGAGCCACTCCCATAATGACACCCAGAACCCATTCCATGCTAAAGCGCTTTTCCTCTTCTGAATGCCTCTATATTCACCTGAAGAGCTTTTGGTGGAACCCGCTCTTCAATGGCAGCCAGCCAGTGTTCCTCAGCTATTTCAGGAAGCTGCTTCGAAGCTGCTCCAAGAAGAATCACATTAACAACTCTCATATTCCCCAGCTCCCTGGCAATATCCAGTACAGGTATCATCAGATTGGGAATATTCATCTCCTCAAGTATTTTGTTAACTTCAGGATAGGTTGCCTGGCCGGTGTTCACAGTCATAGGGTCAATTCGCAGATCACAGGCAATCAGTTTACCTTCAGGGGACAGGAACTCAGCCCATCTGAGAGCTTCCATCTTCTCCATTGCAAGTACAATATCTGCAGCACCCTTTTCCACAAGCACACTGTGCACTCTGCTTCCGAAACGGACATGGCTGGAAACAGCACCGCCCCGCTGTGCCATGCCGTGCACTTCACTCTTTTTCACATCGAAGCCAGCTCTCCAGGCTGCGCTGCAGAGGACTTCGCTTGCCAGAAGAATGCCCTGGCCTCCTGTACCGCAAAGTATCACATTCTTGACTTTTTCCATCAGATTACCCCCTCAAGATCCTTGGACAGGGCATCCTTGGGACACACCTGAACACACAGGTTGCAGTTGGGCCAGCAGAGCATTTCGTTAATAACCGGAATGTTTTCCTCGCTGTTCCAGCTGATGGCGGGGCATCCCAGTTTCAGACAGAGCTTGCAGTGTATGCACTTGGCAGGATCGTGAACAGCCACTGTCTTTCGCTTGGGTTTGTATGCCATTATACAGGAACGCTTTGTGATAATAACACTAAGTTCGTCCCTGTCGAACTCCTCCATGAGAACCTTTTTCATTTCCTTGAGATTATGAGGGTCAACTGTACGGACATGCTTTACGCCGCAGGCGTGAACCATGGCTTCCAGATCAAGAACAGGAGCAGGTGCTCCACGAAGGGTTCTGCCAGTTGTAGGGTTTTGCTGACCGCCTGTCATTGCAGTAAGGCTGTTGTCCATTATCATCACAGTGCCGGTATTTCCGTTATAGACCATATCTATAAGCCCGGTAATCCCCGAGTGAACGAAGGTTGATTCACCTATGGCTCCCACCAGCTTTGGCATATTCTCTTTGCCTACGGCTTTTTCTATTCCTGCAAGAACTCCTACTGCAGCACCCATGCATACAACTGTCTCAAGTGCATTGTATGGAGGCATGAGCCCGAGAGTGTAACATCCTATGTCTCCTGTGGAACTGGCACGAAGTTTTGAAAGGGAATGAAAGGCTCCTCTGTGGGGGCATCCTGGACAGAGGGCAGGAGGTCTTCCCGGAAGCTCCACACTTGAATAGGTCAGAGGCAGCTGTTTTCCATTCTGTATTCCGTTTCTTACTATCTCCGGATTAAGCTCGCTCTCCACAGGAATCACATCGGAACCGATTCCGTCCACAAGGAATCTTGAACGGATTCGTTCTTCAAGATAGGGCTCTCCTTCTTCCACGAACATGATTCTGTCCACGCTATCGATGAACTTCTTGATAAGCTTCCAGGGAAGAGGATTGGTCATACCGAGTTTGAGAACACTGGCTTCAGGAGAAACTTCCTTCACATACTGGTAACTGATACCGCTTGTGATTATTCCAAGAGATTTATCCCCCATCTCAATTCTGTTCAGCGGCGAATCGACTCCCCATTCCTCAAGCTTTTTCAGTCTCTCAATTACTTTGGAATGCATTACTTTTGAATGGGCAGGAATAGGAACCCTCTTGGCGATGTCCTTTGTGTATCCCTGAACTTTTATCTCTTTTCTGGGCCCTACATTCACCAGACTTTTTGAGTGACAGACTCTGGTTGTGACCCGAAGAAGAACAGGAGTGTCGAATTTCTCGCTTATTTCCAGAGCATAACCTGTGAAATCCTTGGCTTCCTGGCTGTCGGAAGGCTCAATTACCACAACCTTGGCAGCCCTCCCCATCAGCCTGTTGTCCTGCTCGTTCTGTGAAGAATGAACTCCGGGATCGTCTGCACTGACAACAACAATACCACCTGTTGCACCTATATAGCTCAAGGTAAAGAACGGGTCGGCAGCAACATTAAGACCTACATGCTTCATAGAGGTAAGTACTCTGGCTCCTCCGAATGAAGCACCTGCAACAACCTCCATACCTACTTTTTCATTAGGAGCCCACTGTGCATCAATTTCAGGATACTCTTCTCCGATGGTCTCCATTATCTCCGTTGAGGGAGTACCGGGATAGGAGCTGGCAAAATGAACTCCGTTCTCCCAGGCACCTCTGGCTATTGCCTCGTTTCCGGAGAGGAACAACCTGCCTGATGTGGTTTCATTGAGTTTTTTCCTCATTCCGCACCTTTCGTTACTTGTATTCCTTCACTTCCTCGACTCCGTCAAGAACACGGAGAACCCCTCTGGTGAGAGCTTCCAGTTCTGCTTCGCCAGGGAACACCATGATCTTGCCGAGATAGGAGAGGTACTGTTCCAACTGTTCGGTAACCCATGAGTTATATGCCATGCCTCCTGTAATGACAACCGCATCCACTCTGCCTTTAAGGGCTGCTCCCATGGCACCGGCCTCTTTGGCCATCTGATATATCATTCCTCTTAGAACGCTGTCGGCTTTTTTATCCCCTGCTTCTACCTTTTCCCATATACGGCCCACATGCTCATCTCCGAGATAAGCATAAACACCACCCTGTTTAAGAAGCATCCTTTTCAATTCAGCTGCAGAGTACTTTCCGCTGAAACAGAGCTTCATCAGGCCTGTCACAGGAAGGCCGCCTGTTCTTGTAGAGCTGAAGGGGCCTCCGTCATTGGCATTGTTGGTATCTATCATTCTGCCTTTTTCAAGGGCATTAACACTGATACCGCTTCCAAGATGCATTACCACCAGGTTCAAATCATTCAGGGGCTTGTTCATTCGGGCAGATGCCTTGTAAGCAACCATTCTGATGTTAAGAGCGTGACTGAGGCTCTTCCTTGGCAGAAGCGGATGCCCGGAATAACGGGCCTCATCAATCATTTCATCCACACATACAGGATCCACGAAGTAGGCAGGAATACCTGAGTCTCCGGCAATTGCCCATGCAATAGGCGCACCAAGGTTTGAGGGATGATCTGCCTGAAGAGTTGAACCGTCACGGATATCATCAAGGAGTTTTTGGTTAACACGATAAGTTCCGCTCTTAAGAGGCTTGAAAGTGCCCCCTCTGCCAACAACAGCTGTGAGATCTTCTACAGAGTAGCCCTTGTCTTTGAGAACCTCAAGCACCAGGTCTTTTCTGAAGTTCATCTGCCTGTATGTTGATCCGAAAGCTGCAAGGTCTTCAGCTTCGTGATGAATGTTCTCATCAAAAAGCATCTCATCTTCCCTGTACAACCCTGCCTTGGTTGAGGTGCCGCCAGGGTTTACTGCGAGTATCAGCCGTTGGGTCATTTGGACCCTCCTGCAACAACAACTCCCAGGGCCAGGCTGTTGAGCTTGGTCTCTGCAGCATCAGATCTGCTCAGCATAACCACCGGTGCGGCGGCACCGGCAATCAGACCGCCTACCTGGGTGTCTGTCATGTACATGAAGCCCTTTGCAAAGATGTTGCCGCTTGCAATATCAGGTGTAACAAGAACATTGGCTCTGCCGGCAACAGGCCCTGTCATGTTCTTTATTCGTGCAGCTTCAGGGTCCATTGCTCCATCTACAGCAACAGGGCCGGCAACTTCAGCTCCATCTATACCTTCTGCTGCCAGCTTCTCCCAAAGAACTGTTTCAGGCATTTTCTCATTAACCACCTCCACAGCAGCGAGGAGGGCTATAAGAGGTTTCTCAGCTCCAAGCTTTACCATAACCTCTCCTGCATTCCATGCTATCTGCTTTACCTCATTCAGGTCAGGACGAATGTTCATTCCCCCGTCTGTGATTCCCACCAGTCTTTTCTGTTTCGGTGCGTGAACCACTGCCACATGGCTGAGGACTCTACCGGTTCTCAGACCTATTTCCTTGTCAAGAATTGCGTTCTGAAAAACGGAAGTTTTAAGAAGCCCTTTCATAAGCATGCTGGCTTCTCCTGTACTTACAAGCCTTACAGCCTCTTTTGCAGCGGTTTCTGCATCTTGACAATCCTGAACGGTTATGTCGTCAGGCAGCTTCTTTCCAAGAACCTCGAGGGACTCTTTCACCCCTGAAGAAGGCCCTATGATTATACTTCCGGCAAGGCCGGATTCAGAAGCCTGAATAAGAGCTTCAAGGGATGCAGGGTCGTGTCCCATGGGAACAGCAGCCCGGGAACCGCTGACAGACCTGGCAGCCTGACGGATTTCTTCGAAATTTCTAAGCAAGGTTAAAACCTCCTCTATGGAAATTGAGCAGAATAATGGATATGATACTATTGTTGAAAAGCACTTGATCAACCAGACCTGCAGGGAGAACATTGACCCTTCTGAAGCTCTGGAAGAGAACTGAAGCGGTTCTCTTTGATTTTGACGGCGTTCTGGCAGACAGCGAACCGTTTTACCGTTCCTCATGGAATCAGGTGCTGGTTCAATTCGGCCACTCAGTGTCAGAAAAAGACTACTGGAAATACTGGGCCTATCTGGGCCAGGGGCTTAAAGGAGAAATGGAAAGAACAGGTCTTGTGATAGACAATACCTCCCAGTCCCAGGCCAGGGCCCAGCAGAAAGAAATCTATTCCAGATTCTGCCTTTCAGGAAGCATTCCTCTGTTTTCCGGCGCTGCAGAGGCTGTGAGCATGGCATGCAAACTGAAAAAATGTGCAATAGCTTCAAATACAGAGAGCAGTCTTGTAAGAGCCATAGCATCAACTGAAATGAAAACTCTCCCTCCTGTTGTGGGAGGAGAAGGACTGAGATCAAAACCTGCTCCTGATATCTTTCTCAGGGCAGCTGAAGTACTGGAAGTAAAACCGGAAAAATGTCTTGTGATAGAGGATGCTCTGAAGGGCGTAAAGGCGGCGCAATCTGCGGGAATGCCTGTAATACTTGTGAGAAACGGATACAATGACAAATTTGAATCATCAGGAATATCAATGGAGATTAGATCTATAAATACTTTGAATAATTTTATGAAGGAAAGACTGAATGCCAGGTGAAATAGTCATGTACGACCCTCTGGTTGTGCCTGTAGTTATGGTACTCGCCGGATTTGCTCTTGCCTTTCACGGCAGGAAACTTGTTCCACTGGCGCTGGTTATTGTTTCACTGGCTGCCGGTTTCCTGTACGGCGGGGGTATAGTTTTATCGTTTACCGATAATCCTGATATCATCAGATGGGCACCGGTTATACTGGGCATTGCTGCTGCTGTACTTGTATCTGTTCTTTATCGGCTGTTTTTTTTCGCTGCCGGGGCTATTCTCGGTTTTGTTCTGGTACATCTTATCTTTCCTGAATCTTCTCTTATTTTCGGAATTCTCGGCGCCTTTCTAGGCGGAAGCCTTGTATATCTGTTCAGAAATCTGGTCTTCTCTGTACTTACTGCTCTATTTGGCGGTATACTTCTCGCTTCAGGATCAGTTAACCTGCTTGGCTGGATAAGGGTTTCAGCAGACAACGCTGCCTATATTCTCATACTGACAGGCACATGCATATGGGGATTCATTCATCAGATGCGTAAAGGAAGGAAATCCTAGTGGAAGAGCGTCTTCTGGATTACGGCATAGTACTCGGAGTTGTTTTGGTTCTTATGGGTCTTTTCAGGCTCTCTAGGTTTCTCTTGCGCAGATTTACTGCAAGGGAGAATTTTGACGCTGATCGTGCCCTTGTATGGGCAGGGTACTTTCTTCTTTCAGGACTTCTGCTGCTGCCTTTCATCACGGCTCTCCTGGCCTTTGCAGACAATCAGGCTCTTGCAGGAGGAATGCCCCTTCATCTATTTCTTACAGCGATCTCAGTGGTGCTCTTCAGCTTTGCAGAAGACCTGTTCAGAGATTACAACTCCTATGGCTCCAGAGAACTTAAACCACTGAGCTGGCATGTAAAAAAACTGCTGATACCTGTTCTTGTCTTCTGGATTATCGGGTGTGTTTTCATCAGCCCTCTTTTCTATTCCGGTCTTACTGTGCTTACCTCTGTTTTCTACAGACTATGCCTTTTCTTCAGAAAAACAGGGCCTGGAAAGAACTGATATGCCTGAAACAACCATCCTTCACATTATCACGAAAATGGCAGTAGGCGGTGCTCAGATGAACACCCTTATCAGCTGCCGTGAGATTACAAAAATGGGGTATCCCTCATCTGTTCTCACAGGTCCTGAAATCTCTCCTGAAGGAACTTTCAGTGATCTCTCTGAAAAGTACGGCATTCCTGTATACACCGCTCCCCACCTGATAAGAAAACTATCACCCTATCATGACATAAGAGCCTATTTTGAAATAAAGAAAATTATTGATGAGCACAAATTCTCCATAGTTCATACCCACGGATCCAAAGCAAAATTTCTTGGAAGGCTTGCAGCTACCGCTGCCAAAACACCTGTTAAAATAGTTCAAACAGTTCATGGATGGTCATTTTTTGATACAATGCCTCCTTTGCAAAAGGCATTTTACGCAGCACTTGAAAGAATCGGTTACAAGCTGGCTGACTCAAATATTGTTGTGAGTCCCCATGACATCCTGAAGGGAGTTAACTGGGGTATCGGCAAACCTGAAGACTACCAGCTTATTCGAAGCGGGGTCGAATTCGAGTCTTTTCTGGCCAAACGGGGAACAGGTTCAGAATCACGAAAAATGCTGAATCTTGATCAAAATATACCAATAGTCGGTACAGTTATCAGACTTGCTCCGCAGAAACATCCTGAGGCAATTGTGGATGTTGCATTAAAGGTCAGTAAACAGTTTCCTGATGTAATGTTTGTGATAGTCGGAGATGGTCCGCTAAAAGGTTATATGCATAACTATATCAAAGAAAAAGGCTTAGAGAACAACTTTCTTCTGCTTGGTAGCCGTAAAGATGTTTCAGACATTCTGCCTGCCTTTGATGCCTTTCTGCTCACTTCGAGAAGCGAAGGGCTTCCAAGAGCCATGCTTGAAGCTCTTGCAGTTGGAATACCGGTAGTTGCAACAGATGTAGGTGGAATTGCAGAACTGGTTAACGGACATAAAAATGGTTTTCTCTGCGCTCATGGCGACATCAACTGTCTTTCCAATGGTCTTATCAAACTGATTGAGTCACCTGAAACCGGTAAAAAACTCCTTGCCTCGGTGGACCGCGACCTGAAACCATTCAGTGCAAAAATAATGGTAGATGAACTCTTTCAGCTCTACACCTTTCTTATGAAAAACATGTAGCAAGACCTCTTCCCCTGCAGAAAAAGAGGTCTTGCTGTGTCTATACTGCTCTCTGATTTTTTCAGAGACGATAACCTCAGTAATCAGAAAAAGCTATTCAGTCAGCTGGAAGTAAAATTACATAATCAGTTGATTCTGAATATCCCTTCTCTGAAATACCGTTCAGAAGCAGACAGAATTATCAGGGTGCTTCTATGGCACTCACAGGACATACAGCAGCACACGCGCCGCAATCGATGCATGAAGCAGCTTCAATAACAAAAGGTGTGCCTTCTTCAATAGCATCAACTGGACATTCTCCCATACAGGCGCCGCAACCGATGCATGAATCGCTGATTTTGTAAGCCATTTTCTCCTCCGAGTTATTTTGAATTGCTTTATCCGGTCTCTACCGACCTCTTATTATATGAAGAATCCTGTCCAGTTCGTCCAGAGACTGATACTCTATCTCCAGTTTCCCCTTTCCTCCTGAATCCTTCAGCACTACTCTGGTACTCAGATGCCTCTGAAGCTCCTTTTCAAGCTGTCTTATTTCAGGCACAACCTTTGCAGCAGTTCTGGTTTTTTTCTTTCCCGAAAGAGTTTTTCTTACCTCTTCTTCCACAGCTCTAACACTGTATCCTCTTGAAATAGACTGTCTTGCCATTCTTACCATTGCATCTGAGGTTTTAAGCGCAAGAAGAGCCCTTCCGTGACCCATGGAAAGCTCTCCGGATCTCAGCATTGTTTTTACATCATCAGGGAGTTCCATCAGCCGCTGAAAGTTTGCTACTGCAGACCTGCTGATGCCAACCTGCTTTCCAAGTTCATCCTGGGTCAGGTTGAATTCTGCACAAAAGCGGCTGAATGCTTCTGCTTTCTCCATGGGATTCAGGTCCTGCCGTTGAATGTTCTCTACAAGAGCAAGTGCCATCATCTGCCTGTCATCAGCTTCCCTGATAAAGGCCGGCACTTCAGAAAGCCCTGCCAGCCTGGAAGCCCTCAGCCGTCTTTCTCCTGCTATGAGCTGAAATCGCTGATCAGCTTTACGAAGAACAAGGGGCTGCAGAATGCCCTGCTGGCTTATGGACCTTGAAAGAGATTCAAGCTCCTGTTCATCCCAATCAATTCGAGGCTGAAAAGGATTAGGGTCAATGAGATCCACACTGACCATTGCAGGTTTACCGGACTTTTCATCTGAGACAGACATCTCAGGAAGCAGCGCATTAAGGCCTCTGCCTAAAGCTTTCTTTTTCTTCATCTGGATATAACCTCTCTGGCAAGGCTCATATAACTTTTTGCGCCGGAGGAGTAGGCATCATACAGAATCACCGGCTTGCCGAAACTCGGTGCTTCACTGAGACGAACATTTCTTGGTATTCTGGTGTTAAAAAGAATTCCACCAAGATGTTCTGCAGTTTCCAGTTCTACTTCACGACTCAATTTCAGTCGCTTATCATACATTGTCAGCACTACACCGAAAATCATCAGCGCTCTGTTCCAGGCTCCTTTCACTCTCTTGATTGTTTCAATAAGGTGAGAAAGCCCTTCAAGGGCGTAGTACTCACTCTGTACTGTGAGAATAACACCATCAGCAGCAACAAGTGCATTAACAGTAAGAAGACCAAGGGATGGAGGACAGTCTATAAGAACAAAATCATATCTGCTCAGGTCTGCTGCTTTCAGCGCCCTGGCAAGAAAAAACTCTCTTTCATCCTGGGCTGCAAGTTCTATCTCAGTACCAGCCAGATGCCTTGAACCTGGAACTACGAAAAGACCATCAATCTCTGTTTTTTTAATACACTCCTCAAGGGTCTTGTCTCCTGAGATAAACTCATGTACTCCACAGGAAACTGCCTCCTCCAGACCAAGTCCGCTGGTGGCATTTGCCTGGGGATCCAGGTCTATCACCAGAACATCTTTATCGTGAACAGCTATACTGGCTCCCAGGTTGATTACAGTTGTTGTCTTGCCAACCCCGCCTTTCTGATTGGCAACAGCAAGAATTCTTGTCATTGATAGCATACCTTTCAGTTTTCAGGAATGCGAATACTGCACTAAAAATCCCGGACGGTCAAGCGGAGGAACAGGAAGTTTTGTCAGCAGGAATCCTTTTTTACCGGAAAGTTTGCTGTCAGAAGCTCTTGTGAGAAGCCTGAAAGAGGAGCATTCTGTTTTTGCTATAAGAGAAATAAGAGTGAACGGGTCCTTTACTGATTTTGCCGTAAACTCTGTACCAGGTAAGAATGGCCCTGCATTCTCTATTCTCTTCTCAATGATAGAGCATTTAATCCCGCACTCCCTTGCAACCACCTCAAGAAACGCACACCTCCGCCGTCTCGGTTCAACAAGCACAACATCAAGACCAAGAAGGGCCAGAATAAAACCGGGGAATCCTGCTCCTGTACCGATATCAATCACAGAAGAACCATTCAGAAATCCTGCGAACGCCACCGACTCCAGAATGTGCCTTCGCCATATTCTGGACATTTCTTCAGGCCCTACAAGATTCAACCTGTTTCTGCAGCTGTCCAGAAGGTCTGTGAAGAGAGCAACCTTTTCTGAGAAGTCTGCCGGCACAGAATGAATCCCCAGTAGAGAACACTGCTCAAAAACATCTACGGCATTTTCCGGCAGGTCATGTTTCACGTGAAACACTCCTTTTCATTAACTGCACAACAATGGCGTCAAGGTCGGCCTCCCTGACACCTGACAACTGTTCCGCTTCTCTCAGAGTTTTCGGCCTTTTGCTGTTAAGAACCTGAGCAGCCTCTATACTGAGAGAGTCAACAACGGAATAATCAGCTATCCATGCTAAATTCACATCTCTGAGCTTTTCCCTGGAGCTGTGTTTTCTTTTTGCCCTGTCCACATAACCGCCATATTTTATATCCAGTACCAGAGAGCGTATCACCTTCAAGTTATTTGGTTCATCCAGATAGCCGGCAACCTGTTCTGCTGTTACTTCAGGTCGTCTTGCAAATTCGTACAAACTTTTTCCCTCAACTTTTATTCTTGTCAAAGCAGTTTTTATTTCTCTCTGTCTTTTCTGTATTTCAGTGTGATTTGCCTTCTGCTCTTCTGTAACGGTTCCCAGGCGGCAGCCGAATTCAAAAAGCCTTCTGTCTGCATTATCCTGCCTGAGGTGAAGCCTGTTCTCAGCTCTGCTTGAAAACAGCCTGTACGGTTCATCTGCCCCTCTTATCACAAGATCATCAACAAGAACTCCCAGATAACTCTCCAGTCTGTTTGGGCACATTTCTTCCATCCCCTGAACTCTTCTGGCAGCGTTGGCGCCTGCAAGCAACCCTGTTGCGGAGGCCTCCTCGTATCCTGATGTTCCAAGAATCTGCCCTGCTGCATACAGGTTGTCTGTTCTTTCAAGCCTGAAAGTTCTGTCGTACTCTCCCCTTTCGAAACATGTGTACTCCACAGAGTATCCATATGCTGCGATAACTGCGTTGCTAAACCCCGGTATAGATCGAATTGCTCTTTCCTGTATCTCATGGGGAAGGCTTGTGGAAAAACCGTTTATATAGGAAATCCTTGAACCTGCGCCTGTAGGTTCAACATGAACAGGATGGCCTGCTCTGTCTGGAAACTTTGTGACCTTGTCTTCAAAGCTGGGACAGTATCGAGGCCCTTTTCCTGTAACCCTGCCGCTGTATAAAGGTGAATACTTCAGGCTCTCTGCAATGATTCTTTCTGTCTCTCTTGTGGTTCTTACAACCCAGCATTGTTCACTGGTTTTGATAGGCTTTTCGGATTTCCAGCTGAAACAGAAATCCATTTCCGTGTTCTCCTGAAGCTCCATTGCATCTGTGTTTATAGATTTTCTTAAAACTCTCGGTGATGTGCCTGTTTTGAAACGTTTCACATGAAACATTCTCTTTCGTATGTCTTTTTCAAGCCTTACTGCAGAGATATCGCCTCTTCTTCCCCCAGGCCAGGAATACTCCCCTCTGTGAAGAATTCCACCAAGGAATGTTCCTGCTGCCAGAACAAAGGCATCTGCCTTTATCTCTCTCTTATCCTGTATGACAACTGACTCAATATGGCTGTTTTCTCCTTTGAGAGATACAGCTATTCCCTCTATTATTTCAACCTGTGCTTCTGCCAGTCTGGCTCTCTGTTCCAAGCAGTACAATGAAATATCATTCTGTGTTCTGGGCCCCCATACTGCCGGCCCCTTTTTCATGTTCAGCATTCTGAACTGAAGAGCGGAATTGTCTGAAGAAAATGACGACACTCCTCCCATTGCATCTATTTCACATACCAGAGTTCCTTTTGCTATACCGCCGATAGACGGATTGCATGACATCAATGCTATCTTAGAAATACTTGGTGTAATAAGAATGACTCTGCAGCCCAGTACAGCTGCAGCACATGATGCTTCAACCCCTGCATGACCTCCGCCTATTACTGCAACTGTTTTCATTTACCTACGCAGAAAGTGTCGAGGGCTCTTTCAACAACTGCCGATGAAGCTTCAGACTTATTCATAACTGAAAGGGCTTCCTTCAGGTTTTCAGCAGCCAGCGCCATATCCTGATGCGCACATGATTGCGCTGCCTCTTTGATTCTTTCCAGAGCAATTCCTATTCTCCAGCTGGGGCTGCGGTCCTCTGGTTCCGTGATAAAATTCTTTATCTTTTCAATACCCTTACCGGTTAAGCTTGATAATGAAATCCATCCCTTACAGGGCTCTCTGCCTTCATCGTTTTTTGAGAAGACCTTTATCATTTTGCTGCAGTTTATTCGATCAGGCTCTCTCTGTTTATGATCCATCCAGATAACTCTGTCTTCAGGTCTCACAGTCTGAAGGGAAATAGAAAGAGCTTCACCATCAAGAATGGTTCCACCTGTTCCGGCTGTGTCACGAAGATCAATATTCCTCCCCTGAATATGTATCTGTCTTGAAGCCCCGTCTCTTGTTGTTCCGGGAACCTCAGAAACCACTGCTGCCTTTTCTCCGCAAAGCAGATTGAACAGGGTTGATTTTCCTGCGTTTACAGGACCCATGATGTAAACTCTGGGCATTACTTCTATCTCTTCTATTCTGGCTTTCATCTCTTCTGCTGATTTTTTCAGCCGAAACAAATTCATTTCAATTTGCTCTTCATCTGCAGCCATGTGTTCCTCGCCGAACTCTATAAGAGCCTCTGTTTCTGTAAGAAGATCTGTAATCTCTTCTGCAAGCGGCTCTGTTTTTCCTGCGGGAATATTTCTGAACCGGGCTGAGAGAAGAAGTATATCTGTATCTGTAACCTTACCGTTCAGCCAGGCCCTTCTTGTGAATTCACCAGGCTCTGCCGGCCTTGCTCCTTTATGCTCAAGAAGCTTCATTATCTCATTTGTTGTGCCAGGAGTGCCATGGCACATGATTTCAACCATTTCTTCCCCTGTGTAACTGCTGCCTTCTTTCCAGGAAAGAGCAACCACTCTGTCTACACCGGCTATGGTCCCCACTGCACGCTTTCTGCCGCAAAGTCTGCCAGCTGGAAGGCCCATTATCTCTTCAACTGCTTTTGAGGCTCCCCTTCCGGAGAGCCTCACTACTGCTATTGCACTTGTTGTGTCAGGTGTAGCCTTAGCGGCTATCATGTCAGCCCGTTCTTCCGTATGCCTTATGAACATCGCTGCTCATCCTTTTCTTTATGTATTCCTGCTGCACAAAAGTGGCAATATTGAATACTGTGTAATAGAGAATAAGGCCGGAAGCAAATCGCATGAACAAGAATGTCATCATTAAGGGCATAAAATACATCATTGTTTTCTGCTGCTGTGCCATTGCTCCGGCTGCACTGGTACCTGTAAGCTTCTGCTGAAGGATCATCAGAGCTCCCAGCAGAATCGGCAAAAGTCCTATTCCCTCAAGGCCCATTATCTTTGTTCCAAAGGGAATCAGTATTTCAGGCCGTGAAAGATCTGTAATCCAGAGAAGGAATCCCTGACCTCTCAGCTCCACTGAATTGGCAAGCACTCTGAACATGGCAAAAAATATCGGCATCTGGAGCAGTATTGGAAAACAGCCCCCCAGGGGATTGACTCCCGATTCCTTATAGAATTTCTGCATTTCTTCCTGCTGCCTCTTTGGATCCTTTGCGTATTTCTCCTGAATCTTCTTCAGTGCAGGCTGTACCTTCTGCATTTTCTGCATTGAAACATAGCTTTTTGCTGTAAGCGGATAGAGTAGAATTTTCAGTGTGATGCCCAGTATGATTATTCTCACTCCCCAGTTGTCAGCAAATGATAGAATTTTTACAATGTAGAGGAAAATCAGCCTGGCTATCCACCTTATGACTGGCCATCCAAAATCAACCATATCCTGCTGAGAACCGCCAAGTTCTCTCAAAAGTGTGTATGATTTAGGTCCTGCGTACACACGAACATTCCTGTCGTCTATTGACACTTCAGGTGAACCACCTTCACCTGGGGCAATATAGCCGTCTGCTCTGTCGGTACTTTCAGGCATAAGAAGAATTGTAAAATACTTGTTTGATGATGCGATCCATGAAACATTGCCCACAGGCTCCAGACCCTCAATTTTCGATGAGTCCCGTTTCTTGTGGCCGTTTGTGTACCATGAGGCTGTGTAATAACCTCGTGTTTCCGCGTTGGTTTCTGTTTCCGGTATGGCGCTACTTGATACTGAGGTGTTCATGTCGCCAACTTCAGTTATCACACTGAACCCGTAGTAGTTTTTTCTGAACACAAACTCACGAAAACCGCCTGCTGATTCAAACCTTACTGCAGTACCTGTTTCACCTGCAACAACAGTGTCTGGCCCTTCGTAGGTGAACAGCAGAGGTTCTCCAGTACTATTCTTTGCAACAAGCCAGTTTTCTTCTGCCATTTCAACAGGAGAACTATTTTCTGTATGGGGAAATGCCTGATAGGAGCCGAGCTGCCATGACTGAACTGCCGCGCCTGTTGTTGTAATTTCAGCAGTTACAATGTTCTCGCCATTCGTTCCTGGAATGATAACAGTAACTGTTTTTTCACTGTAATCAAAAACTTCCTGTACCTGCCCGGTCTGCTGCTCTGAATCAATTGAAATTTCCTGAGGTGTCTCCTGAGTTTCTTCTTGCAGTTCCTGCACTGGCTCCTGCTGCTGAACAGCAGTCTGCACACCAGTTCTGCCTCGGTTGCTTCCTGTTAAGAACCAGCTGACAACCAGTACTGCCATCATCAGTACCGCTGCGGTGAAAAGCCTTGCCTGATCACTCATTTTTCTTTTACCTCCGGTACCGGATCATATCCGCCTCTGTGCCAGGGATGGCATTTCAATACTCTTTTTACCGCCATAAGCAAACCTTTCCAGGCACCGTATTTCTCTATGGCCTGAATGGCATATTCGCTGCATGTAGGTGTGTATATGCAGCTGGGAGGCAGCATCGGTGAGATAAACCTTCTGTAGAACCTAATTGGAACTGTCAGGATTCTTCTGCCCCGTTTTCCACCAGCAGACACAACTTCTCCATGTCACTAATCATTTCTCTGTATACCACAGCATCCAGTTTTACAGTTGGAAGTATAACAGCATCAAAACCTGTTTTCTGTTCTTTTTCCACCGAATACTGTTTAAGCCTTCGCCTGAAGAGGTTTCTCTTCACTGCGTTTCCTTTTTTTGCCGATACAGAAAACCCCAGGCGTAGGCAACCCAGGGAATTCCTTGAATATCTCGCTTTCAGCACCTTACCTCTGAAATAGCCACCTTTTCTGAAGAGTTTCTCAAACTGCCACCTTCTGTTGAGTTTCTTCAGCGTACGATGGTTCAATTTAGGGTATGAGACGCTTCCTGCCCTTGCGTCTTCTGGCATTGAGAACTTTTCTTCCGCCTCTTGTTTTCATTCTTGCCCTGAAGCCGTGTGTTCTCTTCTTCGAGATTTTGCTGGGCTGGTATGTTCTTTTCATCAGAGGTCTCCTGTATCAGTATCAAATGAATATCTAACATGGTTTTCCGGAAGCGGAAAGCTATCTAAATTCTCTTCTTTTGTCAAGTTCTTTTCTTCTTTTCTCTCAGACTTGCATTGGTATACTGTTTTTTGCTATGTGATACAGGCATTGTCAACCTGAACTCTTTGCGGAGGCTGTATGAATCTCACACCTGAAGAATCTTTTGAACTTTGCCTTCTTAAGGCCAGGGACCTCATGGGCCCTGAACAATTTAATTCCTGGTTATCCAATGCCTCCTTCAACTCATACTCTAATGGGGTTTTTACCATCTCCCTGGATTCGCACATCAGGGTAAACTTTGTTACTCATAACTACAAGCACAACATTGAAGAGCTTCTCAGAGAGATAACAGGAGATAAAAATATTTCTGTTCATTTCACTGATGAACCTGTTACACTTTCTCTAGGTAAAGTAACCTCATCTCCAGAACAGCAGTTGTTCTCAAATTATCTGCATCCTGACTATGTCTTCGAGCGTTTTGTTCAAGGGCCAAACAACCGCCTGGCTTATGCGGCCTCATTTTCTGTTGCTCAGGAACTTGGTCATTCTTCTACTAATCCTCTTTTTATCTACGGTGGGGTAGGTCTTGGTAAAACACATCTGGTTCAGGCTATCGCCCATGAAATCAAGAACAATCATCCTGATAAATACTTCTACTGTATTTCCAGCGAAGATTTTACCAATGGTTACATTAAAGCTCTCATAAGCCCTAATACCAAAATAGGAGGGAAGTCATTCAAGGCTGTTGAGAAGTTCAAGGACAGCATACGGAATTGCCACTGCCTGATTGTTGACGACATTCAGTTCCTTGCAGGCAAAGACGAAACACAAAATATTTTCTTCCATATTTTCAATGACCTGTACCTCCAGGGCAAACAGATTGTTCTCACATCTGACAGACCGCCTCATGAAATAGAACCTCTTGAAGAACGGCTTGTTTCCCGTTTTCAGTCCGGTATGGTTGTTGATATCAAACCACCGGTTCTGGAAACCAGAATTGCTATTTTCAATCTTTTGCTTAGAGGCAAAAACATTTTCCTTGATGAGAAAGTCAAGATGTACATCGTTGAAACAGTAAAAGCAAATGTAAGACAACTCGAAGGTGTATTCAATGTAATTGCTGCTAATAATAAGTTTAATAATATTCCTCTCACAATGGAAAATGTGAAAGAAATAATAAGTGATTATTTTGGCTCATTTTCAGTAATGCGTAATCCTGCCAGCATAACCTCCGCTGTAGGTGAAGCTTTCAATATCAATCCTGAATTACTTAAAGGCAAAAAGAGAAAACGGGAAATTCTCATACCAAGACAATTATCAATGTATCTTATCAGAGAAATGACAGATCTTTCCCTGGAAGATATAGGTGTATTCTTCGGCAGGGATCATTCCACAGTTCTCAATGCTATAAAAAGAGTTACATCAATGCTTGAAACAGATTCCGCTTTCAAGAGAAAATACAATGACATCAGAGGTTCTCTTGTGAACTGAAAATGTTCATATCTCAGTTGAAAACCTTTTCCTGATTCCTCTTGTTGAAAACTTCACTTTCAGTATCTGATTTTACACATTTTTTCCACAACTGCCAGGCAGCTTTTTCAAGAGCAAAGGGTTACTTTTCCACCTTCTCTGAGGTATAATCACAATTACCGTATTTGTAGTTTACAAGATTCTCTTAACTGTAGCTGTGGAGGAAATCGAATGGTGAATCTGCTAGTTGATCACAAAACTCTTCTTCAAGGTCTGAATACTGTATCTTCGGCTCTTCCGCCTAAGACCAGCCTTCCTTCACTTTCAAATATTCTTCTTGAAACTGACAGCGAAAAACTCAAGCTTGCAGCTACAGACCTTGACACAACTGTCATAACATGGATACCTGCCACAATTTCTTCACAGGGAGCTGTAGCGCTTCCAGGAAAGAAGCTTCTTGAAATTGTAAGAGAGCTTCAGGGTAAAGATGTAAGCATAAGTACAAGCGGATCAAGAACAGCTATAAGCTGTGAAAAAAGTTCATTCACTCTCCCTGGAAGCAGCAGAGACAGTTATCCTTCTCTTCCTTCACCTGGATCAGCTGAAGATAGAATTACTCTTCCTTTTGAATCTTTAAAAGAAGGTATCAGCAGAACTTCATATGCAGTTGCCGGTGCAAGTGAGATAAGGACTTCACTTACAGGGTCTTTATGGAAATTTACCTCTGAAAACCTTGAAATGGTTGCAACCGACGGACACAGACTTGCAAGAATCAGATTTGAACAACTGAAATCTGATTCTGAAAGGGAAGCTATTATTGCTCCCAAAGCTCTGAGTCTCCTTCAGAAACTCAGCAATACTGATGAGGTTTCAATGTCTTTTCAGGGTTCACAGGTAAGCTTCCATGTTGATGAAACAAGCATTTACAGCAGGGTTATTGACGGCCCTTATCCGCCATATGACAAGGTTATTCCTTCAGGCAACAATCGGGACCTTACAGTGAACCGCGAAGATCTTCTTTCAGCACTTAAAAGAATGGGAATAATAGCTAATCCTGCAACTCATCAGATTCTTTTTACCATTGAGAGAAACAAAGTTATTCTCCATGCTGAGAATACAGACGCAGGTGAAGCAAGAGAAGACATTGAAGCTGTTTACAGCTCTGATCCTCTTCAGATAGCATTTAACGGAAGTCTAGTGGTTGACATTCTCAGAAACATGAAAAGCGAAGATGTCAGGCTCAGTATGCTGGACGGTTCCACAGCGGTTATCATAACAGAGGATTCCCAGAATGATGAAATAGTCGACTATCTTACACTGGTAATGCCTGTAAGGCTTCCTGATACTGTGTGATTGTGAGATGAAACGGGCATACAGTCTCGTTGAAGATTTATTAAATAATCTTCAGCTTGAACTTGTTAAACCGAAAAAAATATCTCTTGCACAATGGAGTAAAGCAGCTGGTGACAGAATAGCTGCTAATTCCTCTGTAAGCGGCTGGAACGGAGAAACGGTTATTGTAAATACCACAGTTCCCGGAATTGCCATGGAACTCAAGTACAGGAGCAGCGAAATAATTCATGAACTCAACCGTCTGGCGGGAAAAGAGGTTTTTACAGCCCTGAAAGTCTCTCTCGGACCGGCAAGGGAAAAAGAAAGGCGTTAATTTGACCGGTAAAGAACAAAGTTACGGAGCAGAATCAATACAGATTCTCGAAGGTCTTGAGGCTGTTCGAAAACGCCCTGCCATGTACATAGGTTCCACCTCTTCTGCAGGGCTTCATCATCTTGTATACGAAGTGGTTGATAACAGTGTTGATGAAGCACAGGGTGGTTACTGTGACTCGATAGATGTATCTCTCCATTCAGACGGAAGTGTTTCTGTCTCAGACAATGGAAGAGGTATTCCTGTTGATATTCACCCCAAAACAAAAATTTCTGCACTGGAAGTTGTAATGACCACACTTCATGCAGGTGGAAAATTTGATAACAATTCCTACAAGGTATCCGGAGGTCTTCACGGAGTAGGTGTTAGTGTTGTTAATGCTCTTTCCTCTGCCCTTACAGCATGTGTGTACAAAGACGGAAAAGAATATACCCAGTCCTTCAACAGAGGACTTCCTGCTGCCAGTATTTCTTCCGGACCCTCTGATCGTTTGGAGACAGGCACTGTAATTACCTTCAAACCTGATTCGGAAATCTTTGAAACAGTTGATTTCAGCTTTGATATTCTTGCAAGAAGGTTCAGAGAGCTTGCCTTTCTGAACAGCGGCCTTGAAATTCGTATATCCGACAAAAGATCGAAAGAAGGAAAATCACACAAATTCAAGTACGAAGGAGGAATTACCTCTTTTGTAAGTTATCTTAACGAAAACAAACATCCCCTTCATTTACCTCCTATTCACATTACCAGGGAAGGTAAGCTGGATGATGGTTCTTTTGTTC
This sequence comes from Candidatus Fermentibacterota bacterium, assembly GCA_002748705.1. The sequence continues at coordinate 20,816 of PDSZ01000038.1, forward strand.
TCACAGATGTTGCCATTCAGTACAATTCCGGTTATCAGGAAGATGTCTTCAGTTTTGCCAACAACATCAATACAGTAGACGGAGGAACTCATCTTACAGGCTTCAGATCAGCACTTACCAGGTGTCTGAACGACTACGCTTCATCAAATGGTCTCTTTAAGAAATCTGGTCAGTCTTTTTCAGGCAACGATGTTCGCGAAGGTCTTTCAGCTGTTGTAAGCGTAAAGCTGTCCAACCCGCAGTTTGAAGGTCAGACCAAGACCAGACTTGGCAACAGGGAGATGAAGGGTGTTGTTGAGAGTAATGTCTATTCATGTCTGGAACAGTACTTTGAAGAAAATCCAGCTGAAGCCAGAAAAATAATTCAGAAATGCATAGACACCTCTGCTGCAAGACAGGCTGCCAGAAAAGCACGAGAGCTTACCAGAAGAAAAAGCGCCCTTGAAACCGCTTCACTTCCTGGTAAACTTTCAGACTGTACTGTAAGAGATCCGGCGGAGGCAGAGCTGTTCCTTGTAGAGGGCGATTCTGCAGGAGGAAGTGCAAAACAGGGCAGGAACAGGTTTTTTCAGGCTATTCTTCCTCTTCGGGGAAAAATCATTAATGTTGAAAAGGCTCCTCTGCACAAAATACTGAACAACAAAGAGATAAGAACTATGGTAACCGCTGCCGGCACAGGTATCGGAGAAGAGGATTTTGACATAAGCAAACTTCGATACGGCAAAATAATCATTATGACTGATGCAGATGTTGATGGAGCACACATAAGAACTCTTCTTCTAACATTTTTCTTCAGGTATATGACTGAACTAATAGAGAACGGCCACATCTACATCGCTCAGCCGCCTCTTTTTAAACTCAAATGGGGCAGCAAAGAGCTTTATGCCTTTTCTGAAAGCGAGAGAGACAAACTGATTGAGGAGATTCAGACATCCCAGAAGCTCACAATACAGAGATACAAGGGTCTCGGAGAGATGAACGCAGATCAGCTATGGGAGACCACAATGAATCCGGAGAACAGAATGATGCTTCAGGTAAGGATGGATGACGCAATAGAGGCAGACAGGATCTTTTCCATTCTCATGGGCGATGAAGTGGAACCCAGAAGGGAATTCATTGAGACCCACGCCTCGGAGGTAAAGAACCTTGACTACTGATAACAACAGCAAAACCAGAGAGCCTGATGTGAATGAAATAACTGTGCCGGAACACATCGAACTCGAAGACGAGATGAAAAAGTCATATCTGGACTACTCAATGAGTGTTCTTGTAGGTCGTGCGCTTCCTGATGTGAGAGATGGTCTTAAGCCTGTACACAGGCGGATTTTGTACAGCATGTATGAACAGAAACTTACTCACCAGAGACCATACAAGAAATCTGCAACTGTAGTTGGAGATGTTCTTGGAAAGTACCATCCACACGGAGACGGATCTGTTTACGACGCCATGGTAAGAATGGCACAGGATTTCTCCCTTCTCCACCCAATGGTTCAGGGCCAGGGCAACTTCGGTTCAGTAGACGGAGATCCGGCAGCGGCATACAGATACACAGAGGCAAGAATGGCTCAGATCGGAGAGGAAATGCTCTCCGACATCGACAAGAATACTGTAGGATTCGAACCGAATTTCGACCAGAGGCTGAAAGAGCCTGAGGTTCTTCCTTCAGGTTATCCCAATCTTCTAGTGAACGGTTCTTCCGGAATTGCTGTTGGTATGGCAACGAATATTCCACCGCACAACTTGAGGGATACCATTAAAGCCTGCCTGGAAATCATCAGAAACCCAGGTGTGAGCGATGATAAACTCTTTGATATTGTGAAAGCTCCAGATTTCCCCACAGGAGGCATAATTATGGGCCTAAGGGGTGTTCGGGATGCTTTCAGAACAGGCAGAGGCAGAATAATTATTCGAAGCCGTGTTTCCTCTGAGGAAGTTTCAGGAAGAAACTGCCTGATAGTTTCTGAAATTCCCTACATGGTTAACAAGGCCAGATTGATAAAGTCCATTGCCGACCTTGTGAAAGACAAGAAAATCACAGGTATAGCAGATCTTCGTGATGAATCAGACCGGCAGGGTATGCGTATTGTGATAGTTCTCAAGAGAGATGCTATTGAAGATGTGGTACTCAATCAGCTATTTAAGCATACTGCCCTTGAAACATCATTCGGAGCCAATCTTATAGCTCTTGTTGATAAAATACCCAGAAGACTCAGCCTTAGGGATATGATATCTCTCTATGTTGAACACAGGCATTCTGTTATCGAAAGAAGATGCAGATTTGAGTACGATAAGGCAGAAGCAAGGGCTCATATACTTCGCGGGCTGATAAAGGCTCAGGATAACATTGATGAAGTCATAAGAATAATAAGGGGTTCCGCGAGTCAGGCTGAAGCCAAGGCAGAACTCATGTCCAGATTTGATTTTACAGAGAAGCAGACTCAGGCTATTCTTGACATGAGGCTGGGTAAGCTTACTGCTCTTGACAGAAAAGCTCTTGAAGATGAGCTGCATGAGCTTGAAGTCAGAATCAACGAGCTGAAGGAAATTCTTGCCAGCAAAAACCTGAGAATGGAAATTGTAGCTGAAGAGCTTGAGAAAATCTCTGATAAGTATGGTCAGGACAGAAAATCAGACATAGTCCCCTGGATACCTGACGAAATCAATGTTGAAGACATGATTCCCAATGATCCAATGGTGGTTATGGTTTCCCACAGAGGTTACATAAAGAGGCTTCCTGTTGATACATGGAGAAGTCAGATCCGCGGCGGCAGAGGAAAAACAGGGGTTACCACAAGGGATGAAGATTTCCTTGAACAGGTATTCACCGCAACCAATCATAGCTGCATACTCTTCTTTACCAACAGAGGCAGATGCTACTGGCTCAAGGTTTGGAAGATTCCTGAAGCCGGCCGCAACAGCATGGGCAAAGCTCTGATAAACCTTCTGGAACTCCTTCCTGAAGAACGGCCTGTAGCCAGCGTTTGCGTCAACGACTTTCAGGGAGACCGATTTGTTCTCATGGCCACCAGCGACGGCAGAGTAAAGAAAACTCCTCTGGTTCAGTACAGCCATCCAAGAAGAGTTGGAATCAAAGCGATAAAACTCCATGAGGATACTGAACTCGTACAGGCAATCATCACTGACGGAAAATCCGACATCATAATGGCTTCCAGGTCAGGCAGGGCTATACGATTCAGTGAGAGTGAGCTCAGGCCTCTGGGAAGAGATACTTCAGGAGTTATGGGAATGAACCTTGAAGGTGATGACAGAATAGTTGATCTGGTCACAGTAACAGGTGAAGAGGAGCTGATGACTGTTACTGCCGACGGATACGGGAAGCGAACTCCCGTATCGGAATACAGAGAGACACACAGAGCAGGTAAGGGAATAATCAATATCAAAACTGACGAAAGAAACGGCGGAGTCGTTGCAGTTTCAACGCCGAACAGCGACAGCGAGATGCTGCTGGTTACTGAATCAGGAATGGTGATTCGCATTCGCTGTGCCGAGGTACGGACTATAGGAAGGGCAACAAAGGGAGTAAAGCTGATCAACCTTCATGAAAATGATACGGTTTCAGATGCTGCTCTTCTGCAGGATGACATGACTGAACCTGAAGAGGTTTCAGAGGATGAAGGAGCAGATGCCTGACAGATCTGTTCTGGAAAGGCAAATTAAGGCCTGGCTGAATACCAGAAATGCCGGTCATATTTCTATTCCTCCTCCTGAAACAGCGCCTCCGGCGGTACCGGATCCATCAGATGTCACTTTGAGCATTGTACCAGAAATTCAGGAATCGCTGGAAAAAATCAGTACAGTCTCGCAGCTTGGCAGCTCTGTACCTGCGCTTGCATCACTGATTTCTGTGATGAGCAAAAAAGACTATGAGAATCTTTATGATTTACTCAGTGTCCTCAAGGTTCCTTCATCATTTGATGAGACTGTTGCTGAAAACTGGTTCAGACAATGCCACAGGCTCAGCACCTCAATTATTCCTGTTGCTGTTACAGGTTATTTCAGAATCCACAGCATATTCTCTGACCAGTGCAAAGCTGGTAAAACAGATGAGATTCTGTCTTGCTGGCTCAGGCCGCTGATGTCGGAGGGAGCAACAGGAGAGAGGGCAGCTGCAATATCACTTGAGATAGCTGAACGATTTCCTGACAGGTTTGCTTCTGTATGTATGCGTATTTCATCAGGCGGAGCGGAGATAATCGACTCCCTGGAAAAATTCCTGAAAAGAACAGACCAGGAGAAAAACAGCGAAGATATAAACTCTTATCTCCTGGATTTCACAATAGAGACCGGCTGGCTTCTTGAGCCAGGGGATTTTGAGCAAATATGGAACTTAATTAAACGAAGAGGGCAGCTTGTTCATCCAAGGTTGAACAGCAAGCTTGTTCCTGTAAGTTCAATTCGTTTTCTTGCAGGTATTCTTCATGGTATAGAGGTGCTCACAGCTTTTGACGACTTCTTTGCTTCTGAGCGGGAACAGAAGGCTATGGAAGTTTTCAAAACTAAGGACAGGAAACTGATACGAGAATTTCTGGCTGAGTACCATGATCTTGGCGGTTATCTTGATGACCAGATGGAGATTGACCTTGTAGCAGAAGCTGTTGCACATATTGTAGGCGATTATGACCAGTCAAAAACAGGAATGGCAATTGTATCCTTCCTGACCAATGTTCCAGGTGGAGTATCTTCAGGAATGATTACCGGGTTCCTTCAGACTGCTGGCGAGGAAATCAGTGGTGAAACTGTTCAATTCCTCACCAGACTGGTGGAAGAAACCAGTCTGGAAAACAGATTGTCCCCTTCCAATACCATTATTTTTTCCGGTATAGCAGCAAAGATATTTCCTATAAGTTCAGCAGCGGACAGAGCAGCTCTGAAGATGTTTTACAGGGCTCTGACTGAAATGAAATATGGTGAAACCAGAACAGCTTTGATACAGCTGGAAAACGCTGCTTTTAACAGCGGTTTATCAATTAACAGCATTCTTTCAGCGGCATCGCTTCTTGCAAGGGCTGCTGCTCCCGAGGAAGTTACCAAATATCTATGCAGAATAAAAACCACAGCAAGGCTTCTTGAAGCTCTTTCTGTTATGGATAGAAAAAAAATGCTGTCAGATTTTGCTCATCCATGGCTGGCAACTCTGGTTTCCTTTCCTGACAGCGTTCATAACAATATCGTTGATTTCATCTACAGGATCTCCGATCTTACTGTAAGAAAAAGATTTCTCGACAATGTGGTTTCAAGGCTTCTTGCAGAAGTGCAGCCTCAAGATCCTGTATTTCAGGAATGCCTGGCATTTGCAGTAAACGGATATAACTCTGCTTCAGGCATAACAAAAATAAGAGATACAGAACACAATGTTTTTCATAAAGTTCTTCGGGCCAGCGGGCGTATAGAAGCAGTTGACACTGTTATTACAAGTCTGCTCTCTATTCCAGGTATTGAGGAAAACCGTTCCCGGGAATTGATAGACGGTATACGACTTGTGTGCGATCGTTTCAGCAGAATTGCAGTATGGGAGGAAGGGGCAGACAGACTCTTTGCTGATTTTCTGGAAACAGGAGTTTCAAAAATTCTGCACAGCTTCGTGGATAATCCTCAGCTTCTGGAAGCTTCCAGTGCAGGAATTGTTAAAGAAATTGCAGCAAGGCTCCTTCCTGAACACAGATGTCCTGATTCGTCAACCGTTACCAATCCAGCCGCTGTATGTAAAATTTTTCTTGAGTCTATACTTCCTGAATGCGCGTCTCTTTTCAGCAGAGAACCTTCCCGTTTCAGAGGATTTCTGTTTTCCCTGACCAGGGAGTTCACCGGAAGCATCGGAGGTGTTACAGGGGACAAAGACTACATTCTTCATCTCTCCAGCAGACTTGAGGAAGAGATAGTTGAGGATAAGGTAATGGTGCTTGATGCCTGGCTTTCTCAGAAATCTCCTCCTCCGATTAATCTTGACAAGAACTGGTCTGAATCCAGACTGGATGAGTGGGTTGCTGAAAGGGCTGTCTTCGAAAACACACGGATGAAGCTTTTCGGTGCTGTTTCAGCACTTGTGGGTTCAGAGGGTTCCAGTATCAGAGAAAATATTCTGAATACAGCAGGATTTCTGGCTTCCAGACTTTCAAGAGCTGGTATTCAAGGCGCCGATACACTTTCTCTGATATGGAACAGGGAAATGATGGAAGAGCTTATTTCCAGAGCAGATGGCGCTTCTCCATTTTCTCTACTTGCTGAATACAGAAAAGGGGTTCAGCCTGACTGGCAGATATACGCATATTTGAAGAAAACAGATGGTTTTATGGAGGAGGATGCTTATCACAGCTGGCGTTATCTCACTCTTCCGCAGCTGTTGAACTGTGCTGTGGAGCTTGAGCTTGTGTCATTGAACTCATCTTTCACTGCAATAGAGATTGCAGAAGCTGCAACTTCTGCAATTGAGTTTCTGGGTTATTCCAATACGGAAGCTTTTCTTTCTACCCTTAAGCAGAGTTTCAACTCTTCCGGTTCTCTTGATGCCTTTCAGCTGCTGGAAAAAAACTTCCTTCTGCCGCTCTGGAAGAGAAACTCGTCTGAAAGACTGAATCTTCGAATGCTGGGAATGAGCAGAGGCAGGCAGATTACAGAGATCCTTTCTGAAAGACTGGAAATGATAAAATCGGTGAATAAGAGAGTAAGCTTCATGAAGGGTTACTCAAATCTTTTCATTGCAGTAGAAGATGCTCTTCTGCAAATAGATACAGATAGAAGTAAAATAGCTGAAGCTCTGATGAATTCTGTGATTTTTTCAGGTGATGGAGTTCTTCCTGATGGACATGGAGCCTTTTTGGAAGTATCAGAGGCAGTTGATTTTATTAAGGATATATTTAAGCGGATAAGGTTTGGAAGCGGTATAGTTTCCACCAGGGAAGCTGAAGAAATAAGCTCTGATATGAGAAGAAAATACAGGGATAATGCCGATTCAGTTGCCATCATTCTCCGCTGGACAGTGGATCCTGCCCGGGAAGGGCTGCTGAAGATTCTTGAAGAGAGCCAGACACTTCTTCAGGCAGCAGGATCAGATTCTGAACTGATGAGGCTTCTTGATCGCCATGGAGCAGATGCAGGATTCGAACAGGAGACTATGAAGTTTACAGAAAATCCTGAGGCTTTAAAAAATTATTTGCGCAGCAGGATTGCAGATGCAGAGAAGGACAGTATCTAAAAATGAGAAGAATTTTGCTGCTCTCAACCGGTGGCACAATAGAGATGGTTCCAGGGGAGAAAGGCTTTACCCCTGGGGCTGTTTCAGCGATGGATACATCAGTTCTTAGCAGCATAAAAGATGTAACAATTGTAGAGGAACGGTTCTGCAACCTTCCAAGCCCCCATCTGGACCCTGTTCAGATGGCAGAAATCACCGGCAGACTTATGCAGATTGAGAAAACAGGTGAGTTTGAAGGAGTGGTTGTTACACACGGTACAGATACCCTGGAGGAAACAGCCTTTATGGTTGACATATTCCTTAAGGGAACCCTTCCTGTGGTATTTACAGCAGCAATGCGCAGCAGCGGTGAACTGGGAGTTGACGGTCCGAGAAACATTTTGAGTGCAGTGCGTGTTGCATGCACAGAAACGAAGAATCTGGGAGTTACAGTTGTTCTCAACGATGAAATTCATGCTGCAGGAAGGGTTACAAAGACATGCACTTCCAATGTAAGCAGTTTTGCTTCTCCAGGTTATGGCCCTCTGGGGTTTGTAGATGATGACAAGGTGATATACCACAGGCTTCCGATCTGGCGCCTTGGCCTTCCTTTCACCTGCTGCAAACCTGTTCTGGAAGAGAAGGTGGGGCTTGTGAGAACTGCTGCAGGTTTTGGAGGGAAACTGATTGATCATCTCACAGACTCCGGTTACAGGGGAATTGTGGTGGAGGCATTCGGCAGAGGTAATGTTCATCCTGAAACTGCCGACGCCATTGAAAGAGCCATCAGCCGTTCTGTGGTAGTGGCTGTTTGCAGCAGGTGCTATATGGGCCGTGTTCTCGGAGTTTACGGTTACGAAGGAGGAGGAGCAGATCTCTTCAGCAAAGGTGCTGTTTCCGCTGGAGACATGGCAGGCAACAAGATTAGAATCATGCTCATGGCATGTCTTGGCGCAGGTTTAAGCGCAGGGGAGATAGAAAAGCTCTTTGAAAACCTGTGAGTTTCATTTGACCGGAGAATTGAAGGGTTTTAGGTTAGCTTTTAACAAAAGGATAGCTCGGAGATTGCGTGGCAGCTAGAGACAGAAGTTTTACAGTAAACATTATTCCTCATGACGCCAACAGAAAGAAAAGGGAATGGATAGTATCTGGAAGAAGGCTTGTCTTTCTTCGAGTAGCGTTGTTTGCAGCTGTTTTTCTAATTCTTGCAGCAGCTGTGATTCTGTATTTCGGAGCTGATGAACTTAGCAGAAATGCAGAACTGAGCCGAAGAAATGCTCAGCTTCAGGACTCTCTTGCTGTTGCAAGGGAGCTGAACAGGAGACTTGATCTGATAGAGATGGAACTGCAGGAAATGCGTGAAACCAGGGATGTTATAGAAAATCTGGCAACTGCCGGATTGTCAGATGACTGACAGAACCCAGACAAGGATGAGAAATGGCAAAGGAAGACTCATACAGTTCGATTAACTCCACAATAGGCGGAGGAAGCACAGTAACCGGATCACTTGAAATCAACGGCGGTCTCAGGGTTGATGGTTTCGTTGACGGAGAGGTTAAGGTCAGCGGTACTCTCACCGTTGGTCATGAGGGAAGAATCAAGGGTAATGTGAATGTTAATCATGCTGTTATCGGCGGTACCATCAATGGAACCATAAAAGCTGAAAAGCAGCTTGAGCTGCAGAACGGTTCCCGTATAGAAGGAGACATCATCACCAAATCTCTGATTATTGAGGAGGGTGTTTTCTTTGAAGGTCACTGCAGTATGAGCGGAGTTGATCCTCGTCCCAAACAGAAGTAACCTAGCAAGATATAAGATTGTTGAAAACTTTTGCTTCTTGTGGAGAATTAGATAACTATATGTATAGCATTAAAATAGTTAATAGACTTAGAGTGATTTCTGGGGTGAAATGCACAACTTGCCTAATTCATCCGCACTCTGGCTAAAGACTATTCAGCGAAAAGGACGGTGAACCTATTGAGCAGCAGAATTGACAGGCTTCTCGATGCTGAAAAGCAGGCAGCATCTGCTGTGGAAGAAGCAGAACGAAAGGCCAGGGGAATAAGAAACTCTATTCCTGAGCAGGTTTCGGCTGTTGAGGACGATTATCGTGCCGAGCTGGAAAACTACGAGAAGAAAAACCTGGCGAAGCTTCAGTCAGAACTTGACGAACTTGGCAGACAGCTTGCAGAAAAACTGGAAACAGAGAAAACTGCTCTTAACGAAAAGGCAGGTATTCTTGAGCCAAGGGCTCTGGAGCTGATTCGAAGGGCTGTGGAAGGTGAGAGCGGCTGATGGCCAGAGATCCTGTAGTAAAAACTGAAATTCTCTGTCACATCGCCGAGAGAAAAAAGGTTCTTTCCGTGATGGAAAAGACAGGGCGAATACACCTTCTGGATATGTCAATCGTTGAAGATGTTCCTCTTTCTTCAGCATCAGAAGAGGGCAGCAGACTCACTGCTGATCTGATGTCTTCCCTTGAGAAAGCAATAGGATTCCTCAAAGGGAAAGAGTCAGAGAAAGAAACACAGCAGGTTATGAATATTGACAGTCTGAATGACCTTCTCTCTGACAGGGATCTTTCAGATACGGTCAGTCGTTGTGCGTACATCGCAGATGAAATAAGCAGGCTCAGTTCTCAGATTCAGGAACAGGAGAGGCAGAAGGCATTCCTTGAACAGTGGCAGGATATTCCGGTTTCTTTCAGTGAGATGAACAGAGAAGGAGTTTTTTCCGTGAGAGCTGGAAGAATTACTGCAAGGGAAGGACTCGCTTCACTTGAAAGCCTTGAGGCAGAAAATGAACTCTTCCATTACCAGGAGCTTTCCGAGAACAGAGTACTTGTTCTCTGGCATTCATCTGCGGAAGAGAATATTCTGCAGCGTCTTTCAGAGAGCGGATTCGCCTTTGAAGACTTCTCGGCATATTCTGATTCTCCGGCTTCAACTCTCAAACACATAACTGAACAGCTTGCAGCAATTGAGAAAAAGATCGCTGTTCTCAATAAAGAAGCAGATACAATGGTTTCTCTTCTTCCTTCAATGAAAGCTCTTTACGATGCTGCAGGAATTGAATCCTTCAGAGCAGGAGCTGTTTCTTCAGGCAGAGAAAGCCGTTCAGCCACGCTGCTTCATGCATGGATAAGAAGATCCGACATGCCCTCTCTCAAGAATGCCCTGGAGAGCATAGGTCCTGTTGAGCTTACAGAGATAGAACCGGATGAAGGTGAAACTCCTCCGGTTTTCCTCTCAGAGAGTGCAACTGCAGATCCTTACCTGATGCTCACTGACATGTACGGCAGACCGCAGGGCGCCGATCCTGACCCTACTCCGCTGATGGCGCCATTTTATGCCATGTTCTTCGGTGTCTGCATAGGTGATGCAGGATATGGTCTGGCCCTTGCGGCAGGAACAGCCATAGGCTGGCACTTTACCAGAAGAAAAAGCGGCAACACCAGGCTCTTCAGGCTTCTCTTTCAAGGAGCGCTGGCCAGTATTTTCTGGGGTGTTCTTCTTGGAGGATGGTTTGGAGCGTCATTCAGCAGTCTTCCCGGATTCCTTCAGGCTGCGGCAATGCCGCTGAACAGCATTGTTCCAGGGTACTCACATGGTGGAGATGGTTTTTCCATTTCCAACCAGTTCCTCTACCTGACTCTTGGATTCGGTGTGATCCAGCTGGCATGGGGAATCATAGTAAACCTGCAGAAGAGGCTGAGAGCCGAAGAGGGTATTGCTGCTGTTGTTGACCAGACAGGGTGGATACTTGCTCTGCTGGGGCTTTTTCCCTGGCTCTTCGACCACTATCTGGTGAACATCTATTCCAACACCGGCATACTGGACTCGGTTTTTCTTGGAATGCTTGGGCTGGGTGCTGTGCTGATCTTCGTAATGGGCGGCAGAGAGGCTGCTGGAATCGGAGGCAGGATAGGTCTTGGAGCTTATGCCTGTTACGGAATAGTTAACCTTCTGGGTGATGTTCTGAGTTACTCCCGTCTCTTTGCCCTTGCGCTGTCAAGTGCAATCATCGCCTCTGTCATTAACCAGATAGCAGCTATGGTAAGCGGATCCATTCCGGTGATAGGTATTATTCTGGCGGTTCTTGTTCTTGCAGGAGGTCATCTTTTCAACCTTGCAATGGCTGTTCTCAGCGGATTCATTCATACTGCGCGACTTCAATTCGTTGAGTTTTTCGGCAAGTTCTATGACGGTACCGGAAAGAGGTTTACACCCTTCAGGTACGAACCGCGATATGTAAGAATTAACAGAGAACAAAGTAATAACGCATAACAAGGAGGATATTAAGTGAGTGTATATCTGGTAGCATATCTGGGCGTGGCTCTGTCCTGTGCCCTTGCTGGAATCGGCAGTGCAGTAGGAGTTGGAATTGCAGCCCAGGCCAGTACCGGAGTGATGAGCGTTGATCCTGGAAAATTTGGAAAACTTCTTCTGCTTTCAGCTCTTCCTGGAACCCAGGGAATCTACGGCTTTGTTATAGCCTTCCTTCTCATCGGCAAGATTGGCGGTATCGACGATCTCACCATGTCGGATGCGTGGAAGATATTTGCAGCAGGTCTTCCTATCGCCCTTGCAGGTCTCATGTCCGGTATTCATCAGGGCAAAGTCTGCGCCGGTGGTGCAATGATGACAGCAAAACAGCCTGATGACAGTGCCAAATCACTTATTCTTGCGGTTTTCGTTGAGTTCTACGCAATTCTCGGATTCCTTGTTTCTTTCCTGATGCTCGGCCAGATTGGATAGCGGTCTATGTCTCTTGAGGCCATTCTGGCCAGAATAGAAACAGATGCCCGAGAGAAGGCTGAACAGGCAATCAGTGCTGCAGAAGCTGAGAGAGATAAGGCCCTGCAAAAGGTGAAGGCATCCATCAAGAGCCGGCACCACAAAGATGTTGAAAGGGTAAAGAACAGGGTTGAATCCAGATCTGAAAGAATGAAGCATCACATTCACAGGAATATGGAAAAGGCCCTTCTCAGCCACAGAAGACAAATCGTTGACCAGGCTATTACAGATGCGGTTATAAAGATTTCTGAAGCGACTGATTACCTTGAAATGATAGAGTCCCTTCTTTCAGGATGTGACCTCAGTGGAGAGGTTGAGATTATCGTCAACGAGAAGGATGCAGGCAGAATCAGTGCCGAATTCCTTAAAAAAGCCTCTGACGGAGAGAAAACATTTACTCTCTCAGAAGAGAGACACACTGATCATGGAGGGGTGATAATGCGCTGCGGGCACATCAGCCTTAACGCAACCCTTTCAATGATAGCAGAGCTGAACCATGATTCAATGGTTATGGAGCTGTCCAGGCTTCTTCCCCTGGAAGGGCAGGGGGAGTAGAGTGGCAGGCAGTTCGTACACATATGCCAGTGGCAGAGTCAGTGGACTTGACGGTTCACTCCTTTCCAGGCGCATATGGCAGCAGCTCTTTACCGCTGAGAACAGAGACGAAGTGCTCAGAATACTGGGTGAAACCTGGTACGGTCCGCTTATTCAGGAATCAGGAAGTATTGAGGGTGCTCTGAGAGCAGCTGTTTCCTCTGCTGAGGAAGAATTGTCAGAGCTGTCCGAAAGCTGTTCATTCACAGACGGCATACTTCAGCGCAGAGATGTGAGAAATGCCAGATACCTGTGGAAAAACCTGGCTTCTGAAGGTTCAGGTGATGTGGATGTTGAACCTCAGGGCACAATTCCAGTTGAGACCATCAGAATGGCATGGTCTGATCCTGGAGCTGCAGAGTCGCTTCCTGAGGGATTTCGGAGGGCTCTGGAAGAGCTTCATGAGCTTGCCTCTCCTTCTGCTTACAGACTGGATGCAGTGCTGGACAGACTTGCAGCCTCTGTTGAAGCGGAAAACCTGAGCACACTGCCTGAACCTGTTGGAGACCTTCCCAGGGTAAAGATTGAACTCAGAAACTTTCTTACCGCTGCCAGAAACAGGGGCGACAGGGAAGCTGTGGAAAACTCGCTTCTCAGTGGTGGTTACCACACTCCGGATGACATTTCACAGGCAGCAAGAATGAACAGACTGAGTGAGCTTCTTCAGGAGACATCCGGTTTTGAGGATGCAGCGAAAGCACTGGAAGAAGGTCTGGAAACAGGTTCTTTCCTCTCATACCAGAGGGAATCGGATCTTATAGTTCTGGAAATTCTTGAGAGGGCCTCATCGGATATGTTCAGCCCGGGGCCTCTTGCTGCATATGTGCTGGGAAGAGAACTGGAAGCATCTCATCTCAAGATGATAACAGCCGGCAAGACTGCCGGCATAGATATCCGGCGCCTTAAGGCCCGGGTTCCAAGAGGATAGGAGAAACATGGCGGAACAGGGCAGAATGGCCTTTATCGGCGATGCGGATTCAGTACTCGGGTTCCGGGCTTTGGGAGTGGAAACCTACACCCCTGCATCTGGAGATGAGGCGGTGGAGATATTCAGATCGCTGGTTAAGGAAAAAGCATCAGTAGTAATGATCACCGAGGATATGCTGGATCATCTCCAGATCGAGGTTGATCAGGTTGTCAGCCTTCCGGTTCCGGCCATAGTGGTCCTGCCGGGTGTTTCCGGTTCGAAGCACATGGGCGAGGACACTATAAGGAACCTGATCATCAGGGCTGTAGGTGTTGATCTTATGGCGGAAGATGAGCAGTGAGTCGGAGGAAGCAATGCTAAAAGGCAGGATAAACAAAATAGCCGGACCGCTGGTAGTTGCCACCGGAATGACAGAAGCGAAGATGTACGATGTTGTTTTCGTCTCTGATTTCAGGCTTATCGGCGAGATTATTGAACTGAAGGGAGACAAGGCCTCCATTCAGGTTTACGAGGAAACAGCAGGGCTCAAACCAGGAGATCCTGTTTACATCACAGGAAGTCCGCTCTCAGTAGAGCTTGGCCCGGGGCTGCTGCAATCCATTTACGATGGTATTCAGAGACCGCTGGACAAGGTTCGTGAACAGGCTGGAGACTGGATTACCAGAGGAATAAACATTCCAGGTCTGGACCACGAAAAGAAATGGGACTTCAATCCGGTAATGGAACCTGGCAGAACAGTATCAGGCGGAGAAGTTATCGGTAAAGTACCTGAAACGGAACTCATTGATCACAGCATCATGATTCCGCCGGGCATTTCAGGTGAGGTAACCTGGGTGATAGAAAAGGGCAGTTACAATATTGACACAGTAATAGCCAGGGTTAAGAAGCCTGACGGTGAAACCTGTGAACTGAAAATGTATCAGAAGTGGCCTGTTCGAAGAGGCAGGCCTGTGAGCACAAAACTTGCTCCTGATGAGCCTCTTGTTACCGGACAGAGGGTGGTTGATGCCTTTTTCCCTGTTGGAAAAGGCGGAACTGCATGTGTACCGGGACCGTTCGGCAGCGGCAAAACAGTAATTCAGCATCAGCTTGCCAAGTGGGCTGATACTGAGGTTGTTGTCTATGTGGGCTGCGGAGAGCGCGGCAACGAGATGACAGATGTTCTTCAGGAGTTTCCTGAGCTGGAAGACCCGAAGAGCGGAAAACCTCTGGTTCTGAAGACTGTTCTTGTGGCCAACACTTCCAATATGCCTGTGGCTGCCCGTGAGGCAAGTGTTTATACCGGCATAACAATTGCAGAATACTTCAGGGACATGGGTTACTCTGTGGCTCTCATGGCTGACTCCACAAGCAGGTGGGCAGAGGCAATGAGAGAGATGTCAGGGCGACTTGAAGAGATGCCCGGCGAAGAGGGTTATCCTGCATATCTTGGAACCCGTATCGCCGAGTTCTACGAGAGGGCCGGCAAGGTTAAGTGCCTTGGAGATGATGACAGAGTGGGAGCCCTTACAGTGGTGGGCGCTGTGAGCCCTGCAGGAGGAGACCTTTCTGATCCTGTGGTACAGGCAACCCTCAGGGTGGTGAAAGTGTTCTGGAGTCTTCAGGCGGAACTGGCCTACAAGCGCCACTTCCCTGCAATAGGATGGCTGGACAGTTACAGTCTGTACACCACCAACCTTAAAGAATATTACGACGAGAACCTTGGCGAAGAGTGGGTTCAGATGGTCAGAAAGGCAATGGCACTTCTTCAGGATGAATCAAATCTGCTTGAAATAGCCAGGCTGGTAGGCGCAGAGAGTCTTTCTCCTGAAGATCAGCTGATACTTCACACATCAAAGAGCCTCAGAGAAGATTTCCTGCATCAGAACGCCTTTCACCCGGTGGATACTTACGCTTCAATAAAGAAGCAGCAGCTCATGCTGGCAACCATTCTTCACACACATGACGAGATGGGCAGAGCCCTGAGGGCTGATGTTTCGCCGAAGGCTGTCTTTGACTTCCCGCACACCGAGGAGATTGCCGCAATGCGTTACCTTGAGGAGAAAGATATTTCCGGAATAGAAGAACTTCAGAAAAAGATAACCGAAGCCGTTAACGAAAAGATACGGCTCGAAACCGCCTAGAAAGGGAGGTTGAGTAATGATACGGGAATACAAGACAACCGTTGAGATTTCCGGCCCCCTGATGATGGTGGACCGTGTTACAGATGTCAGTTACGAGGAACTGGTTGAAATTGAACTGCCGGGTGGAGAACTCAGGCACGGCAGAGTGCTGGAGATAGACAGCAACATGGCCATGGTTCAGCTCTTTGAAGGTTCAAGCGGTACTGACCTGGAAACCAGTAAAGTGCGTTTTCTCGGCAAGGGTCAGGAACTGGGAGTATCAACTGAGATGCTGGGAAGGATTTTCGATGGCCAGGGCCGCCCAAGACCGCCTTTCGATAATGATCCTCCCATAGTTCCTGAAAAGATGGTGAACATTAACGGTTCTCCTATCAATCCATATGCCAGAGATTATCCTGCTGAGTTTATTCAGACAGGGTTCAGCTCCATTGACGGTATCAATACGCTGGTGAGAGGGCAGAAGCTTCCCATTTTCAGCGCAAACGGTCTTCCTCACAGTATTGTTGCCGCACAGATAGCAAGACAGGCAAAGGTTACAGGCGGAGACGAGAACTTCGCAGTGGTCTTTGCTGCTATGGGTATCACCTTTGAAGAGGCAGATTACTTCATCAAGGATTTCAGGGCTACAGGTGCAATGGATAGAGCGGTTGTTTTCCTGAACCTTGCCGACGATCCTGCCATTGAGCGAATCAGTACACCGAGAATGGCCCTTACAGCAGCAGAGTATCTTGCTTATGAGAAGGACATGCACATTCTGGTTGTTCTCACAGACATGACCAACTACTGCGATGCTCTGAGAGAAATAAGTGCTGCAAGAAAGGAAATTCCAGGCAGAAGAGGCTATCCCGGATACCTCTACACCGACCTTTCACAGATCTACGAGAGAGCTGGAAGAATCAAGGGAAGAAAGGGTTCCATAACCCAGATTCCCATTCTTACCATGCCTGAGGATGACAAGACTCATCCGATTCCTGATCTTACCGGATACATTACCGAGGGGCAGCTTATTCTAAACCGTGAGCTTCACAAGAAGGGCATATACCCTCCTATGGATGTGATGGAGTCCCTGAGTCGTCTGAAGGACAAGGGAATCGGCAAGGGCAAAACCAGAGAAGACCATTCCGATCTGTTCAACCAGCTCATGGCCGCATACTCTGCAGGCAAAGCTGCAAGGGAGCTTTCGGTGATTCTGGGAGTTGCCGCGCTTAGCGACCTTGACAGAAACTATCTGGAGTTTGCCACTGAGTATGAGAAACGGTACATCAGTCAGGATGAACACGAAGACAGAGGAATAATGGAAACCCTTGATCTTGGCTGGGAGCTTCTCAAACTCCTTCCCAGAAGTGAGATGAAAAGAATCAGACCGGAGTACCTGGACACCTACTGGCCGGTGGAAAAGAGTGAAGCAGATGCCCATTGAGGTAAAAGCCACCAGGATGGAGCTGCTTCAGCTTAAGAAACGGCTCAGGCTTGCAAAGAAGGGTCATAAGCTCCTGAAGGACAAGCTCGACGAACTGATGCGTCAGTTCAAGATCCTGATAGCCGACTACGAAGGAGCAAGGGCTGCTCTGGAGGAAAAGCTTGAAACGGCCTACGGAGAGTTCCTGTTTGCCAGAGCGGCAATGGAGGAAGAAAGCCTCTTTGATGCCCTGAGATACCCTGGAGCAAAGGCTGTTGTTGAGTCTTCCACCAGACGGGTGATGAACCTGACTCTTCCTGTTTTCAATGTTTCCATCAAGGGCAAGGTAAAGAACTATGGAATGTTCGATACTCCTCCTGAGCTTGATGAGGCTCTTGAGGTCTACAAGTCTGTTCTTCCTGAAATTATCAGACTTGCCGAGCAGGAGAAGGCTATAGTACTTATTGCAGGAGAAATAGATTCCACCAGGCGCAGGGTGAACTCACTTGAGTATGTGATGATACCTGAGCAGGAACAGGCTATAAGGCAGATCCGTCTGAAACTGGATGAGATGGAAAGGGGCAACACCAACCGCCTCATGAAGGTAAAGGACATGGTGGAAGCCAAGAGAGCCATCTGAATGGCAGGGGGCCTGCAGGTCCCCTGCTCAACCCATGCATTCCTGGATCAAACTGACTGAACTGCAGAGAGATAAGTATGTGCTGTGAATATTCTAAACTGCAGGCTTCTGCATGCAGGCAGTATTTTTCATTGAATACTGAACATATTCTGAGGCAATATTTGCCTGAGAATTCTGCTTATTGAAATATGAGAAACATGGTCCGGAACGATTACAGCAGCCTCGTAAAGCCGGATTTGCCTGAGAAAGAGCACAAAATTTGATTTTTTCAATTCTTAACTTTTTCAAAAAATTTGTGTAATAATATTGCTTCTCT
The DNA here is from genome assembly GCA_002748705.1 of Candidatus Fermentibacterota bacterium. Next base: position 38,804 of record PDSZ01000038.1, read on the forward strand.
CTGCTGGAATGTCTTACCTCTGTCTCATGCGATCAACCAGGGAGTTCAGCAAGGCCAGCTTCAACCGATACATTCAGATGAGGCATTATTCGACTGTAAAAGTTAATTTACGGAATTTCATTAAGTTTTGTGGATTAAATTAATATAGCTGTAAAAAACTTATCGGCAGGAGCAGACATGACAGCAGTGTTACTTGCAGTGATTATTATTTCTTCTCCAGCCAGAGAAGAGTGCATTGATTTCCTTCTTTCCAACTCTCCCTCTTCAGACAGATCAGGCGAATCTCTGACTGCTCTTCAGGAGAATGTTGATCTGGCGCTTCTTGCCGTTGAAACCATGCCGTGGGGAGAGAGTATTCCAGATTCTGTCTTTCTCAGGTATGTGCTTCCGGCCAGAGTAAGCCAGGAACCTCTGGTTGCGTGGCGTCCGGTATTCAGAGAGGCTCTTCTTCCTCTTCTTGAAGGGGTGAATACAATAGAAGAGGCAACAGTTGTTATAGGCGGATGGTGTGACAGCATAACCGAGTATCAACCTACACAAGTCAGGGATCAGTCCCCCTTTGTTACCTGGTCTTCAGGAACAGGCCGCTGCGAGGAGCTGACAGTTTTCTACATGGACGCGCTGCGCAGTGTGAGTATTCCCTGCAGGCAGGTTTTCACCCCTTACTGGATCACCTGTGACAGCAATCACGCCTGGCCGGAGGTCTGGACAGAGAGCGGCTGGGTATACGCCGACATTTCCACAGAAGATCTGAATAAGCTTCCAGAGTGGTTTGATGACAGGGTTTCAAAAGCGGCAATAGTAGTGGCAATCACAACAGGTAATGCAGAAGGAGCGTTAAGACAGCTGGGCAGTGTCTCTCTGGTCCCTGTTACAGAAACCTATGCGCAAACCGGCTTGCTTACCATTGCTGATGATTCTGCCGAAGTTGTTGTTTCAGTTGCAAACTACGGAGCATTGAGGGAGATTGTTACCATGACTCCGGAGCTGAGGCAGGTGGAACTCGGCGAAGGCAGGTTTGTCGCAACCTGGGGCTGGCCTGTGAGAGGAACGGTTTTCGAGATAATTCCAGGAGAAGAGACAGTAATAGTACCAGATGACAGTCAGATGCTGGAAGAGCTTCACATCAATCTGAGGGAGGAGCAGATATGACAGTGCTCTTAACCTGTATCCTCTTATTGCTGACCCCTGAGGCAAGGGACAGTCTTCTGGCGAAAACCCCTGGAAATCAGGCTTTCTGGGAGGAAACTCTGGAAAACACCCTGGGGCAGCAGAGAGAAGCTGTAGAATATCTCTTTGAAACTATTCCCAGGCTGGACAGGCTGGAAATGACAGAAGAATCCCTGATGGATCATGTGCAGGGAGCACTGGCTGTCAGAAACGAATTCTACGACTCACTTCCTGATTCCATGTTCCTTGAGTATCTGGTGAGTTACAGAATAGATGAGGAACCGGTGGCTCCCTACAGAGCAGAACTCAGAGAGTTCTGGGCTTCCAGAATAGAAACAGCGGGAAATCCGGCAGAAACAGCATTGGAAATTGCTTCATGGATATCAGTCAATGTTGAGGTTTTCCAGTATGACTATCTGGGAGGAATAGCAGACCCGCTTTCCATTATTGGCTCCGGCGGTGGAACCTCAGGAGAACACAGGGTACTTCTCTGTGCCAGTCTCAAGGCTCTGGGCATAGCAGCGAGACCTGTTCTCGGATGGTTTTCAGGAGAAAACGGAGGCTGCCGCAGATGGCTGGAAGTCTGGGACGGTAAGAGCTGGTTACCTGTTGTTTCACCGGCTGACAGCATTCCTGAGAACTGGACCGGCCTGGCTCTGGCTATGGTACCTGGATTGGATACTCCTGTAACAGCCGATTACCGGCCTGCTGGAATTCTTGTTTCATCTCCTCTGGAATACACAGATGAGGAGCAGTTCACAGCAGTTCTGAACATTCCAGTGAAAGGAAGGTATCTCCCCCTGGACTATCTCTGGCTGAGTACTTCCCTTCAGGACACAGTGGAACTGGGAGAGGGAGAATACATTCTTATGGTCAGTTCCAGAAGAAGCTCCGGGCTGGTGGATATGTGGCTGCACAAAATTGATATAGCGGAAAATGATACCACAGCTGTTGATCTTTCAGACTCACAGTATGCACTTACTCCTCTTCCGTGAATGAAGCTGTTTTATCAATTCTGCCGGTTGTGGATAATACCGCAAGCATAGTTACAGGATTTTCAGAGTTGTATCAATACGGAAAAGTGATTGTTGCCCGCAGAGAGATCAATTGGCTGAAGAAATATCTGCATCTGCCGGAATTTCAGGAAATACCTGATAATTATTGGCAGCTCGTTCCTGTTTTGCAAGTTGACAAAACTTCCGTCACAAAAAGCAAGGCACACGCCAGGGTTACTCTGCCTTGCCTCTGTTTCTGCCGGCGGGTATCATAGCCGTTACAATGTGTTTGAACTGTTCAACTTCAGGAGGAGCTGATGAAAACACTGTTAGCTGTAATGCTCGTCTTTCTGTTTAATGCCTGCGGTAAAGAAGCTGTGGAGACTGCTGTTAATGAAATATCCAATGAAAACTCTGAAAAGGCAGAGTCTGCTGAATCAGAGAATACAGCATATTCAACCATTGAAGACTACGCCGCTTTTAGCACAAGAGACCAGCTTATTGCCGCATTTGAAAAAGATTGCCTTATGCACGGTGAGCGGTGGTACAATGAAGGTACTGTGATGCATGAAGTCACAAAAGTTACCAATCCTGATAACGGCCAGGAAGTAATCTATATCTGGAACAGCGATGGCAGTATTCTCAGAATTGAGGCTGACTTTTACCTTTATGATCGAGACTACGAGATCGCAGGAACACAGAAGATTTCCTGCCGGGCAGGGGTATTTACAGGGATGTCCCTGGCTGAGCTGAAAGAATGGAACGGAGACGACTTTGATTTTCTCGGCTTCGGCTGGGATAACGAAGGGTTTATCCTTCCTGCTGAAGGGTCAGGAATTGAGGGTATTACGGTCCAGATTCAGCTTTCATTGGAGCAGCCAATAGAATCTTTTGACGAGTATGAGAATCTTGTCGGAGATGTGATACTAAATACCAGTGATGAAAATGTGATGCAGGTACCTGTTGTTGTAAGCCGTCTGACATACACTCCTTAGAAACGCCTGGTCTAAAGCTTTACATTCCGGTTAAGTTTTTCCGCTATTCTGTCCAGGTCTTTCCGTGAACTGAGCCAGAATTTTCCGGTGCCCAGAAAGGGCAGTACCAGAGGAAGAAGAAAACCTGCAGCCCTGCGCAGCAGTCTTATTTCAAGCCTCCAGGGATCAACTGGCTTTCTGCAGGTTTCAAGGGGAGCTTCATCAAGTTCTTTCATTAAAGAAAGAGTCATTTCAGAGACTCTGTTCAGAGCTTTCCAGTTGATCCACTGAAGGTTGTCTTTCAGAGTATGGGTGTACCGGCCTCTTCCTCTGCTTATGAAAAGGAAGGGCTGCTCTGCCTTTCTGAAAGCCATGTGATCCGAAGTATCAGGAATGTATTTGTTCAGGGTTGGCACAAGCCTGAGACCCTTAGCTTCGGCAGCAGTTTTCTCCACAATGTCCGAATAAAGAGAATGGCTTTCTGAGCCGATGATAAATATGAACTCTCTCAGTCTTCGCACAAGAGAATCAATTACCGGAACCAGTATTTTGAAATCGTGGGCAACTGCATCCAGTATTACCACCGATGCGAACTCAATGTCCCTGCAGTGATCCTGCTGAAACCTGTATGAACCCATCTTCTCTGTATGAAAGTAAGGCGGTTCCTCTGCATCAAAAAACACAACAATAACAGTTCGTCTGAGGTTCTGAAGAGCCCTGCACAGAGAGAGACAGCAACAGAAGCAGCATTGTCATCAGAGCATGGTCCGTCCAGAGCACTGTCGTAATGGGCGCCGATCAGAACAGGCATTAATGCTGAATCACTCCCTGGAATCACCCCTGCAAGATTGCAGAACTCCTGTCTGTCTGCCTTGTATGGAAGCCTGAAGGAATTGCCCTTTAAAAATGAAAGCTTCTCTTCGCCCATTCTCTTTTCAATAAACTCCAGAGCAAGATTATGCCCTGGCTGCCCGACTCTTCTGCCTCCGGTGAGAGAAAGAGCTTCAGTATCCATTCGAACTGTATTCACCTGAAGAGCCTTTCTAAATAGTCACCGCCTGAGTATTACCAGGATGAGCAATGGGGTTCATATGGACCAGCTCCACAAACAAATGATATGGATGACATTTACCATGGAAGTTAGAAAAATATTTACACTGCAGCATGAAAACTCCTTCATAGGCATTTTTCGAAGCAGCCTTTCCAGGTCCGGTCATTGCTTCAGTCCTTTTATGGCTTGGTCGCAACACATATGAATGATGTCAGCACCCTTGTGGCTGCTACAGGTTCTCTTCAGGCTCCCACGCGGGAATTCGGAGTTTTGTTCCCTCTGACTCAATAAAATAGACAGGAGCCCATGCAGGGGAGAGCAGGCGAATCTGCACATCGGTTCGCCTTGGCTTAAGTTCGAAAATGTCCTGCTCGCTCAGGGTTTCTTCCCACTTGGAGACTATGTCCTCCACCTTTTCCCTGAGTTCTGCTTCCATGTCTGCGATTTCTTCCTTGAGCCTTTCGATTTCCTCTTCTGACTCTTTTATGTCAGCTTTGGCGTTTTGCGTGAGTCTCCGCTTTCTGGCAGCAGCGGAGAGCCCTGATGAACGCCTTCTGCCAAGGCCGAAGAAACCTGCAAGTGTTTCTCCTGCCGAAAGAAGCTCTTCACCCTTCCTGCTGTTGTAGTCTGCTTTGTCTTCTTCAAGCTCTCTTTCTTCTCTAAGGAGCTTTGTCTGAAGACGGTTGAGTTTCTTTTCCATCCGCTCCCGAAGTTTATCAACCTCGGCATCCCGTTTTTCTTTTGCGATGTCTGCGCATCTTGCACTGAACTCCTCTGGAGTCTCTCCTGTCTGGCCGTAAATCTTCAGCACAGGATTGAATGGAAGGTTTATCAAGCTGTTGTGGTAAAGGTAATCGCTTAAGCTCTTTTTCAGGGACTTAAGTTTGGAGGCTTTTGTCCACCCTGATGGAAGAGTTCCGCTGAAAAAGGAATCAAGTTCCGCCCTGTGAGAGAGATCTTCAATTCTGAGCTTAGTGGAGAGGGCATCTTCCCAGCTGAATGTGATAACTTCTGAATCAGAATAAAGAGCCAGTGCCATTTCCTTCGACTCTGAAAAGTTGACCCGCTGATTCCTCTTCATGAATGAAATCCTGGCCATGGCCAGAAGTACCGGCTCGTACACCAGCCTTACTTCAGCGTCTGATGCTGCTTCTGCTTTACTCAGAGCCTGGCCGGCGGTTATTTCAGGTTGAATAAACACCTGCTTCATTCCCGAAGGCGAAGGAGGCGGTTCTTTGGACATCCCTTCTGGAGCGCTTTTTACAGCAGAAGGTTCTGCAGCAGGGGATTTTTCAGCAACAGGAGGAGCGACAAGAGTTGAAGCAGATTCAGAGCCTTCTTCTCTGAGCTTTCTTACCTGATCTCTGGTGAGAGGTCCCCGAAGATAACTCATGGCCCATCTTGTCTGAAAGAGTACAGGATGATCCTCATGAACATTGTGAAGAAGAAATACCCTTGACCCGAGGGAGGAGATCAGTGAGTCCATCTCCTTTCTGTTGAATCCTGCTCCTGCTTCAGCAGAAACAGACTCAAGGCCGTCCAGAAGCCTGGACTTGTCCCTGTCTGTCTGAAGCCTTCCAATGAACCATGTCCCTGTATTGGTCAGGCCCTTATAGTCCAGATCCACAGGATTCTGAGTGGTGAGAACCAACCCGAGTCCGAATGCTCTGGCCTGTTTAAGAAGGGTGAGCAACGGTTTTTTTGATGGAGGTTCAGCAACAGGTGGCAGGTATCCGAAAACCTCATCGAAGTAAAGCAAAGCCCTGAGACTGGTGGTTCCCGACTGCCTGCGCATCCAAGTAACCATCCGCTCCAGAAGCAGCGTAACAAAGAACATTCTTTCACTCTCTGAGAGATGGGCAAGGTACACTATGCTGTGCCTGGGTTTTCCTGAAGGAGAATAGAGCATTGATGCAGGATCAAGTGGTTCACCTGTAAGCCACGATTGAAATCCCGGTGACGCAACAATGCTGTTCAGGGAAAGGGCGAATTTGAACCGATCTTTTTCAGGGAAGAAGGTATCTGTATCGAAAACCCCCAGTTTCTTCACTGGAGGATTCTGCACAGAGGTGATAAGCAGTGGAAGATCAAGAGGTGTTCCCTTCCGCCAGTAATGCTCCACAATGTTTGCCAGAAGAATAAACTCACGGCTCTGCAGAGGGTCCGCTTCAATGTTCATCAGCCCCAGCAGTGCTCCGACAACCCCCTGTATCTGTTCCCGAATAAGCTCTGCTTCATTTTCCCAGCTGAGTTTTGGCGGAGTGAGAGCTGAGAGTATGGAGATACTGATTCCTGCATCGGAACCTGGAGTACAGATGCGGAACTCTGCGCTGTCCTTGAGAAGTTTAATTCTCTCCGGTCCCTGATTCCATCCTTCAAGACCGTTCCGCCATGTTTCCGCAACCTTCCCGGCGTACTGGTCAACTGTCATTTCCCTGCGCCTGGCGTCATCTATGTTTATCCAGGGCTTGAAGTCGCCTGGAAGAAGGTCGGGAAAGGTCAGGAGCAGGTTTGTTATGTCACCCTTCGGGTCAATGATTATCGCAGGCACCTTGTCCAGAGCTGCCTCTTCCAGAAGGTCTATGCAGAGTCCAGTTTTCCCTGAACCGGTCATTCCCAGGCAGACAGCATGTGTAGTCAGGTCTCTGGCATCGTATGAAATCTCATGCCCGACGGTTTGACCCTTTTCTGCGTCAAACTCCCTGCCGATGTAAAAAGCACCTGTCTTTTCTATTCTGCTCACTTCAGCCTCCCTGTAAGACATTGTTCTTTAATAGCCCAATATCATCCATGTTAACTGTTTCATCAAGAATGAACTCAAGATGGACTATTTGATTTATTTCTTTTTGGTTGTATTTTGTGCTTCACAGGTTTAACCGGCAAAAGGAGGAAAAGAAAATGATAATGGAATTCGCAAAAGCTGTTGGAGCTGCGGCGAAGGAAGCTCAGAAGAATGATCCTGCCAAAACAAAGAAGTACATTCTGGAGAGGCTTAAAAAGAACGATGAGGAGATTGAAGGCCTTGAACTGGAGATCATTGACGACATGATAAAGCTCAAGGGCAAGTGCAAGGACCCGTCCACCTTCGAGAAGGCAATACTTCTCGCAGGTAACATCACCGGTATTTCCAAGGTTGCAGCTGACGGCCTGAAGGTAATAGGCAAGGAAATCAAAGAAGCAAAGTTCTATACCATCAAGTCAGGTGATACTCTCTCAGGAATAGCAAAAAAGCATCTGGGCAATGCCAGCAGGTACATGGAAATAGTCAAGGCCAACAAGGGCATAATAGATGACCCTGACAAGATTTACCCTGGTCAGACAATTCGAATTCCCTGATAGCCTTCTCAAGGATTCAGTTCCGGCGGCACTCAGTGCGTTGGAGTACCGCCGGAATCAGTATCTGATTCACTTTGAAATATTCCAGTGTTCAGATGTGTTCCACTCACTGCTTTTGAAAAACAGTCCTCAGCCCGGTGTGTCTGTAACCGAAGAAAGGTTTTCGTACCGGAGGCGGCAAATCTGTAAAACATATCAGATGCATGAAGAGACTTCAGCCTTTCAGAAGATGTGAGAACACATTTATGTTTGGCAGACATAAGGGCACTAAAGGCTGGAAAAGGCTTGCAACTGACCCTGACTGGCTTTGCCTGACATGGAACAGGACGCAGCTGTTTTCTTCCGGAAGGCGCTGGCAGGATATGAGGCTGAAGGTCATTGACCTGAAGAAAACATGTACTTATGGCTTGATGCTGAAGCTTTAAACCTTTACAGCGCAACGGAATGAGGATATATTAGGTGCATAGAAATGCACGCAATATGAGCACATTTGCTCAAAACCCTTGCACCTGGAGATTCAATTGTATCAGCATAACAACCGTCAGTTGGAAATTGAGGCCTTCAAGACTCCATTCAGGACACCGCTGGATACTGAGAACAGATGGGTCAAGCTGGCAAAGCTGGTTCCCTGGGATTTCGTGGAAGAAGTTTATCTTCGAAGTCTCGGGAGAAAGAAAGAAGGACAGCGAGCCCTCCCCGGCAGATTCGCGTTCGGTTCCATACTGATCCAGGAGAAACTTGGTCTGACAGACAGGGAGACAGTGGACACGATCAGAGAGAATCCTTACCTCCAGTGGTTCTTAGGATTGCAGGAGTTCCAGATCAAGCCTCCGTTGGATCAGTCACAGCTTTGCAGGTTCAGGAAGAGATTTCCCGCACAGGCCATAGCTGAGATAAACGAGAGAATCCTTTTGGCCGCCCGCAAGAGCGACAGAGATGATGAATCGTCTTCCAGCGATGATGGAGGCTCTGTCAATAAAGGCCAGTTGATCGTTGATGCAACAGCGACCCCTGCTGACATCACATTCCCCACTGACCTGAAACTGCTGAACAAGGGGCGAGAGTTACTTGAGAAGATGGTCGATGTACTCCATTCGGAACGGGAGCCGGGCAGCACAAAGCCCCGGACCTACCGGAAGAAAGCACGGAAAGCTTTCCTTAGCCT
>PDSZ01000039.1 GCA_002748705.1 Candidatus Fermentibacterota bacterium
GGTTTCCACGGTAGGATTACAAAATGCTTACTGAAAACTTTCCTCTGTTCATTCTGGATTCCCTGCGGAGCGCATTCAATGTAGGTTCCGTGTTCAGAACAGCTGAATTCATTTCGCCCTGCGGAGTTCTTTTATGCGGTATTACCGCAAGACCAGGGGGACGGAAGGTGGGAAGAACATCCAGAGGAACCCACGCAACAGTTCCATGGAGATGGTTCGAGAGTTCAGTTGCCGCTGTTAAGGCAGCTGCGCCTGGCAGGGAGATAATCGCAGTGGAGAATACTCCGGACGCTATGCCTCTTCATCAGGCTTCCTTCTCCCCTTCTGCTGCATTCATATTGGGCAACGAAGCAGAAGGTGTATCAAAAGAGGCACTTGAGTTGTCTGCTGCCAGAATAATAATACCACAGTCCGGTACCAGACAGTGTATCAATGTTTCCAGTACAGCTGCTGTAATAGCCTGGGAAATACAGAGAAGGCGACTGACAGGAGAATTTGATAATGCTTAAACTTTTTGTGGCACTTGCAGTTGTACTTGCTCCGATAAAATGGATTTATGTCGTTGACGAAAACATTTGCAACGGATGCGGCAACTGTTTCAACTGCTGCCCCTTTGGAGCCATAAGCGAGGTTGGAGGAAAAGCATACATTGATCCTGACCTCTGCAGAGGCTGCGGCATCTGTCCCAACTACTGCAGCAGAAACGCCATTTATCGCGACTGGTATACAGGTGTTGAAGATGATACAGTCACCACCGGCATGGTTCCAGGGGCCAACCCTGCTTTCGGCTCTCTTACTGTTTCAGGAGCGGAACCCTCGGCAGAGGTAAAACTCATGGACCTGGCAGGCAGGCTTCTGGTTTCATCTGAAGCAGACGAATCAGGTGATGTATCACTGGACATATCAGGCCTTGCTCCCGGCATCTATCTGATCGTTTCAGGCAGGTATTCAATAGCTCTGACTGTTGCTGGGACTATCTGATGTAACCCAGATTCCTCAGCTCTCTGCTGGCTGTCTCATCGTAGTTCACAGGAAGAGGCGTGACAAGAGGAGGCGTAGCCCAGTAGAAACCTGCGGCATTCATCAGTTCATCGTCAACAGGAAGAATATCAAGTTCAAGCGGGTCAGCCTGAAGGTCATAGGTCTCAACTGAATCGTCATCCAACGACCAAATCAGTTTGGTGTCTCCTGATACGATGGAAACCAGTTCTCCCTGACGCCACAGTACTCCGCTTGCAGGGATTTCTCTGGCAGGCAGGGTTTCTGCAAGGTCGGCAGCCGGCTGATGAACAGGGTGATCAATTCGAGCGGCATTCGCCAGTGTAACAGCAACATCCAGCTGAGCTGCCCTTTGTTCTATTGTGTTTCCACCGTTGAAGCCAGGTCCTGAGAGAATCATTGGAACATGGGTGGTTTCCTGATAGAGGGTTCTTCCATGCTCTATGCCTCCGTGCTCAAGAAATTCCTCTCCGTGGTCACCTGCCACGACTATGATGGTGTTTTCCGCAAGACCTCTGTTCCGAAGTTCCTGAAAGAGTCTTCCTGTCTGGGAATCAGTATAGGCTATCTCTCCGTCATAAAGCGCAATAAGATTATTCAGGTCTTCAGGGGAAGGAACCACTGTTCCATTGTTTACTCTGGTCATTTCTATTACCCCTGCGCCCCAGGAACTGTTGTACTCACCTGAGTAATCAGGATCTGTGTAGAGGTCGCACCAGGGCTTTGGAGCAGTGTATGGAATGTGTGGATCGTAGAAGTGAACAGCTGCGAAAAACGGCACTCCCTGATCGGTTGAATCAAGCCAGGTGAGGAAGTTGTCAACTGTAGGGCCGGCCTTTCTGAGACTGTTACCGCTTGCAACTCCCTGACAGTCAAAGTGACTGAATCCTCTGTGAAATCCAAAGTCCTCATTCATGAACATCACATTGAAGAAAGCCGCTGTTCTGTAGCCTTCACGGTGAAAGGAAAGAGGAAGCCAGGGAAGATCGGCTGCAACCCCCATGAAGTCACCGTTGCCTCTTCCTGCTCCGTGCTCCACCGGTGAGACTCCTGAAAGAATGGTTGTCATTGCAGGCAGGGTCCATGACGCCTGTCCATGGCAGTTAAGAACAAGTGTTCCTGCTTCAGCAAGGCTGTCAATATGAGGTGTTGTGTTCCTTTCATAACCGTAGCAGCTGAAGTGATCTGCCCTTACTGTGTCTATCAGAACAATGAGCACATTGGGTCTGGTGTCTGTACCGCAGGAAACAGCGGTAAGGAGCATACCTGCAACAAAAATAATCCTGATAAGTTTCATAACTGTCCGTTTCTCAATGACCGGCGTCCAGCCAGTTGCTGCCTTTGCCGGTCTCCACTGTAAGGGGAACCTTAAGGGAAACGGCATTTTCCATCTCTTCCCTGAGAATTACCGCTGCTTTTTCATGTTCATCTTCAGGGCATGATATAACAAGTTCATCATGTACCTGCAGTACCAGTCCCGCGGCGGGAAGTTCCCCGGCAAGCCTTTCTGATACCCTTATCATGGCCATTTTGATAATGTCTGCAGCTGAACCCTGCACCACAGTGTTCACCGCCGCCCTCTCCATCTGTTTTCTCCTTGTTCCGCCGGTTTCAGCCATTCCGCTGAACAGTCTCTTTCGACCCATTATGGTACGGACCTCACCGGTGGACTCTGCCTCACTTACTGTTCTGCAGTAAAAATCCCGCACCTCAGGGTAGGTTTCATAGTAGCGGCTTATTATACCTGAAGCCTGCCCTCTGGAGACAGAGAGCCGCTGTGAAAGCCCGTAGGGGCTGATTCCGTATATAATGGAGAAGTTTACCTCCTTGGACTTGCGCCTGTGATCCGGTTCCGCGTCACCGAAGAGGGCCTCAGAGGTCCTTGAGTGTATGTCCTCATTGTTTTTGTAGGCATCCCTCAGGGCTCCTTCACCGGCAAGATGGGCGAGGATCCGCAGTTCTATCTGGGAATAGTCTGCTGTAACGAATACCTCTCCCCTGCCAGGGGGAATGAAGCTTCTGCGAATCTCACGGCCTCTGGCTGTTCTGATGGGAATGTTCTGAAGGTTCGGATTGGATGAACTGAGTCTTCCAGTGGCAGCAACCGCCTGGTTGAAACTGGTGTGTATAAGTCCGGTGCAGGGATTGACATATTCAGGGAGTTTCTGAACATAGGTGTTCTGCAGTTTGGAAAGTTCTCTGAAACTGATAAGTGTCTCAACAAAGGGATGGGCGTTCTTCAGGGCGTTAAGCACAGTCATACCTGTGGATCTTGCTCCGCCGGAAGTCTTTCTCACAGGCTCAAGCCCCAGAATATCAAACATTATTCTGGAGACCTGTGCAGGGCTGGCAAGATTTACTGATGTGCCTGCCTGATCGGCTCCCTGCTCCATAAGGGCGAAAATCTCTCTGCTGAGCCTGTCGCTTTCAGCTCTCAGTGCATTTCCGTCAAGGCCGATGCCCCTGGCCTCCATTTTGGTCAGCACCGCTGACAGCGGCAGTTCTATCTCCCTGTATACCCTGTTAAGAGAAGGGTCTTCCGCAAGTACCCGGTCAAGTTTGAATGAAAGCGCCAGTGTTGAGGCTGAATCGGTGCAGCAGTACCTGGCTATCTCCTCTGTAGGTGTATTGATAAGGGTTCCTGTACCTCCGGAAACCTCATCAAATGTATCCATTGTTTTGCCCAGCCATTGGGGAACCAGTTTTTTAAGTGAATGACTGCGTGAATCAGGTCGAATGAGATAGTCGGCGAGATATGGGTCTCCGCAGGGGGCAGGAAGGTCTATACCGTACCTCTCAAGCACTCTTGCGTCATACTTGGCATTCTGGGCGATAAAGCCTCTGGAACGAACTGCGTTTTCCAGTTGTTTAAGGGCTTCAGCTGTGTTCAGAGAATTCCGGCAGCTGAAATACCGTCCCTGATTCGGCGATGCAGAAACAGAAAAACCGATAAGCTCCGCAATGGAGGGATCTTTTGATGTTGTTTCAGTGTCAACGGAGAGAGGGCCGTTACCTTCCGGAATCAGTTCGGCAGGATCAGTTACCACAGTGGCAGTACAGCTGTACTTTTCTGCAACAGGCCGGTCATCTGCCAGTTTCACTCCAACCATCTCAGCAGCTTTTGCCAGAGAGAGTCTCTTCAGAATCGGCTTCAGAGCCTTACGGTCAGGCTCAGTTCCTGCAAGGTTCATGGAGAGTATTCTCTCAGGCAGCGGCCTGTCCAGCCTTGTGAGTTCAAGGCTGAGCATAACTGCTTCCCTTGATTCCTCAAGTTTCTTTCTCAGTGAAGCAGATGAGATCCTTTCCATGTTTCTGTAGATGGAATCAATGGAGCCAAACTCTGCCAGAAGCGTCCTGGCACCTTTCTTACCTATTCCCTTTGCTCCGGGAATGTTATCGGATGAGTCACCCATAATTGCCAGAAACTCAGCCACCTGAGTGGAATCAACTCCAATGACTTCAGGAACATCACCCTTCCTTACCAGTGTACTGTCTGAACCGTAACGGCCTGGCCTGAGAACAGAAATATTGTCTGATACCAGCTGAAGCAGATCCTTGTCAGGGGAAACCACAAGCACCGGTATCTCTGATTTTCGGGCAAGGCCTGCGATAATGTCATCTGCCTCAAGTCCCGGCTCTTCAATGTAGGGTATGCCCATCAGTGGTATTATCTGCCTTGCAAGGTTTGTCTGTATTCTCAGGTCTTCAGGAGTTTCCGGCCGATTGGCTTTGTATTGGGAATAGATGTCACTCCTGAAGGTCTTTGCAGGGGCATCACCGGCTGCTGCAATGATGCTTTTCGGGTACTCCGCTGATAGTCTGGATATCTCCGAAAGAAGGTGGCTCAATCCGCTGGTTATGGTGCCGTCAGCCCCTTTCAGAGGCCGCCTCATCATTGCGTAATGTCCCCTGTACAGTATTCCCAGGGTATCCACAAGTATCAGAAGTTTATTCATCCTGCGCCCTCCTGACCATATCAGCAACCAGCCGGGGATCAATGACTTTGAAACACTCAGGCTCTTTCAGCGGACAGATCCTCTGAAAACATGGACTGCATTCAACACTGCCGGTTACCGCAAGCACTTTGCCTCCGTTTTCCAGAGGAACGGTCCATGCAGGAGAAGTAGAACCGAATATGACCACTGTGGGTCTGCCTAGAAAAGCTGCAAGATGAACTCCGCCTGAATCGTTTCCAATCACTGCTGATGCTGAGAGAAGGTTCTCGCAAAGTTCTCTTAATGTCAGCCCTGTCTTTACCGCGGCTCCTGCCCTGCCGGCCTGTTCTTCAAGGTATTCCCTCTCTGAAACTGTTCCGTAGAATACACAGGGTTTCTCAAGCAATGAGGCAACCTCTGCAAACCCCTTCCACATTTTTGCTTCACCGTATCTGGCACCTGCGAAAACAGCAATGTGTTTTTCTCCTGCCCGGGTAAGCTGAGGTTTCTCAGGCATTTCCGGAAGAGCATCCACTGCTTCAGCAATGGCATCATAGTGAAGAGAGTGGTGTCTTGTTCTGTCTTCCGGTATTCGTCTTACAGTTGTGAGAAGAGGTGTTCTGCCGTCTCCGGGAGTTCCGGTAATCTGCCTGATTCCAGCCCTCACCCCTGCCAGCGCAGAACTGAAAGATGAGGTAAGAAGAAGCAGCTTTTTGTATCTGTGACCGGAAGGGAGTTCAGGAAAGGTATGGACCTGACAGTTTGAAAAGACCATTCTGTACAGGGGAGCAACTCTCTTAACAGCCCAGATTCCAGCATCAGGATACCTGGAAATTATTCCGTTTACTGCAGGCAGTGCCATAATACCGTCACCGAGCCAGTTTGGAACCCTTACAAGGAGACTCATTACCAGCCGCGCCGAATAAGCGAAGCCCACTGTTCAAGAAACTGACTCTCACCTCCGGCAGGTTCTCCGCCCCACCCCTGAAACACACCTTTTCGGTCAAGGCCTACCACAGGTACTCCAAGAGCTCTGGAATGCACCCACAAATACCGGTCAGTGGTTACAACAGCAGAAGCTCCTGAGACAACAGCAGCAAAGAGTGAATGGTCTGTCTCCGGAGGAATACTGGAGGCCTTTCCGTCAGCCAGAACTATCTTCAGAGGTATTTCAGCCTTTTTTCTGTCCAGTATTGAGGCTGCTGCCTCTGTTGCAAGTATGTAGGGAAGTGTTTTGTGTGAAATCGGAGAAAGAATGGAAGATGCCTTTTCAGAGAGTACCTGTGGAGGCTCCGGCTTCCAGTCTTCAGGATACTTCAGCCCCAGAATGCCAGTCATTGTTCTGACCGCGTCAGGAAAAGGATCGCCTTCGGTTTTTACATGAATGTTTACCGCTGAATGTGCCGACACAGAAACACATGCCCTTGGAGTACACTTCTCAACGAACCTGAGAAGATCATCACATGGTTCAGATGCAAACATGAGAACACCAGGTTCAATCTGCGGTTCTGTTACTGAAGAGTCTGATCCCCACATGTGGATTTCAGGCAGCCATGGAAGAAACTCAGCAAGTTGAGCATAGTCTTTTCGAATAACCAGATGAACCGGTAAATTCGGGAACGATTCCTGAAGGGCGCGGGTCATGTAAATAGCTGACCAGCTTCCTGAAACATCAGGAGAGGCAAAAACCCCTACAGCTTCCGGCTTGAGTATGTCTCCAGGGAATTTGAAAGGCGCCCAGTTGGATCTGACCTTTGATTCCCGTCTGCCTCCAAATAGCTTTCTGAAGAATTTCACTGCTCAAAACCTTTCATCAGTGCATCTGCAATGTCTGCTGCAGCACTGCTGGAACTGTTTATGGCTCCCAGTACCCTGAATGACTCAGAATACCTGCCTGATATGTGAAGGCAGAGCCCGTACATAACAGGTGCCAGCGCATCAGAAGGGTACTGCTCAACAAGCAGACCGGAAAGCATCAGAGCGCTGCTGCTGTCACCAATGTTCAAATATGCGGAGCACAGGTCAAGGGCACTCCAGAACTTTTCTCTTGCTGTGGTTCCGTATTCGACTGAAAGCAGAAGGTGTTCAACAGCTTCTGCGCCTTTTCCTGCGAAAAGTTCAGAGAGACCCAGGGAGCGGTATTTAAGCCAGTTGCTTCCTGCTTTTTCTGAAACAGCCGCAAGACCGGCAACTGCTTCAGCGGAAAACCCGCAGCTCCATGCAGCCCTTGCCATCCAGAAGTCTGTCATTGAACTATCTGCTGAAAATGGCTCAAGCTCGGTTATAAGAAGAAGGGCACGATCAACATGGCCTGCATAGAGAGCTTCTTCAAGTAGCCTTCCTGCAACCCTGACCTGACCAGCCTGGTTGCCCTGTTCTGCCCAGGCTGCTCCGGCTTCCGCAAGTGATCCTGCATTCTCAAGGTCCAGCGGCGCGAAGAGAGAGAGGCAGACAAAGAGAATACTGCTCACCCCAGATACCTCTGAATAAGCCTTCTGGAAAGCCTGAAGTAGCTTGCTATTCCTATCACGGCAGCTATAGGTGTGAGTATTGCCGTTGCATGGGAAACCTTAATAAAGATACTCTTGTCTGAAAAGGCAAGGCTTCCACAGGAAGCAACAACAAGAACATAACTCAGTATTACAGTGAGTCTCTCGCTGGTGGTAATTGCCACCACAGGTATGCGAATACTCCATGATACAAGCAGAAGCCCCAGAACAACAATGATGTGATACCAGGCGGTAATAAGCGCAAACTCATGTGTGATTGCTGAAAGCCTTGCAAGCATGATAAGCATAACTGAAAGGAAGAGCTTGTCAGCAAGCATATCCAGAGTTTTTCCAGGAGTTGAGACAACCTTGAGCCGCCTTGCAAGCCACCCGTCGGCATAATCACTTGCCGCGCATACCAGAGCAGTCCAGAACATCACATGATAGCTGCCCTGCCATCCTGATATTACACAGAACGGTAAAAGGATTATTCTGAGCCAGGAGACAATTGCCGGTTTAAGAGGCAGTTTTTCCTGTGCGTCCCTTATCATCTTTATGGCTGCTCTGAGCTGTTCCTGCTGTCTCTGCTTCTCCTCAACGAACTTCAAGGTGAATATCCTCCAGCATTGATAAAGGCAGGTAATTCAGGGTATCAGGAATGCCTTCAAGGAACCGGAAAAGTCTGGCCATATCTCCGGCGGTAACAGGCTCATCAGGATGAAAGAGTCCGTCTGTTCTGGGCACCATCCAGCCCAGGCGGCATACCACAGCACAGTTGTCTTCCAGGGGTACTCCTTTCATGTCTGCAGGCGCATCGTCTGTCACTGAAGCCTGAGACAGAAGCTGATACCGGAAGTTCCAGGCAATAGCAGAGAGTAAATCTCTCCGTGTTGCAGGAGGGTCATTCACAGTTGACCAGAGAAGAAAAGCCTGTTCAATCCTCCCTGAAGCAACCAGTTCAAGAACAGGGGAAACGGCGGAAACCGATGCTGAATGCCCTGAGAGAATCTGCCAGGGTCTTTCTGCAGCAGGCTGCTGAATTATCAGAAGCAGAAGCAGAAACATGATTAAAAAATGGAGCGGGTAACGGGGATCGAACCCGCGACATTCAGCTTGGGAAGCTGACACTCTGCCAACTGAGTTATACCCGCTCTGTTCATCAGGAGAATAGCTCCCCCTGGTACACAACTTTTGCCTGACCCTGCAGCCACCAGCCGCGGTCATCGCAACTGACGGTAAGGATCAGACCGCTTCTTACTTCAATTCTAACAGGCAGATTAACAAAAGAAAACCTCTCAGAAGCAATAAGAGCAACGGCCACTGCCCCTGTGCCGCAGGCAAGGGTTTCCCCTTCAACGCCTCTCTCGAAGGTTCTCATCATCACAGGATTCTGATTGTTGAGCTGCACCCAGTTGGCGTTGGCCCCTGCTGAAAAACTGTTGTGATGCCGAACAAGGGATGCGTATTTTTCAAATGAACCGTCTTCCAGGTCATCTGTGAAAATCACTGCATGGGGAACTCCTGTGTCTGCATAACCTGTCTGAAAGGTTCTGTCTCCTGCCTGAAGAGGTTGTTCAATGTAATGCAGTACAGGTTCAGTCATCCAGATTCGGGCTTCAGAATCACCTGTAACCAGCCCTCTGTGAAGGCCGGCATCGCTTCTGAAACTGAACTCACTGCCTCTCTTCGTAACACCCAGCATGTCAGAGAACCTGCATATGCACCTTGCGCCGTTGCCGCACATGTCCGCAGCGCCGCCGTCAGAATTATAGTACTTCATTCTGAACGCGCTGCCTTCGCTGTCGGTACGGAGTTCAATCAGGCCGTCTGCCCCTATTGAAAGCCCCCTTTGACAGACAGATGCTATTCTATCAGCGGTCAGTACACTGTTCAGCTCTCCGTTCCTGTTGTCTACCATGACAAAATCGTTGCCAGCGCCGCTCATCTTCCAGAACTTCACAGTCCCTGCCTTCCCATACCATCAAGAATATTCCGGTGATATTCGGCTCTTCTGTGAAGCCCTGCGTCACGAAGAAGCCTTATCAGATCAAGTCTCAGCTGGGGATCAGGACCCCAGGCATCAAGCCAGGTCTCAAAATCCTCAGCGAGAAAGATTATATCATAATTGCCTGAAAGGTACGAAGTGAGAAGCCTCTGCAGCATCTCAACCGATGCATCTCCAGGAACTTCCTCAGGTGAGCCTGCAAAGAGCAGCAATGCGGCAGACAGCTTTTCAGAACTGTTTTCCTCAATGCCGCTGTTGGCAAGATAGAGACCGGTTTCAACAGGATTGAACAATGCAGCAAAAGCCATTTCACCGGTTGAGATAAAAGGTCCGTATCGCCTCTCCCAGAGCACTTCTCTTGCAAGAGATACACCTTTCGGGCCGTCCAGCTCAAATACCCTCAGGGATGGCCCCTGCCATACCGGCACCAGCCTCTCAAGGGATTCAGGATAGTAATGAAGTCTTACAGCCAGAGAACCGTCAGGCACTTCCCTCAGCCCTGCAAGATAGATGAGCCCAGCAGAGGATCTGTCAAAGATGAAGTCAGCCTGATAAACAAGATATCGGGCTCCTTTCTCTTCCATGAAGCTGACCATTTCTTCTTCTGAACCGTACATCAGCCTGGCAAAGGAGATAATGGTTTCTCTGTTGCCTTTGTTCTCAAAGAAGGTGTGGGTAACAGCAGGAGTTTCTGCGTATGCAGTCAGAAGCCCTGAAATGTGCCAGAAGGAGAGAACCGTTCCATCTGTTTCAGAAGCCCACTGAAGAAAACTGTCAAGTTCATCATCTCCAAGAAGGGATGACTGGTATTCAATACTGAGCCCTGCAGAGGAGAGAAGCGCAGCATACTCGGGAGCCATCATGCTCTGAACTCCGAGAAGCGCCGCTGCAGAAGAGATGAGCAATTTGTTCCGCCAGAAAGCAGAGACAATAAGCGGTATGGCTGCCACTGCCAGAAGAACATGAAGTCTGTCAAAAAGAAGGTATCCTGCAAGAGAAACAGGCAGAGCCCAGTACAGCAGTGTTCCATTCAGGATTTTTCGAAACCTTTTCCAGCCCAGAGCTGCCGCCGGTATCACAGGCAGAAAGAGAAGAAGCATCTGCCCCGGAGATGGACTGGTATAGCCGCTTACCCAGAAAAGTCTGGCATCATTGGAGAGCATGGATGGGTCTTCAGGATGGCTGAAAAGAAATCTGAACTTGGCCAGAATAACTGCTGTAACATGCCCTGTGGCACCGGAACCGGAAAGAAATAATGCACAGGCTGCCGCAGCTGAACCTGTCCATCGAATGACTTTTCCACCGGTGAAGGCTCCTGCTGCAGAGAAAACCGCAAGGACTGTTGCCGGTGAGTACAAAGCGCCGTCATGCCTCATGTGGGTGAGGAGCAGCGAAGCGGTTACCTGGGCTGCTGCATAGGGAAGAGTGAGGTGTTTTCCAGGTCTTTTGAAAAGCATCCACAGAAAAAGACCTGTGGCAATGAATCCGGTTACCTTCCAGGCTGCCAGAGCCATGAAGAAAAGAACTGCCCCTGTAATTCCCGCAAAGTATTTTCGTCTGGTTCCTGCAGAAATATCTGCAAACATGAGAGAGGAAAAAATCAGAGGAAGAGCGACAGTTTCCCTGTAGAGACTCTCACCTCTGGTTCTCAGCAGGGCAGGAAGAAAAACAGCATAGAGCAGTGCGGCAAAAAATGATTCTCCAGAGGAAAAACCTGTTTTCTTCATCCAGAAGAAGAGTACAGGAACCAGAAGCAGCGGAAACCCCCGGCAGAAAAAGGTAAGGAAACTGTTAAGATCACCGCCTGTTATGCGGTGAATACCTCCTGCAATGTATTCTTCGAAGATTGAGTTCTCACCGGTGTTCATTCCATATGGGCGCATTACCAGTGAATCCACCTCAGGTATTCCCTGACCTGATGAGACCATTTCAGTGTATCTGAGAGCCTGTGTGGTTTCTCCCTGCATTCTATCCGGAGGCGGAAGAACAGCAGTTGCGAAAACTGTGCGGAAAACGAATCCTCCTGCTGTTATCAGCAAGAGAATCAGCAGTGTTTTTAAATGGGTTTTTCCCTCAGCCGATGCGCGCATGGCGCCTGGCTATCTGGGTGGCTATTATCTTGAGGGTTTCAGCAGGCCCTGAACCTCCCATGGCTACAGAGTCCACTGTGGGCCAATCGCGCCTGTTCAGATCAGAGTTCATTCTGCCGGTATCCATTATGCCGGGAAGGTCCCTCTTATTGAACTGCAGAACCATGGGAATCATCAATAGATCAATACCGTAACTTTTGAGGTTGTGTTCAAGGTCATCCATGCTGTTCAGGTTTGCCTCAACCCTCTCCTGCTGGCTGTCTGCCACAAACACAATACCGTCAACTCCGTCAAGAATAACCCTGCGGCTGAGGGCATAGTATGCCTGACCGGGAACGGAATACAGGTGCAGTTTGAGCAGTGAATCACCAATCCTTGCAAAATTAACAGGGAGGAAATCAAAGAAGACAGTTCGCTCGCATCTGGTGCAGAGAGTGACCAGACGGCCACGGTTCTCAGGAGCTATGAAATCCCGAATGCCTCTCAGGTTGGTGGTTTTTCCCGAAAGCCCCGGACCGTAATAGACGATCTTGTAGGCTATTTCATTGCCTGATTTATGCACTTGCCCCCTCCAGCTGATGGTTCATTCAGAACCTCTTACAAAATATAACCTTCTTCACCGCTTCTTTCAACCAGCCCGCTCAGCTTTTCTGCCACCTTTCTGCCGGTGAGTCTCGCCCTGCCTTTTATCAGATCAGGTGCGCCAAAGAGATAATCTTCCATGAGGTACGAAAGAACAGAGCGAAGACGCCTTGCCCCTATGTCCTCCTTCTCATTGTTCATGTACCTGGCTGCTGAAGCGATTTCATTTGCAGCGGAATCGTCCACCTTCAGAGTAACTCCATCAACTTCCAGAAGCTTCAGATACTGGTCAAGAATACAGTTCTCAGGCTCTGTGAGTATTCGCTTCAGATCCTCCTGGGAGAGCGGGTCCAGTGAAACCCTGAGAGGAAATCTGCCCTGAAGTTCCGGAATAAGGTCTGCAGGGCTGCTGCCGTGAAACGCTCCTGCTGCTATAAAGAGAATGTGGTCGGTCTTGACTGTACCATACTTGGTGGCAACTGTGCTTCCTTCAACAAGTGGAAGAAGATCTCTCTGAACTCCCATTCTTGACACATCAGGGCCGCTTCCACCCTCTGAACCAATAATCTTGTCTATCTCGTCGATGAAGACTATCCCCTCTTCCTGGGCCAGTCTCAACCCCTCCATCACATGGTCTCCACCATCAAGCAGCCTGTTCATCTCTTCGTCGAAGAGGCGTTTTCTGGCATCAGAAACTTTTATTCGAACCTTTTTCCGTCTTCTTCCGATAACCTTGTCGAGCATCTTTTTCATCTGGTCATTCATCTGGTTGTCGAAACCCTGACCTGGAATCATGGGAAAAACTTCCACTCCCATGGACTGCTCTGCTATTGAGAGTTCAATCTGAACATATTCCAGTCTCATACCGTCCAGCAGATCTTCAAGAACTGCCTCAGACTCCACATCTGGAACAGAAGACGATGCTTTAAGGGCTGCCAGAAGCCGTGTTCTAACCCTGGCTTCAGCCTCTGCCGTGCGGTTTTCCCTGGCCTTTTTTGTGGCAAGATTCACAGCTGAGCGAACAAGATCCCTGATGATTCCCTCAACATCCCTTCCCACATAACCTGTCTCAGTGTATTTTGTTGCTTCTACCTTTACAAAGGGAGCGCCTACCAGAGCAGCCATTCTTCTTGCTATCTCGGTTTTTCCAACTCCTGTAGGTCCCATCATTATCATATTGCTGGGGTTTATCTCAGAGCGCATAGGCTCTTCAACCAGTCTTCTTCTGTAACGGTTGCGAAGAGCTATGGCAACTGTGCGCTTTGCGCCGTTCTGGCCAATGACATGCCTGTCAAGCCATTTCACCGTTTCAGCAGGGGTCATTACTTGCTGCATATTTCCTCCGACTGAACCTCACCGCCTGTGTAGATACAGATATCGCAGGCTATTCTGATTGACTCAGCTGCAAGTTTCAGCGGACCCATTCTGGTATGCCTGTCCAGTGCCCTGGCTGCAGCTATGGCATATGGAGAACCTGAACCTACAGAAACTATTCCATCCGGAGCTTCCACAACCTCCCCTGATCCGCCTATTATCAGTGCATGAGATCTGTCCACTGCTGCAAGCATGGCATTCAGTTCTCTCAGGTATTTGTCTGCTCTCCATTCCCTTGCAAGCTCAACTGAAGCCCTGGGAAGGTTTCCTCTGAAAGCCTCCAGCTTTTCCTCAAGCCTTTCCACAAGGGCGAATGCATCTGCTCCAGCGCCGGAGAATCCAACCAGTACCGACCCGCCGCAGAGTTTTCTTATTTTTTTGGCAGACATCTTGAGAATAGTCTCCCCCAGTGTAACCTGTCCGTCTGCAGCCATTGCCGCAGTTCCGTTTCTTACAATGCCCAGCACTGTTGTAGAACGAAAATCCATATTAACTCCCGCTTCTGCCTGTGAAACATGCGTTCCACGCTTCAGCATGGTCCATCTCCATTGATGTAACCATCACATTCCATGCCAGAGCAGGGTAACCGCTGTCAATGAGAAGCTGACTTCTGGCCTCCGGAGAGAATGATTTCATTGCGATTATGTACCATAGCGCAGTCTGACGGGCAAGTTCAGGGTCTTCGATTAATCTTTCCGCAAGCATGGCAACCGCCTGTCTGTCCTCTTCAGCAGGAAGTTCCGGACCCAGTATTGCTCCTGCGGAAACAGCAGCTATCACATTGCCCAGTGAGGCCAGACCTACCATTTCCGTTATTACCATTGATCCGTCCAGATCACTGCGCCACTGGAGTTCAGCGCTGTTCTGATCCATACTGCCTATAACAGAGGCAAGTGCTGTGTCCATGATGCTGAGCCCTGAAGTCAATGGACTGTAAATGGTTGATCTGTCCACCATTTCCTCCATAAGACTGAAAAGAGCCTCATCGCACCCCGAAGAGGCTATTTCACCAAGCACCTGTCTGGCAGTGATGTAATCGCCAAAAGCAAGAGAAGCTTCAATTCTTATCCACTCGTGTTCAGGTGATCCGTCGCTGATGGAATCAATAACGCTCAGGAACGCCTCTGCCTGTTCAAACTCATCGGCAACTGCAGCCAGCTTGCCCATTTCAGCCTGAATTTGAATATCCTCAGCCCAGGGCTCCATGAACGATATCTGCTCTTCAACATACTCTCTGGCTGCAGAAAGCCCTTCAGTTCCCATCAGCACCCGAGCCTTGATCAATGCCACACTGGACATGATAAGCGCCCACTGCTCAGGCATTGCGCTGAACAGGTTTTCAGCCATAGCCAGAGACGAGAGTGCTCTTTCTGAATCACCGGAGGCGAGAAACTGACCGGCCATCCTGCTGTAGCAGCTGGCATAGTTGCGAGCTATCTGAACAGCCTGATCATCCTTGTAGACACCAGGGTCAGTCAGGCCTGTTGTGAGGTAGTTCTGTGATTTTTCCCAGCCGAAATCGGGGTTTACTTCTGTTCTAACAGGAGAATCCATAATCTGGAATGTAATACCCTGCATCTGAAGGTAATCCTGCACATACTTCCTGTTGTCCGAGGCCACAGTACCTGCTATAACAACTTCTCTTCCGTGAATGTCCCTGTTCTTCACCATATTGATCAGCAGAAGGTCCTGCATCGGCACCGATCCCTGATTACCTCTGCCAAGGCTGGGTACAGTAATGGCTAATTCACCATGTTCCATAACCCATGGCCATGAGGAATTAAAGGTATCATCCAGAATAGTTCTTTCCAGAGGTGATGTCACAGGCATTCCATCACTGGTGACATGGAAGAAATTGGGGCCCCAGATAAACACCGGCTCCATTGAGTCAACAAGCTCAGGATCGTAGCTGAGCAGAAGCGGATCTTTTTCCATGAGCTGTTTCATGTACCACCTGGTGTTCATAAGACTAAGGTTGGATATAATAACATCCCGCCTTACACCAAGAACTCCCTGGGCAAACCACAGAGGGAATGTGTCATTGTCGCCGTTGGTTATTATCACTGCGTTTTCAGGGCAGGATTCCAGCAGATTGATACCATAATCCCTTGCTGCATAGTCCCCTGATCTGTCGCACATGTGCCAGTTGGCAGCCAGTGCAGTGAGGGGAAAAAACATCAGTATCCAGGCGAACCTTCTTGCACCGGACTTTTTAAGATTCTTGAAAAGCGATCCTGCACCGATCATTGAGAGCACCGCAAAAAAGATGAAAGAGGCTCCGAAGAAGTAATCCCTCTCCCTGACTTCACCAAGGGCAGTACCTTCAGGGCCGGTTTTGAAGTTCAGGTAAACAACAAAAGCAAAGCTTGCCATAAAGAATGTGAGCCCCAGAAGAACCAGAAGATCTTTTCGTCCGGCTCCAAGAGCAAAGAGACCTGTCAGCGCTAGAAGCGCAAGACCAAGCCACAGGAAAGCCCACAGCACTCCTCCAGGTGACCCCATTGGATCAGTCCAGGCGGAGGGTTTGCCTATCTGCCAGGAGAGGTATTCCCTGAAGAGTCCAAGCTGCTCACCGAAGGGACCCTTTCTGTCCAGTATGGATACCTGACCGTACTGTTCCCTCTCCAGAGCTTTTCTGAACTCGGTCCACCGACAGGGGTTGGTCTCGTTTATCTCCGGATTCTGTATGGCTCTCAGGGGCATATAAAGGTGAACGCTGAAAGCCAGCACCATGAATGTGAGAAAAACCACAATGAAAGAAGGGTTCTTCCACTCAAAAGCCTTTTTCCGAATTGCATAGAGAATGTACATGGAAACTATGGGAAGAACAACAATAAGGGCGCTGAGGTGGTTGCCTATTGAAAGGGTCATAAGGTAACCTGTGAGCAGAAGCTGCTTTCCTGCAGGTCTGTTATGCAGACGCCTCTCTATCCAAAGGTCGAAAACCCAGAGTATCAGCATGGAGAGAAGACCTGCCATTGCGTAGGTCTCTGCTGCGTTGTTGTTTCTCCAGACAGTGTAGCTGAACCCTGCCAGAAGAGCTGCAGCAGCAGAGACAGGACGGTAGAGCCAGGGCTCCAGGTTCATTCTGGAAGACCATCTCTGCACAAGCCTTGCGGTAAGGCCTATGGTAACAGTTCCTGCAAGGGCGCACATAAGGTTGACCCTTGCGGCCACTGAAGGCATAAACCCGAAAAGCAGTGTGCTGAACCTTCCCATAAGAACAAAGAAGGGAACCCCCGGCGGGTGAGGTATCCCTGCAACCCATGAGCAGGTTATGTACTCGCCGCTGTCCCAGAAACTCACCGAAGGGGCAAGTGTCAGCAGGTAAACGATGAATGCGGCAAGGGCGGCTGCCGCAGCTATCATTCTGTCCACATTAACGGTCTCTCTGAAATTCACTTCTTCTCCCTGGGGTGAGTCTTCATGTAAACACCCTTAAGTTTTTCAGTGGTCAGGTGGGTGTATATCTGTGTAGTTCCTATCCCTTTATGTCCGAGCAGTTCCTGCACAGTTCTTATATCTGCCCCTGCATCAAGAAGGTGTGTGGCAAAACTGTGCCTGAATGTGTGGGGAGTGGCCCCTGCGGCTCTGGCCGCTCTGCTCACTCCATCTGTTACAATACGCCTGATATCCCTCGGGTCAAGTTTTCTGCCGCGAACGCTTATGAAAACTGTTCCCGGGTCTTCTCCCCTGAGAAGCTCGCGGCGAACCTCAAGCCACCTTGAAAGCCAACGACAGGTTCCCTCAGGAATAGGTGTTATTCGCTCACGGCGACCTTTTCCCAGCACCCTTATGGTCATTTCATCTGTGTCCACATTGCCTGTGAGCAGCGATGCTGCTTCTGCGGCTCTGAGGCCGGCTCCGTAGAGAACCTCAAGTACTGTACGATTCCGTACACCGGCAGTTTTGGAGGTATCAAACGATGTAAGAACCTTTTTAACTTCTTCAACACCCAGAAACCCTGGAAGAGGGATTTTTGCACAAGGGGGCTTTATCGCCGCTGCTGTATCTGTTTCAGACCGTCCGGTTCTGTACATCCAGGCTGAGAAGGTTCTGAAACAGCTCACCATTCGGGCAATACTCCTTCTGGAAAGACCTGAAGCAGACCTTCTCATTATGTATTCCCTCATTGATTCAGTGGAAACAGGAGTTGAATCAGGTTTGGTTTTAAGGTAGTCGCCTATTTGAACCGAATAAGCCCGCACTGTCAGAGGCGAGAGGCCTCTGCCATGCTCAAGCTCATCGGTGAACGACTGCAGGATCAGTCTGTCTTCTTCCTGCAATTGGGACAGTACACTCCCTTCTTTCGCTGTTCAAGCAGAGGAAAACCGCACCTGGGACACCTGCGGTCAATTGGTCTGTTCCACATGGAGTACCGGCAGTCAGGGTATCTGCTGCATGAATAGAAGACCCTGCCTTTTCGGGATGTCCTTTCCACCAGCACACCTGAACAGCCCTCCTCAGGGCATGAAACCCCTGCAGGTAAAGGCCCTTTGTAGTCGCATGCACTGCAGACTGCATACCTGCCGTACCTGCCCCTTCTAACTGAGAGTTTTTCACCGCATACAGGGCATGGAGCAGCAGCTTTCCCGCTGCTATCATCTTCCACCGGCTTTGTATACCTGCAGCCTGGGAACCCGGGACACGCAAGGAACTTTCCGTACTTACTTATTTTCTCCACCAGGTTGCGACCGCATTCAGGGCACTTCTCGGTAGTTTCCCTTGCCAGTGACGCCTTTACTTCAGGAAGCTTCTGCATGGCACTTTCAAGGGAAGCTGCAAGCGGTCTGTAAAGCTCTGCTACAGCATCTTTATACTCTTTTCTGCCTGAAGCTATCATGTCCAGAAGCTCTTCCATTCTGGCAGTGAAGTCGATCTGGAAGATGTGAGGAAAGAGTCTGGTAAGAAGGTCTGAAGTGACCATTCCAACCTCTGAAGGGATCAGCTTCTTTTCCGATACTTCCGTATATCCCCTCTTCTTCAGAGTGGCAATGATCGACACATAGGTTGAGGGACGGCCTATGCCGAGCTTCTTCATCTCTGAAACCAGCCCGGCTTCTGTGAACCTTGCCGGAGGTTTGGTGAACTTCTGTTCGGTGTTTATATCAAGAAGCTCCACAGGCCCCCTGGAAACATCAGGAATGGGAGAGGTAACACTTATCTGACCAGGGTCAACCGCTGCAAATCCTCTGGAAGCAACCTTCTGCCCCACAGTGCGGAAAACAAGGGAACCGCCGGTTGTTGTAACCGTTGTCTCTGCTATTACCGCCTCTTTCATCTGCGTGGCAATAAACCTGTTCCATATGAGGGTGTAAAGTTTCAGGTGCCTTGAATCCAGCAGACCCTTCAGGCTATCAGGGGTTCTTTTGGGATCGGTGGGGCGAATGGCTTCGTGGGCATCCTGAGCGCCGCCGCTGGAACGGTATCTTCGCGGTTTCTCAGAGAGGGCTTCAGCACCCCACTTATCCTTTATGTATTCTCTGCAGCCATCTAACGCAGAGGGCTCTATTCTTACAGAATCGGTACGCATATAGGTTATGAGACCTGTGGTCTCGCCGTCTATTTCAAAACCTTCATAGAGATCCTGGGCAAGGCGCATTGTGGCAGATGGAGAGAAGGATAGCCTGGAGGATGCTGTAACCTGCAATGAACTGGTAATGAAAGGAGGAGAAGGCTTTCTTCTGCGAAGCTTTTCTTCAATGTCAGTTATCTCCCATGAAGCTTTCTTTG
Organism: Candidatus Fermentibacterota bacterium; assembly: GCA_002748705.1. The sequence continues at coordinate 19,208 of PDSZ01000039.1, forward strand.
CAAGCTGAAGAACTGAATCGGCGTCTTTCCGGTTTTTCGGTGAATACTTCTCACCATCTGCCCTCTTGCCATTTTGGCGAAAAAGCCTGCCTGTGTATTCTTCACTCTTGCTGCGGAATCGGGCGGTAACAGGCCAGAACTCCACAGGGGTAAAGCTCTTGATAGCTTTTTCTCTCTCAGATATGAGCATCAGGGCAACTGTCTGGACTCTTCCTGCACTGAGCCCCTTCCCCACCGTTCGCCACAGGTAGGGGCTTACTCTGTATCCAACCAGCCTGTCCATAACCCGCCTTGCCTGCTGGGCATCAACAAGGTCCATGTCTATGTCCGAAGCGCTTTTTGCCGCGATCTGCACTGCGCTTCTGGTTATGGCGTTGAAACGAATACGGTAGAATTTTCTTTCAGGGGCCTGAAGCAGCCTTGAGATGTGCCAGCAGATAGCCTCTCCTTCACGGTCAGGGTCTGCTGCAAGATAGATGCTTTTATAGCCTCCTGCTGTCTTTCTCAGCCTGGCTACAGAAGCCCTTTTGTCTGGAAGAATGGTGTATGCCGGTTCAAGTGTGTCAAGATTGACACCAATTCTGTTTTTGGGAAGGTCCCTCACATGACCATTGGACGCGACAACATCCCAGCCCCTGCCCAGATAGTTCTTGAGGCTCTTCGCTTTTGCAGGAGACTCAATGATAACCAGTCTCCTCTCCTTTTTATCAGCCATTCGGAGATACTCCTGTTTTGGTCAGACAGTCAGTTTCCGATAAGCCATTCGGTCACAGGACCGGTTATGGCGCTCCAGCAGTCTTCTCTGTAACTGAGAAGGTTCTGGAACATACTCGGATTGAGAACGCCCTGCACATCCTGGAAGGATTCAGCCACAAGACTCCATACAACAACACTCTGAAAGCGGTTTTCCCTGTAGATAAGAACAAGCTGGTCTATGTTGGAAGGAGTAAGCCAGTCTGCTGCGCAGCGCATCAGGTCCATTCTGGTTTCAAGCCCGACAGGATGAGTGATTACCAGAACCAGAACAGATGTTGAGTCGTGCCATGCCAGCAGGGCACCGTCGTCAATTGCCACAGGAACTCCCGCTGCAAGCACAGAGAGCTGTCCGGTTATCATATCAGACTCACGACTGAGCAACTGGGCACCGGATACGGATCGTGGAATTGAAGACCTGAGTTCTATCTCACAGGGGGCCTCCACAGAAGAATACTCCTCAGCAAGTTCAAGCCTCCTGATAGCATAGGGATCAGCAAAGGAGCGGTTCCCGGCAGTCTCGTCGGAGGTTTCATCAGCTATATCTTCCGTCTGGAGTGTATCCGGCTGAAGGGTCTGTAATGAGTCCTCATCTGCTGTTGCTGCAGTGCCATCCTCAGGTTCAGTGATAACAGCAGTTGAATCTGTTGAATCGCTGAACATGTTCACAGGATCGGCAATGTAGAAAACAGTCCCGATAACAACCACCGACAACAGGACAACAAGAACAGTCTTAAGAAAAGATGAGCCTCCGGAGGACTGTTTCTTTTCAACATCAGAATTTATTACAGGTTTCTGAACAGTCTTCCTCTCCACACCGTGATTCGCATGGGCTACAGCCTTACCTGAAGTTGCACACTTGTTGCACACATGGGCTATTCTGTCGAAACAGTTCTTGCAGGTAAGGTCACCGCAGGTTCTGCATGGAGCAAGACGCTCTCCGTCCACAGGGGTTCTGCCGCAGATATGACATCTGGTAGTGTGTCTTATCTCATCGCCTGCTGATGTGATGAGAATATCCTCCTCATCATCTTCCAGGGGCGAATCTTCTTCAGGGTCGTCATCAACAGAATAGTCTTCATAGTCATCATCTGTATCGTCGGCGACATCTTCATCCTCCGAAATCTCATAATCATCATAAGCAGAAGGTCTGGAGACATCCTTTATATCATCTTTAACGGTTCCGGCGTCCTGGGGAGCATCATCATCAAACCTGGGAAGAAGATCAATGTAAGGGTAAAGATCCTTCTGAATAACCCTGGCTTCAGCCATAGGAACAGCTTCCCGAATAACAGACGGAGAACTTTCAACCGCTTTCTCCGCTTCATCAACTGAAAGATCAAGGCTGGTGACAAGAAGTTTGAGAACCTTCCGTTTCTCCTCTTCTCTGCCAAGTCTTACAAGCAGCAGATCAACAAGAGATTCGCTCATTTACGCCCTTCCTTCAAGAAGCTCGAACTGCCTGTGAAGACGGGCGATGACCATTCTGCTCACTCTCCGCAGTGTTTCAAACACCCCTTTGCCCTCTGAAGCAACAGATTCGAGACACGGAACCTTTGAGAGACCAAGTTCAGTTACTATACGGGAAACCGGCATCGCATCCGGAAGATCCCTCTTATTGCACTGCAAAACAAGACTTACACCTTTTCTTTTCTGCGTTCTGAGGTTTTCCTTCAGGTCTCTGAGGCTCGCAATGTTTGCATCCATTCTGAACTCCTGAGAGTCAGCAACAAAAACGATACCATCCACTCCCTGAAGAATAAGCCTTCTGCTGTCTGAGTACATGGCCTGCCCGGGAACACTGTACAGGTGAAGCCTTATCTTGAACCCGTTAATCTCTCCGGAATCCAGAGGAAGAAAATCAAAAAAGAGGGTTCTCTCATTGCCTGCTGCAAGTGAGATGAGTTTACCCCTTGAATCAGCTGATACCTGACTATGGATATACTTCACATTGGTAGTTTTTCCGGAAAGACCCGGCCCGGCATAAACAAGCTTGCAGTCTATCTCTTTTGCACTGTAGCTAACCGTTGCCATCAGAATCACCCTTCATTGGTGTTCCGGGAATTCCCGTTTTTGCCGTGGTCTTCATCAAGGTCAGTCTCACGCATTCCCTTCTTGAACTGATTAAGAGATCTTCCGATGGAACGGGCGATCTCAGGTATCCTTTTTGCCCCGAAAAGGAGGAGCAGGACAACCAGTATGACTATGAGTTCCACTGTTCCGATTCGACCCAAATCAACCCTCCTGAGCTGTCAGAACCACTTGTATAAAACTCCGGTTACCGCAAGGCCGGCAAAGGTCATGATGTTGAGCCTTACCGCTATTTCAGAAAGCTGGAATCTGATAATATACAAATCAAAGCCCAGCGGCCCGATGGAAATCTCGGCGCTGCCGCCGAAGAACTGCCTGAGAGCCACTGAACTGTCCGGAAGAAGGGCGCAAACCGCCTCTCCCATTACAGTACCTGTTATCATCCCTGCCAGGGAGATAAATATCCAGAATCCTGTTGACCTTCCGTGCAGCAACTTGTTCCTTCCACACCTGTATTTTAACTTAAGGTAAGTTCATTCGCAATGCTTCCAGTTCCGGCAGTTTTCTCATTATCCCTGCTGCAGCCATGCCTGTTATCGCTCCTGAAACTGTTCCCCAGAGGGACAGAACGGGCACAAGGGATTCAGAAGGAAGCTCACTTAGTAATGCACCGGCAATGAAGAGCTGGGCCCAGAGTGATGCAACTGCTCCTGATGCTGAAACTGCCGGTAAAGAAACTTTCCCTTGAAAAACACTGTGCACACCTGCCATTACAATGGTGCTGGCAGCAGCGCCTGAAGCTGAGAGAAGAAATGCAGGGGTTGCTATGGTACCGGTAACAAGTGCCACTGCAGTAACTCTGGCAAAGTTCAGCTCAAGGGCTTTTAAAAAACCTGAACGGATTATCACAATAATCGCCGGTATGTTGGCAAGCCCAAGTCTCAGAAAAGGCAGCGGCCTGGGAACCATACTGTCCACAACACCCAGAACAGTGGCTGCAGCCACCAGCAGAGCTAATTCCCTGCGGCCTTCAGAAGACAATCTTCCACTTCCCTGAAACATTTCTCAGCGCTGAACATGTCAACTGCCCTGGTTCGGGCTGCATTCCTCAGAGTTTTTTCACAGAGGGTTTCAAGCTTCTTCACTGAAGCTGCCAGAGCCTCAGGATCACCTGTGCGGAATGAGAGCCCTGTTGTACCGCTCTTGTTTACCCAGGAAACACCTGTTGCAAGGTTGCTGCTTATCACCGGTGTTCCGCAGGCCATTGCTTCCAGCTGAACCATACCATAGGCTTCACTTCTGTGAATGGAGGGAAGAATCAATGCCTTTGCGTTACGATAAAGGCGGATAAGCTGAGAATCACTTACATTCTCCATCAGCTGAATGGAAAGATTCTTTCGGGAAGCAGTGCGACGAATACTATCAGCCATAGGACCGCCTCCGGCCATTATCAGCCTGAAGGTTTCAGGAAGAAGTTCCCAGGCTTTCAGCAGAACGCCTATTCCCTTGTAGGAACGGAACCTGCCCACAAACAGCCAGTAATCCCCTGAGGGCCTGGAACAGGGAGAGAATCTTCCGGTATCCACACCTATGGGAATAACCCTGGTGTTATCAAGCTCCCTGAGAAACCGGGATGTGGTTCTGTATGTCTCGGAGGTTGCGACAACAGTTTCAGCTCCCTTGAGAAAACGCTTCAGCAGAGGCCCGTAAAGAGGAAGAAGAAATGCCTGTCTCACAATATCACTGTGATATGTTACAATGTATGGTTTTCTTGCGCGGTCCGGAATTGAAAGCAATGCGGTAACAGCAGCAGGAAGAGGCACATGAAAATGTATTACATCTGCATCTGTCGTCATGATTTTTCTTCTGTATTCAGGAGCTATGGGGTTGGAAAGCAACCTGAGTGAACAGGGCACCGGTGACACTTTGAATCCCCTTGAGAATCCCCCCTGACCTCCTGCTGTAACCACCTCCACATTGTGTCCCTGTTCTGCGCAGAAAGAGGAGAGATCATGTATGTAACGCTCAATGCCTCCGTTTACCGCCGGAAATACATCCTTGTATACCTGCAGCACTTTCATGAAACTGCCGCCCTGTAGCATTCAAGGGTTTCAGACGCAGTTTTCTCAAGGGATAACTCACCTGCAAAATTTCTCAGATCATCAGGCGAGAATTCAGTTTCAAGAGCATTTAAAACAGCAGCTGCAATGGATTCCGGACTATCTCCTGCAATACCGGAAGCCACATTTCCGTATATCTCTGTGAGAGCCTTTGCCGGGCCGATTACAAAAGGAGTTCCGGCAGCAGCAGATTCAAGGGGAGGAAGGCCGAAACCTTCGTAAATACTTGGATACACCATGAGCCTGGCTCCTGTCATGGCACTCATTATCATCCTGTCGCTCACAGAACCTGTCCAGCGAACCCCTTCTGTATTCTCAAGGGCTTTTCTCAACAGGGAAGGGCCCCATCCCCACCTGCCGGTTACTGCCAGTGTAAGACCTGAGTGAACCCTTCGAATATCTTTCCATGCGGCAAGAAGGTTTCCAATGTTCTTTCTGGGTTCCACTGTTCCTGTATAGAGTATGTATTCCCCGGTGATTCCTGTAGCCTGCCGGAAAAGTTCATCTGTTTCACTGTTATCAGGAGCAGACAGATAAACACATTTACTCTCAAGGCCCAGAAGCTCCTTTATTTCGCCTGCTGTGAAAAAGCTGTCTGCTATTATCAGTGCGGCTCTCTTTGCAACTTCGGGAAACTTCAGCCGGTAATAAAGACCTCTGACAGCTCCGAACCACTCAGGATGCCTCATGAAAGCCATATCGTGAACAGTTACAGCATATGGAATTCCTGAAGGAACAGAGCCTCCGAACGCAGGAAGGTGCAGCAGATCATACTTCTCCCTGCGAAGATGCCTGCGCACAGAAAGGTTCTCTGCCAGAAGCTTGCCGGCAGTTGTCCTTGTGCCCTGCGCCAGAGCTTTCACTGAAGAAGCTCCGATAAGCTGGAAACCCTTCAGAAGCCTTCTGGTATAGACACCTGTTCCGCCGCGGTTGGAACCTGAAGCGGCATAGAGGGCTGTTTTTGGATCAGATGCAGGTAACAGAGTCATCACCTGTGAAGAGTCTGCCTGGCCTTCCTTCAACGGAAGTACGATCGCCGGTCACAGAACCTTCAAGATTCACCTGGGACACTAAAGAATCATCGCAGATAATAGAATCGGATATCCGTGAGTCACATATGGTGACATTTCTGCCGCAGGAGACGAATGGTCCTACTACTGAGTTTTTCAGTACAGTTCCCTCTTGAAAGAAACAGGGTTCTATAACAACAGAGTTCTTCAGAACAGGCGTTCCAGCCCCGCCGTTCTCTTTAAGAAGTATTCTGTTGGTCTCGATAAGTGTTTCCGGTTTGCCGCAGTCATACCAGCCCTGAATATTCAGCGTGCCGAAAGGTTCACCGTTCTGAAGCATGAGCTGCATTGCATCGGTAAGCTGGTACTCACCTCTTGTTCTGGTATTCTTTTCTTTCAGCTGCCGGCAGTACTCCATTAGTTTTCTGCCGCTGGCAAAATAGTAAACTCCTACAATGGCCAGATTGCTTATGGGTTCAGATGGCTTCTCAACCAGTTTCTTCACCTGTCCGTTCTCCATTAAAACAACACCGAAACGGGAAGGATCATCCACTGGAGCTGTAACTATCAGGTTTCTGGTCTCCCCCTTTAGAACAGACAGGTCGGCGGAAAAAAGAGTGTCACCGAGAACAACCATTGAAGGGCTGTCGGTGGTGTATTCCTCAGCCAGAAGAACAGCAGAAGCAAGGCCGTCAGCACTCTCCTGAACAGCAAAATCAACCAGAATATCAGGATACCCGCTTCTGGCCCAGTCAACAATTTCCTGCCCCAGGTAACCTGTTATAAGGGTTATGTGATCCACTCCTGCATCCTTCAGTGTATCCATCACATGGGCAAGCATCGGCCTGCCTGCCACAGGCAGAAGAGGCTTGGGTTTCGACCATGTAAGCGGGCGCATACGGGTTCCCTTCCCTGCAGCAGGGATGATACAGTGCATCTTCTATCCTCCGTTTTTCCAGGAATTCTCGTTAAGCAGAATCTCAGGGTATTTTCCAACCACATAGCTGTGGACCTTCGCTCTGACAGCCAGACCGGTTTCCATGGACAGGGACTGTTCAGCAATTTCCCTGGAACCGTGGGTTGTAACTACTGCTATCATCTTCTTCACATCAGGAATAAGCGGCGGGGAAACACTCAGTTCGTCCACACCGAACCCCAGAAGAAGCGGTACCGCCAGCGGATCACCTGCCATTGCTCCGCAGACCCCTACCCACTTCTTTTTTTCGTGGCAGATGCGAACCACTTTGTCAATCTGCCTGAGAACAGCAGGATGAAAATTGTCATACAGTTCAGCAACTCTGGGGTTGCCTCTGTCAACAGCAAGGGTGTACTGGGTAAGGTCGTTTGTGCCGATTGATACAAAGTCTACCCAGGGGAGCATAAGGTCCAGAATACTCACAGTAGCCGGTGTTTCTACCATTATTCCAACCTTAAGCGACCGGTCGTACGGAATACCTGAAACGTCCAGATCATTTCTTATCGCAGCAAGAAGATCATGAAGCCTTCTCAGCTGCTCAACATGGGTTACCATAGGGAACATGAGCCTTACATTTCCCCTTGAAGAGGCTCTGAAAATGGCCCTCAGCTGGGTTGAGAACTCGGCAGGCCTGTCGAGACATATTCGCACTGCTCTGTATCCGAGAAAAGGGTTTGCTTCAGGAACAGAATCAAAACCTGCTCTGAATTTGTCTCCTCCCATGTCAAAGGTTCTTATTATGACAGGTTCAGGATCAAGGCTGGCTGCAACATGTTCGTAAATCTGAAACTGGGCCTCCTCCTGGGTTGCGTCCTCGCTTATAAGACGAATAAATTCTGTTCTGAAGAGACCTATGCCGTCTGCGTTTACCTTTTTCACAAGTTCAACTTCATGGGGAAGTTCAATATTTGCAGCAAGTTCCACTCTGCAACCGTCACCTGTAACCGCCGGGCCTGTACTTTGCGTCTGCAGCAGGTGCTCTGCCTCAAGAAATCGGTCTCTTACCTTGCTGTGATAATCAATTTCTTCTTCAGTTGGATTTACAATCACATATCCATGAAGTCCGTCAACAATTATTGTGTCCCCTGTGCGGAGATTACCTGTAAGGTTTCGCAAACCAACCACAGCAGGAATGCCGAGGCTTCTTGCAAGAATGGAAGTGTGGGATGTTTCGCCGCCCATATCTGTTGCAAAGGCCAGAATTCGGGCAGGATCAAAACCTGCTGTTTCTGAAGGGTCCAGATCTTTTGCCACCATTATGGAAGGTTCCTGCATGGTAACAGCTCCTGGAGCTGCCCTTCCGGAAAGCTTGGCCAGAACCCTTCTTCCCACATCACTTACATCAGCCACCCGTTCTCTGAGGTAGGGATCGGTCATTTTGCTGAACTTGTTCACTACATCGCTGAGTGTTCTGCTCAGAGCGTACTCGGCGTTTACCTGTTCATCCCTGATACAGGATTCCACATCAGCTGCAATTGTAGGGTCCTGAAGGAGAAGCAGAAGAAACTCCAGTATCTGCCTTCCTTCAACCACATCCCCCACTGAGTCGGCAATGTTTTCAAGGTCATGCCTTACATCGGCTACAGCTTTGAAGAAACGGTCTGTCTCAGGCTGGATCTGTTCAGGGGAGAGGGCTATTCTGGCAACCGCCTGAAGTGGTTCCTGCTTCATCACCAGAGCTGGCCCTACAACTACCCCGTGAGAGGCTGGAATTCCCCTGTAAAGCATCAGAGCAACTCTTCTCCGAAACCGGACCTGATCACATCAGCCACTGCCTCCATTGCTTCATCAGCATCGTCACCTTCAGCAGAAACTGTTACTTCAGATCCCCCTGAGGCAGCAAGAGTCATAACTCCCATTATGCTTTTGGCGTTTACCCTGTCTTCATTGTTCTCAATCCATACATCAGAATCATACTCCACCGCTGCCCTGACAATAAGTGCCGCCGGTCTCGCATGTATGCCTAATTTGTTCGGAACTCTTACCTTTACACTGGTCATTCCTCTTCCCTGCCTCTACCCATTCGGGAAATAAGTGCTTTGTTCAGTCGCTCAGCGGAAGTAAATCCGGATTTCCTGTACTGCATGTTCATCATGGCTGCAACCTCAAGAAGAAGTGTGAGGTTTCTTCCAGGGAGCACAGGAATTTCCATAAGAGGGATATCCACACCGAGAATGTTCATGGTTTTTCTCTCAAGGCCGGATCTTTCCGCCTCGTCAATTATACCTGCATCAATCAGTCTTACAGCAAGATCAACAGTCTGTCTCTCCCTTGTTGCTCCCAGGCCATAAAGCTCCGCTATGTCCACAAAACCGATACCCCTTATTTCCATAAAAAAGCCGATCAGGGCATCTCCTGTGCCGATAAGCCTTTCCTGAGCCCTTCTCACCCTTACAAGGTCGTCAGCCACCAGACGATGCCCCCTCTCAACAAGACCGAGAACCGCTTCGCTCTTTCCAATGGCGCTTCTGCCCATGACAAGAAGACCTTCGCCAAACACATCCACCATTGTTGCGTGAAGGGATACATGGGGCGCAAATACCTCTCCCAGAAAACTGTTCAGGTCATGAATAAGAGGTGTTGTATCCCTGGGAGAGACAAAAAGAGTCGACCCTGCTTCAAAGGCTGCCGCAAGAAGCTCATCAGGAGGCTCAAGACCCTTGGTAACAATGCTGCAGACAACTGGAAACCCGAAAACACCGGCAATGGCAGAGTGCCTTGCGCCTGCGTCAAGTTCCCTGAGAAGGGTTATCTCAGTTTCTCCGAATATCTGTATCCTGTTGTGCATAAAGTTGTTGGTGTACCCTGTAAGGCAAAGACCAGGACGACTTATATCAGGGGATACGATTTTTCTCTCGTATCCCCTGACACCGGTTAATGACGAAATCTGAAGTCTGCCGGAGAGTTTCTCACTGAGAACTCCAACTGTAAGTTTTGATGGATCGGGATAACGATCCTGCAATGTCAGCCCTTTCGGGTAAGCTCCACAACCTGCGTCACACCGCTGGTTGTGCGATAGGCACTGCTCAGAGTGTCAGTTTCCGTGTTGTAGAAAATGAGCACATCATCAGAACCCCTTACCTCGAACTCGGTCATTGCCTGATTGGTAGTAAATCTTTCCAGTTTGCTGTTGTCCCTGAGAAGAACAGGAGCATCCATCTCTGAAGGCTCGGCAGCTATATACCAGGTACCGGACTCGGTGGATTTGGAACTGTGCTGTCTTTTCGGATGGTCATGGTGCGTTTCCTTGAACTTCCTCAGCTGTCGCTCAAGGTTGCTTGCGCAGTGGTCAAATGCGAAGTACATGTCATGGCTCTCGGATCTTGAGTCAAGCCTGACCCTGTCGCCTCTGAGCTGCACATGAGAATGATTCATGCCGGAAGTAAGCTCCAGAATCACATGGACATCATCTATTCCATCGTAGAAACGATCAAGCATGGACAGCTTTTCCTCTACATGGTTTTTCAGAGCGTCTGTAAGGTCGAAGTGTCTCGCGCTGATCTCGATGTTCATGGTAACTCCTTTCGGGTTAACGGAAGCGCAATTAAAAAACCGCCATCCCCGGCATTTGTGCGGGAAAAGCGGCAAAAAGAGAAAATGCTTCCGATTTCACACTTGGATAATACCCACAGCACTGGTGGCGGTCAATGGTCAGCAGAGTTTACCCGAATGACTGCAGTTGTTATTTTTTATCCTCATCAGAACAGTATTTTCTCAATTATCGAAAGGAAACTTTCTTGCAGGATTACACCGAACTCCGCGACCTGGGCTTCAGAGGCGGTCTTGAAACACACCAGCAGCTGGCAACTGAAGGAAAGCTTTTCTGCAGATGCCGTTCACAATACAGAAATGACAAGCACCACCAGGAGCTTCTCAGGCACATGCGCCCGACTCTGAGCGAGTTCGGTGAGTACGACGGCACTGCTCTCATGGAATTCAAAACAAAGAAACAGGTTCACTACCTTCTCTACAACGATTCTGTGTGCACATATGAGATGGATGACACACCTCCTTTTCAGGCTAATCCTGAAGCTGTTAAGATAGCTCTTCAACTGGCCATGATGTTTAACATGTCCCTGGTTGACGAACTGCACATAACAAGAAAGCAGTACCTTGACGGCTCCATTCCAACAGGTTTTCAGAGAACTGCAATTGTGGGAGTCAACGGTGTAATACCTTTTCTCGACAGAGAGCTGCATTTCATTCAGATGAGTCTGGAAGAGGATGCCTGCAGAGAAGTCTCCGATGTGGGGCATCATGTCTACTACAGAACTGACAGGCTCTCAATGCCTCTGGTTGAACCGGTAACAGCCCCTGAACTCTGCACTCCGGAAGAAATGGCACTGGCTGCAAAACTGATCGGGGAAACCATGCGCTCAACCCACCTTGTGCGCCGTGGTATCGGTTCAGTTCGGCAGGATGTGAATGTGTCCATAACCGGAGGTACCAGAATAGAGATAAAGGGTGTTCCAAGAATAGCAATGATCGAACCTCTCTCACGGATTGAAGCATACAGGCAAAAGGCACTTCTGGATCTGAGGCATGCCCTTAAACAGTCCAGCCTCACAGCAGATTCCATTCCAGACAGATTCATACCTCTTGAAGGCTCAGGCGCAGCTCTGGTGATTCCAGGGTTCAGGGAGTTTCAGGAGTGGCCTACTCAGCCGGGGCTTACCTTTCTGGATGAACTCAGAGGCAGAGTCAGGGTGATAGCATGCCTTGAAGATAAGCCCTGTGTATCGCTGGCTTCAGATCAGGTCAGGCACAGAACAGGCGCAGCTCCGGGAGATTCTGTTTTTGTCTTCAGCGGCCCTGAAGAGGATATGGACACAGCTGCAAAGGAAATCGCCATCAGGATCCGTGAGGCATTCCAGGGAGTACCCCCTGAGACAAGACAGGGACGGATTGACGGTACAACTGATTTCGAAAGGATACTCCCGGGAGCGGACAGGATGTATCCTGACACTGACCTGCCTCCACAACCTATTCCTCCGGACACATTTAAGACCCTTTCCAAAAAACTTCCCAGAAAGCCATGGGAAAGAAGAATAATTTACAGGCGTCTCGGACTCAGCGAACACCTTATTGACCGGCTTCTGAACCTTGAACTGTGCGACCTGTATGACAAGCTGCTGCGCAAGGTCAGCATGAAGCCTGCCTCTCTTGCCCATCTTCTTGCAGACCGAATGAGAGGATCAAGAAGGGCTGGCAGGGACTGGATGGCGGTTCTTGGAAGGAAAGGCATCTACAAAACAGTGAAAGCCCTGTCGAAAAAAGGCGTTACTGCGAAAGGCGCAGCCAGTGTCATTGACCTTATGACAGAATCAGGCTGCACAGTTGATGAAGCATACCGGAAGGTAAAACCCTCCTGACGGAGCATCAAAAGGAGCACTCTATGGGCGAACAGACACTGGACGGTCTTACTCTTCTAGGCGGCAGCAACCAGTTCCAAGGGCTGGAAACATTTCCAAACATGAATCCGGAAAGGGACTATACAGTAACCCTCTCTACAGATGAGTTTACCTGTGTATGCCCCAAAACAGGCCAGCCGGACTTTGCTTCAATTACCGTTACATATATTCCTGAATCAAAGATCGTAGAGTCAAAATCACTGAAGCTTTATTTTCTTTCATTTCGGAACAGAGGCATCTTCCACGAGCATGTTACCAATGTTATTCTGGACGATCTGGTGGAGGCGCTTGAACCGCGGTGGTGTCAGGTTACTGCCGACTTCGGTGTCAGAGGGGGCATATCAATCAGAGTAAATGCCCAGTTCAGGAAGGGCGGGACCACCTGACAACAGCATAGGCATTGTGAGTATGAATTGATTCGTGGTTCTCGGCTCTGACGGTAAAGCTTCTCACCCTTCTGTCAGCCATAAGCTCTCTAGCCGCTTCCCTTACCATGTCTTCAACAAATACAGGGTTTTCATAGGCCTGTTCTGTGACGAACTTCTCGTCTGCCCGTTTAAGTATGGTGTAGAGAGGCACTGAAGCAGATCTTTCTGCTGTCTCCACAAGTTCCTCGATCCAGAGCATTTCAAAGGCGCCGTCCTCCTTCTTCATTGTCCGAACCTCCATTGTAAGGTATCCTCTCTGATTGTGGGCCCCAGCATCGCTTATTTCCCTGCTGCATGGGCAGAGGGTTCCAACAGGAACAGTGACAGTCAGAACAAAGTCATCTCCATCAGGGCCTGAAACGCCCAGAAAGGAACACCTGTAGCTCATAAGCGCACTTGCCCCTGTAACAGGCGCTTTTCTTTCCATGAAGTAGGGAAACTCCACCTTTACTGCAGCTGAGTCTGCCTCAAGAGCGGCTTTGAGTCTTGCGAGCAACAGAGGCATTGTAGAACCTGTGAATGAGCAGCCGCTCTCTGTGAGAACCTCTATGAACCGGCTCATGTGTGTGCCCTTGAAGTGCATAGGCAGATCCACATACATTGATATGTCTGCCACTGTGGACTGCTCGCGGTTCTCCCTGTCCAGAATGGTCACCGGATAACTGAGGGAGGTTACTCCCACTTCATCCAGAGGAATACGGCGTGTATCGGGACTGTTCTGAATATCCTTCATCCCCTGTACCTGCATCCTGTTCCAGGAGTCTCCTTAACCTCTATCATGGAAAGCCCCGGAAGGTCAGGCGCTATTCTGTTCCACAGCCATACTGCAATGTTCTCACTGGTAGTGTGCCCTATATCTTCTATGTCATTGAGACACTTGTGATCAAGCATTCTCACAGCAGGTTCGCATACCCTCTTAAGCTCTCCGTAGTCCATTACCCAGCCTGTTTCAGGTTTTACTGTACCTTCAACATAAACCCTTACTTTGTATGTATGGCCATGCATGGAACTGCACTTGTGTTCAGCAGGAAGCCTGTCCAGCCTGTGGGCAGCGTCAAATGTGAAATCTCTGTATATCTCCATATATTCCTTACGGTTTACGGCATTCCGATGTACCGATGGGTCTGAAGGCTGAGCCGCCATCTGGGATCTTCAAGGCAGCGGTCTATGCACAATCTGAGATTATACTCGTAACTCTCGTCGTACTTCGGCTGAAGCCAGAAGTGGCCGAAGAGTGTTTCAGCCCAGGTGTCAGGATCAACTGCTTCAGAAGGCCAGACTATCTTCAGTTCGTCACCTTCCCTCAGAAGACACCTGTCACTCTTGGGGCTTACACATACCCAGTCCACTCCGCCAGGGACAGGAAAGGTTCCGTTGGTCTCAAGGAGCACCTGAAAACCCAGGGAGTGAAAGGCTTCAACAAGAGGTTCATCCAGCTGCAGCAGAGGCTCACCTCCTGTGCAGAGAACTGCCGGTATGCCTGTCTTTCCAGGCCACTTTTCGGCAACAGCTTCAGCAAGTTCCACTGGAGAGGAAAAAACACCTCCTCCCGGACCGTCGGTTCCTGCAAAATCTGTGTCGCAGAATGAACAGGAGAGGTTGCACTCCTGAAATCTAAGCAGAACCACCGTTCTTCCGGTGTAATAGCCTTCCCCCTGCAGTGTAGGGTACATCTCTTTTATTCGGTAGTTTTTCTCACACATAAGTGGCCGGGTCCGTTTCACCGTTCTCTCGAAACCCCTTCAGCCTGAGAAGGCAGGAATCACAGGTGCCGCAGCTTCTTCCCTGGCTGTCAGGCCTGTAGCAGCTCAGTGTAAGGGAATAATCAACACCCAGATCAAGGCCTGCTCTTATAATTTCAGCTTTTGTCATGTGCAGAAGAGGAGCTTCAATTCTTACAGGATTACCCTGAACCGCGCTCTTTGTGGCAACAGCAGCCAGATTCCGGAATGCTTTTATGAAAGCCGGCCGGCAGTCAGGATATCCGCTGTAGTCAAGAGCGTTCACCCCTATGAAAACAGCATCTGCCTCTCTGCTCTCTGCAAGTGCCAGCGCGAGAGAAAGGAATACTGTGTTTCGGGCAGGCACATATGTTGAGGGTATCTCAGTTCTTTGAATATTTCCGTTCTGCACCTCCCCTTCACCTGTAAGTGAAGAAGCTCTGAACGGCTCAGGATCAAGCTGAAGAACAACATGATCCCTCACATTCCAGGCTGCTGCTGTTGCCGCAGCTTTATCAAGCTCAATGGAATGCTTCTGGCCGTAGCGAAAAGAAAGGGCTGTTACACTGTATTCATCCTTTGAAGCCATTGCAAGAACAGTGGCTGAATCAAGACCGCCTGAAAGAAGCACCACAGCTTTCACTTTTCCAGCCCCAGTTCCTTTATTTTTGTAAGCAGTGTCCTGTAGCTTACCCCTAGAGCAGACGCTGCTTTGGTACGGTTTCCCTCTGAGACTTCCAGGGCCTTTTCTATAAGCTCTTTCTCCCTTTTTCTCGCAGCAGCTGCCGACTCTTCCCGAAGGTTGCCGCTGGAAACGGCCTTTTCAGAGCAGTCACACTGGAACTCAAGAAGTTCAGAGGTAATCTCACCGCCTGCGGAGTTTACACATGCTCTTCTCACAAGGGTACGCATCTCTCTCACATTTCCAGGCCAGCTGTAGTTCTCAATAGCCTGAACTGCACATGGGGACAGAATACTGCCGCCGAACATCTTCAAAAAGTGCTCTGCCAGAAGAAGCCTGTCTTCTCCCCTCTCCCGCAGAGGAGGAAGGGTAACAGGAAACTCCGCTATTCTGTAGTAGAGATCCTCCCTGAACAGTCCCTTTTCTGTAAGTTCCTTCAGATTCCTGTTGCTGGCTGAAATAACCAGAGCATCAGTGAACAGCTCTTCAGTGCCCCCTACAGAATGATAGGTGCCTGACTCAAGAACCCTGAGCAGTTTACCCTGAAGCCCCAGCTCCATGTCACCTATTTCGTCAAGAAAGATTACACCCCCTGAAGCCATTGTGAACCGTCCAGGTCTTGCCTCTGAGGAACCGGTATAGGCGCCCTTTTCAGCTCCGAACAGTTCGCTCTCCATAAGGTTTGCCGGAATTGCAGCACAGTTAACAGGAATGAAAGGGCCTGCCTCACGGTCACTTGTGCGGTGAATCATTCTTGCCAGAAGTTCCTTGCCGGTACCACTCTCACCCATTACAAGAACATTCATGCCGCTGCCGGCTGCCCTTTTTGCCCTTGAAATGGCCTCATGGAACTGTTCTGATTTCCCTACCATCTCACCTGGGCTGTCAGGGCAGATTCTTCGCAGAATTCCAAGAAGCTCGTCAAGTTCAAACGGTTTGCTGATAAAGTCCGATGCTCCGGTTTTCATGGCATTAACAGCCATGTCCACAGTTCCAAAAGCAGTCATAACAACAACTCTGCATCCTCTCGGCGCAGAGTGAAGAACATCAATTCCGGAAATCCTGCCTGGAAGGCAGACATCGGTGAGAACAGCATCATACTTTTCAGAGGCTAGTTCTTCAAGTGCCTGATTACCCCCCTGTACAGCAGTAACCTGCCATCCGTCTTCCTGAAGAGCTGCAGTGAGCATGACACGCATTCCTCTTTTGTCCTCTACCAGAAGTATCTTCTTCATTGCTTTCTCTCTTCTGCAGGAATTCGCACAGTGAAAATGGCACCGCCTTCAGGCCTGTGAGCTGCTGTCATCTTTCCTCCCATTGCCCGCACAAGCCTTCTGGCTATGGTAAGACCGAGACCCATACCATCCCCTTCACCGGAGGAATACATAGGTTTGAAGACTATCTCAGGATCGTCAGGAAGCCCTGGGCCGCCATCCTGCACAGAAAATACAAAATTTCCGCTGCTGCCAGTGAACCCTGCCTCCACAACAACAGTTTCTCTGCCGGCAATACGAATCGCATTGGTCAGCAGGTTGTCCAGTATTCTGGTGAGAATCACTGCGCTTCCAGGCACCATACAATCAGATGCAAGGCTGTTCCTGCCTCTGAATACCACCCCTTTGGATTCTGCAAGATTCTCAATTACCGCCAGGGCTTCACTGCATGAAATGGAGCTGCCTATTGTGCTCTCCACTGCTATTCTTCGAAATGCTTCAACCACTCTTCTGGCAGAATCGACCTCCAGTGAGGCTTCACGCAGGAGTTCTCCGGTTCTTTCGCTGTCGCCTCCCCTTGCCAGAAGGGTCATGAAACCTTCAAGAGCACAGAGGGCATTACCTATCTCGTGGGCCACACCGCCGGAAAAAGCTCCCAGATCAGCAAGGGCGCTCTCCTCGGAGAGCTTTCTTTCAAGCTGCAGCGATTCGGTAACATCGGTGATGAGAACAACTGTTTCTCCGCTTTCGCCGCCTGCAGCACTGAAACGGTAGTTCCTGCCCCCCAGCTCACTGTCCCACTCCCTGTTACCATGCTTTACAAAAGGGGCAAGGGCGGCCTCACCGGTCCAGCTTTCAGGTGAAGGCCCCAGAACTGAAAGAGCACTGGAATTCCAGAGAGTAGGCTTCATTCGGGAATCAAGAACCACCACCGATGAATCCATTGCTTCAAGAACAGCGCCGGATCTGGATTCGGCGGTTTCTGCCCTTTCAAGAGCCCTGGCTCTCATTTCCTTCAGCTGCCTGTCCTGCATTGAGAGCTGATCTACCAGTTTTCTGAAGGAATCGTCGGCAGCAGCAGCCGATCTGCCTCCCCCTTCATCAATTCTGTCAGCCTGACCGAGAATGTTTCTCAGAGGTTCAAGAACTGTCTTTCTCAGGTAACGGGGTGTAAGCACCGCAACAGCAGTAAGAAAGATGGCAAAAAGGGCCATTACCGCCGCTGCTGCTCTGCCTGCCTTAAGGGAAGGAGGCAGGTCGACAACCATGAGAATGTTGTATTCACCTGACCGGGCAGTATGGGAAACGGTCTCCCATTGGCTTCTCTCGGCAGGATCAAGGGTGGGATAAGCCATTGCAAGGGTATCATTCATCATCACAGCCACTGCGCTTATTCCTCCGCCGGGAATAAAAGCCTCTGCCAGCTCCTGAAGCCTGGTCTGGGAAGGCCTTGAGCCCAGGGCAGCGGCGGTAAAGGCAGCTCTGGAAAGGGCGGATGCTTCAAGAGCGGAAACAGATTCTCCTACTGTGAGCCAGAGAACAAGGGCAGCAACAAAAGCAACAAGCGCAGAGGCTCCTGCAACGAGACCTGTAAGACTTTCCACTCCCAGAATAAACCTGTGTCCCTCAGACTTCAACTCTGCCCCTTCTCCACTTAAGGTAGTTTCTGAAGCCCTCTCTGAATGCGCTTCCGCCTTTTATAAAGTGAAGCGGCAGCCACAGTGCAGTGCTTATTCTCATCAGAAGGGATGAACAGTGTATCTCCATGAAAACAAACCTGTTTCTCTCCCTGAGCGCCATTGTAGCCTGTGAACTGCCCATTGTAGCCCTGTGAAGATGGTTCACCACAGCCTCTTCAACGATAATCATACGATACCCTGCACCGGTCATTCTGGCTCCCAGATCGGTATCTTCCCAGTAGATAGGCGCAAACCTGGTGTCCAGACCGTTCAGGGCCTCCCATGCTTTCCGTTTCCACAAGGCACACGCGCCTGAAGGATAGGGCTCTCCACTGCCTCCCTGCATGGTTACAGCCAGCCCTCTTCTGAAACCCCACCTGAAGAGGCTGTCATCGGTTCCGTCAGGACGGGGAATTGATGGCACTGCTGCCGCAACTTCCCTCTCTGATTCCTGAAGCCTTTTCAGAAGCATTGAAAAACTGCCCGGTTCAGGTGAAGTATCATTGTTGAGAAGCATAAGGTAATCACCTTCTGCATTGCTCATGCCAAGATTTACCGCTGAACAGAAAGCAGGAGAGCCTTTTCGCTCAAGGATTCTTACAGAGGGAAACTCTTTTTCCACAGCAGCGGAGGTGCCGTCAGAGGAACAGTCATCAACAACTATCACCAGTCCTCCAGCCTGTTCAGTTTCACTGATAATTCCAGGAAGAAACCTTCGAAGAATGGAGAGACCGTTTCTGGAGGGTATGACAACAGAAAACTTCATCAGAAAACCCCTGCCCTGTCCAGATATACCGGATTGCCTGAGTACCATATGATTCTGAGAGTATCCCTGTAAGCATTCAACGGCAAATGGTAAATCTCCATAATTCTGTTCTCAGGCAGGTCAGGAAGAACCCTTTCGTTCCGTCCCAGAAACTGGTAATCTTCAGGTAGTTCTGCCAGTTCTGTTTCCACATGAATAACTGTATCCCCCACCATAAGTGCCCCTCCGGAGGAGGACATTTCAAGAAGAAGCGAGTCTGCGCTGCTGTTACAGGGAAGCAGTATTGACTGCCCCGGCTCAGAGAGTTCAAGGAGTCTTTCTGTTTCTGTTATCCATAAAGCTCTGTTTACAGGGTCAGGGCTTCGCGGATAGAGCGGAGCACCCTGTACTGCGGAAGAATCCAGATCTTCCGCATCAGGAACAACTGGAGCAATACCGGCAAGAAAGAAACCGCAGAGAAGTATTATCGCAGCATGAGCCCCTGCAAAACGGCTTCTTCTGAACACAGCAAATATTCCTGCCGCAAGAACTGCAGGCATCAGGAGGTTAAGGGGATTGCTGCGAATCATTGAGAAACCGCCGGAACCTCCAAGCAGTTCAAGAAGAGAGTCTGTACCGTCTGCATAGTTGGCCCTGAGCGCAGGGCAGACAATCACCAGAGCGCTGACAGCAATGGAGAACGATGCAAATACACCTGCAGCAGGCTTGCGCCACACCTGGCTGAACCCGGCGGCAAAAAGAGGAACAAGAGGAAGAAACATTCTTCCAGCAGGAGCAGGAAGACCATGCCAGCAGCTGCCCATCCAGATAACAGTTGCAAACCAGTAGAAAGCAGATGGTATCACAAGCCGGTGAAAGAGAGTTCTGTCACGCCTGTACAATTCAGGAAGCCCTGCCAGCGCAACAAGCGTCCAGGGAGCCCTGAAGAAAAGCCCTGCCTCCAGATCAAAAAGACTCCAGCCAAGGTTTGACAGAAGATGCAGAGGCCGGTGAAAGATATTGATCCATATCAGTTTAAGGGCTTCAATATTACCGTATCTTACCCAGAATATTCTGCCGTGAAGCAGGTATCTGTCCCCTGCCAGAAAAAGAATAAGAGCACATACCAGAATTGCCGGAAAAAGGTACTTTTTCTTCAGATTTCCTTTGACAGGGAAATACTCAGCTGCAAGCATTCCTGCGCCTAATGCTCCATAGCGGAGCTTCAGCGCAGCAAGCAAAAGAACAACTGCCAGGCGGAGAATAGTGCCGTACTTCCCCTTTCCGTATCTCAGCGGCAGAAGAAACAGAAGAACAGCCAGCCATCCGGTGTAGGCCAGCCCTGAAATACTGAATCCAGGATAGAGAGCAGCAGCCATGAAAGCAGGCAACGGCGCCGCAATACCCCCCAGAAGTACAACTGCTGCAATGGTTATCACAACCGGAACTATACGAAGCCCTTCCTCTCCGGCTATAAGCCCAGGTGAAATCATCAGAGGAAAGAACTCAGTGTGGTGGCTCGTTTCGCTGTCAATATCACCAGTTCTCAGCCCTGTTTGCAGCCTGCTTTCATAACCGATTCCGGTTACAGAGGAAGCTATCTCGGCAAAGCGGACTTCATCGCTGTTCACAGCGGAGGTAACCGCAGAAAGCAGAACCGCAGGAAGAATGCCTCTGACAACTTGTCCGCTGTGAATCACTGTTGCGGCTCCTGAGGCAATCACACCGGCAGCGGCGGCGGCTCCTGCAATTATCCAGCCGAATTCTGAAAGCTGCCACAACCATACCGAAACAGTAAAAACAGCGAAGAAAACAGAAAGCCATTTAGTTGCAGGGGCGCGTCCTGCAAGCAAACCGGCAAGAATCCATGCCCCTGGAAGTATTCTGCCGTAAAATCCCGGTGAAGGCATGCCTGCAAGTTTCCAGGCTATGAACACCCATGCTCCTGAGACGAAGCATGAGAGCATAAGCCGATGTGTTTCGATGAATCTTCTCACAGAAGCTCACCTCCTGCGGAAAGATGCACAGCAGGATGACAAAAGGCTCTGTGATGCCTCAGAAGCCTTACAGCAAGAGTATCACCGGGGCTCATGGAGAAGCAGATTGTATCATTTCCTGCAGAGAGCATGGTAAGCTCTTCTCTGCACAAGAGCGCGGCAACAGGCAGTGTATCTCTCACACCTCCGCTGTTCACAGCTGCCTGCATTGCCCACTCCCCTGAGCAGGGAGCAGGAAGAAGCACTTCAGTACAGCTGCCTGTGAGGGAGGGTATCTCAAATGATATTTTTTCATTCTGAATAACTGAACGGGCAATTGCAGCCTCTGGAACAGCCTTCTCAGGAAAACCGCCTGTCAGGGCAGAAACAATGAAAGCTGCTGCCAGTACCGCAATGGAGAGTTTGTGCCTTTTCTCAATGAAAACAAGAACCGCCGAAGCTGCCAGAGCCGCAGTCATACCTGCTGCAGGCAGAAACCAGGCCACTGAAGCAGTGGTTATGAAACCTGCAGCTCTCAATGCTGTTCCTCTGCCGGCGGCGCTTGCTGTAAACCCTGCTGCAAGGCATACCCATGGCAGTGCAGAAGGAGCAGCAGCTGAGGCAAGCAAAGCCAGAGAGAGTACCGGAAAAAGAACAGTGCCGGATGCAAGACCGGAAGCAACTCCCAGCGGAAGCAGGGACAGAGTCAGAGGGTCAAAACCTCTGAACAGTATTGAAGCTGCACATAAGCATCCTCCGGCAATGATAACTGCTGCAGCGCAGTTCCTGTCAGTGTTCATTTTACCTCTACCTTGATTGAATCAGAGAGTGAGTCGCATTTAATGTATACAATGCCAGGCGGTTCAGCCAGAGTAACCTCAACTGTCTTTGACGGTGAAACTGTTACTCTGCGCAAAAGCTCCCCTGAACCTGAAACAACAGCTGCAGTGGATGCATGCGACTCCCCTGTAAGAGCCAGTTTCAGAGGCTTCCTGTGAGGTTTGAGCCCTGCCCATGGAGCAGCTCTTCCCCTCTGCCATCCCGGCCCCGGCGCTCCCTGCTCAGGCCTTCTGAGAGGCATATCACCTGGAATACCGTAAAGAATTGATTTTGTATGCCGGTCAAGGGCAATCTCTTCAGGAGCAGGGGCAGCAAGAGCTTTCAGGAAGGTTTTAATCCTGGCAAACGGAGAAATACCTCTCAAAAGCATTCCTGCAGCGATTCGCAGCTCCCTTGACCAAAGGCTTCTTTCAGATAACCCGCTGCCTCTCAGAAAACGCCTTTGAAGCCTTATGGAAGAAGCAAGCTCCCAGAGTTCAGCCTTCTCCCGCACAGCGGAAGCTCCAACCATGTGAGCTGCCTGGGAACCGCCGCATAGAGCAACCTTCCACCCTGCACCTCTGGCGCGAAGGGAGAGATCCGCATCTTCAAAGTACATGAAGTAGCCTGTATCAAAACCTCCCAGCTTTTTCAGTACAGATGTTCTCCAGAGAGCAACTGCTGCGGTTACCGCAGGCACCTCTCGTATTCCACCCTTGATGAAGGGCTCCAGATGCATGAAACCTGCATCCCAGGATTCACCGAAGGGTGTCAGATAAACTCCTCTTCCTGCTGTTACCAGCTCCCAGCCCCATAATCTTATCACCGGCTGTACAGCTGCCAGACAACTGTTCTCATCAAGTGCTGCCACCAGAAGAGCCAGGTTCTCCCTGGTTATTGAAGCATCGCTGTTCAGAAACAATGTGTATTCTGTATCAATCTTTTCAAGACAGCGGTTGCATCCGTTGCCGAAACCCAGGTTATCACCGGTGATAACAGCGGCATCTGAAATCATCTTGCAGGCTTTTTCAGCTGAACCATCGGAAGAACAGCTGTCATAGATAACCGCGCCGGCAGGAGAAAGCCCCTGAATAGTTGCGGAAAGCCCTGGAATCAGCTCTGCATTGTTGTAGAGAACCACTGCTGCAGTTACCCTTTCCACAGACCATCCTCCTCCAGACGGTGAAAGAGCTTTGAAGTAACCTTTTCCCAAGTGTAATTCTCCATTGTTTTCTTTCTGCCGCAGGCTGCCATTGAAGAGGCGAGAGAATGGTTTTCCAGCAGCTCCTTCAGTTTTGCGGCAATATCTTCCCAGTCACCGAAATTCACAAGAAATCCGTTCTTTTCGTGGTCAATGATGTCAGGCATTCCACCTGACCTGCATCCTATCACAGGAGAACCGCCCATCCATCCGTCCAGAAGAACTATTCCAAAAGCATCGAGCCTCGAAGGTGCAGCAACTATGTCAGCTGCCTTGAAAAGATCCTTTCTCAGCCTTTCAGGCAGGTATCCTGTGACCACAAGCCTGCCGTCTGGAATTACTGAAGAAACACTGTTCAGTTTCTCTCTGAAGTCATCCATCACCGGCCCGGCAAGTACGAGTGTGAAGTCTGCGCCTTCCTGCCAGAGTTTTACTGAAGCATCCAGAAGGGAGAATGACCCCTTGTCCCTGCAGTGGGCTGTCATGCTCAGTACTATTTTTGAGAAAGGGCTCAGCGAGAGGGCTTTTCTTGCAGCCTGACCATCTGCATCTTCCCATTCCTCGGGGTCTATACCGCTTCCCCCTGGCATGATACGCCTGGGATCAACACCGCACTCATCTACATACACAGAGGCCTCAAACCTGTTCTGAGCAACCACAAGGGCAGACTGCCTGAGAATCTCAGGCTGCATTCCTGAAAAGTACTTCATCGGAAGGATTCTGTGGTCAGCTGACCCTATGTTGGCATGGGGAACAGATACAAGGGGAATACCTGCCGATGAAGCCAGCCTGTAACCTGCGTAAAGAAGAAAAGGCATAGCATTGGCATGGACAATATCAAATCTGCTTCCTGATGAGCGTATCCACCTGTCCAGCGCAGGAATAAACGGGTTGGGATAGTAGAACCGGTCTTTTCCTCCAGGGCGTATTCTTCTGAAAACAGCTCTGAGTAAATTCTGAGCAGGGGGATGAGCCACAGGGAACCTTATCAGTTCCACTCCTGAGATAACACTTCTTCCAGCAGGCAGGCGCCTTCCCTTCCGTGAAACAAGCCATGACATATCCCATGCATCAGTTGTAGCCACAGTTACAGAATGCCCTTCCCTGACAGCTGCAACAGCATGCTCCCACACATATCGCTCAGAGCCTCCGTGGTATGGCATGCTTCTGTGCACAAGGAATAGTATTCTCAATTCTGGCTCCTGTGGTATGGCATGCTTCTGTGTACAGGAAAAAGTATTCTCAAATCAGGCTCCTGTAGAACTGCATGGCATTCTCTGCAACTGTTCTCCAGGTAGGTCGCTCTGCCTCCTCAGCCATGGCCTTCATTTCAGATGACGCTCCCTCCCTTATTGCCTCTATCCAATCTGTTTCAGAGGAAACAGGCAGTACTTTACCGTGCTCTCCCACAGTTTCAGGCAGAGCTCCTCCATCTGAAGAGATAACAGGAATGCCGCAGGCAAATGCCTCAAGAACCGGAAGCCCGAGCCCCTCTTCTTTGCTGGGCACAAGTACCGCTTCAGCGCCTCTGTACAGAGAAAGAAGCCCCTGGTCAGGTACATTCTCAGCTACCACAACATTCGCAGGCAGCTCACTGTAAATATTCATGCCCCATCGTTCTGCTCCTGCAAGAACCAGCTTCTTTCCTGAAAGATCAGCTGCCGCAAAACACCGGAGGAGAAATGGAATGTTCTTTCTGGGAACAAAGCTTCCCACATGAAGGAAATACTTTTCAGGTTCAATTCCCAGAGAACAGAGGAAATCAATGTCAGGTTCACCTGGAGTGAATATGTCTTCAGCAGCACCGCCTGCTACCCCTGTCAGCCCCTCTGATACACCCAAAGTTGCAACAGCTCTCTCAGCAGCCCACCTGCTTATTGCAAGTACTGCTGCCCCGTTTCTCACAAGCTGTGCCAGATTGGCTGCGTAGAAAAGAGTTTCCTCTGTGTGTGATCCTGGATCAGTCCATGGTGTATCATCATAGAAGGTAACCACTTTTCTTCTGCCCTGACCGATCGGCTGCACTCCTGAGAGGTGTATCACATCCGGCACTCCGGCAGCACCTGCTATTCTACCTTCTCTTGAAGCTTCCAGTTTCCCTGAGCCAATCATGAAACGCCTGAAAAAAGGAATCTTCATCCACAAGGGAGGAGGAACTGACAATACCCCTGAAACAGGACAGACTGTGTCAGGATGGGTTTCAGGAATATCTATGGAAATGTGCTCTGATGAAATCTCGCTAAGACCTCTGGAAAGACCATTTATCCATCTTCCAACACCACCTCTGCTGTGGGCACAGACTGTTACATCAAGAACGGTTTTCATGGAGCCTGCCATACCCACAGGCTCTCTTCAGGGGAGCTGCAGGTGAAGAGGATTGAATAGAGGGAATCGTAAAGCGCAGTTTCATTCTCAGAAAACATCCATCTGTTGTAGACCACCGTTGCTGCTCCGGTTTTCTCAAAATCGCCTTCAAGGGGTACTGTGGCACTGTTGTAGAACAGACCCTCAGGCAAACCTGAATCAATTGTCATATCTTCCCTTGCCATGAACCTCACCAGCCTGGCAAGACCGTCTTCAGACTCGAAAAGGGAATATCGTCTGATAAGAGGTGAAACAGGTATCTCAAGCACCGGACCGCTGTGGGCTGAAGACCTGTAAAACTCAGGTATTGCAGTATCAATGGTTTTAAGAGGCACAGGCACTATCTCAAGAATAATCAGACCGAAGAGAAGCCAGCCTGCACTTGTCCTCTGTTTCTCTATCAAAGCCCCTGCACCCAGAGCAGCGGCAAAACCTGCAACCACAGCCAGCCTTGCAGGTGTTCTGGCAGCTGAGAGAAAAGGAGTTTTAGCAACCAGCATGTAAGGAAGTGGAACAGGTGTGAGTGTTCCGAATATTTTCAGAAGCGGCCCGGTGGAAAGAAGCATAACCCCACCGATGGCAGCAGCAGGCTTCCACTTTTTCTCTCTGATACACCAAATGATTCCAAGAAGAAGCACTGTCAGACCAGGGGAAACAACACCTTCAAAAGCGTTGGGCATCCACCCTGCGGTAACAGGCTCTCCAAGCAGCGAAGGCAGGAAGTATGACTGGATCTCGGCACCCCAGTACACTGCCTCAGTCCAGTCCATTCCAGGGTTGGCTGATAAAGCTTCAGGAAAACTCAGCAGCCACAGAAATCCTGCAGCAGCACCGGCTGCAGGGAGCACAGCAGAGAGAAGGAACCTTTTCCAACCCTTCCATTCAGTGAAGAATGCTGTAAGCATCCATCCCAGTCCCAGAGTAAAACCATGCTGAAGACCTTCTGCAACAGCCAGAACTGAGAGCGGCATCGATAACAGGAGATAACGGAGTTTTCCCCTTTCGAGCCATCTGCGAACTGTTACAAGGACACACAGAACAAATCCTGTTGAAGCAAGTGTGTAGTGCTGGTAGACACGAATAAGCCTCACAGGCATCCAGATTATTACGATACCTGCAACAAGCGCTCCGTTCCTCCCGAGACCCCAGCTCCTTCCGAGGAAGTAGCCGGCAGTTCCTGCAAAGAGTGATGAGATTATCAGTGACGCTGAATATCCCCACCCTGTAAGAGCCCCTGCCAAAAGCGACGGCCAGGGCATATTGTGCCAGGCCAGTGTGTGTTCTCCGTAGAGACGGGGATCTGTTCCTCTCCGCAGAGAGTTGCGCACATGACTGAACTGCCATATCACATCGTACACATCACTGTCATTGTTCACAACTGTATCTGACTGGTCGGCGTAGATTCCAACAGTTTGTCCTGATACTGTAAACCAGGGCAGCGCTGCCAGCAGAACAACCACAGCAAGGAGCGCTTCAGTTTTCATCAAGAAAATCCATCCACTGGGAGAGACACACATCAGGGTCACTCACTCTGAGAAAATACTTTCTGGCATTCTCACCGGTGGCTTTCATTATATCCCTGTTATCAAGAAGGAATCTCAGCGCGGCTTCCGCTCCTGCAACGCCGGAATCGCAGGGAATGCGAACAACTGCGTCTGAAGGAAGATCTCTGAATGACCCCTGATCTGAAAGAACAGCAGGTATACCGCTTCTCATCACATCCATCATTGAACCGCTTGTTTCGCTGCATGTGTGGTGTCTCAGATCAATGGCAACATCTATTCTCTCAAGTGCCTTTCTGAACTCAAGATCATTCAGCCGGCCTGTCACATGAACCCATTCATGGCCGGTTTCAGGCCATCCGGCGCCTACCACCAGCAACTTCACTGAATAATGCCTCCGAAGAAGGGCAACCGCTTCCAGCATGGACTCCCAGTTCCTTCCGTAATGAAAAGTGCCTGCTATCCCTATGACTGTCTCTTCTTCCGAGCCGGCAGGTTTCTCAACTCTGTCAAGAAAGTCAGCCAGAAAACCCATGCGGTATATCTTTTTCCCCGGCAGCAGTTTCTCCATGGTCATTCCGGCTGTGTCGCTTAGCACTGCAACTTTTCGGGCAACTGATGGAAGCAGACCTGCAAGATGATTCCGACGAAGGCGCATATCGTATTCTGAAAGGCTCTCCGCTTTTCTGCCCATGGTCTGCAGCACCGTATCTGCCGATGGACCGTACTCACTGCGAACATGGGCCTCATAGGTCTTCCAGTCGCCGGTGGAGTCTGCTATCTGCCTGAGCACATGATGCAGGTTGGTTTCGTGGAACAGCGCATGCCCGGGCTGTTCCATCATGGCATTGATAACTTCTGCGCAGTGCAGCGAATTACCTATCTGGTACACACGAAGAATACTGCCTGGAAGGGTATTCAGCTTGCTTATGGGAAGGCACTCTGCTTCAGGTACAGGGGCTCCGCCTTCAGAATAAGCTATTTTCCACTCAACCTTTTTTTCAGTGAGGTGAATTATTCGTCTTGCGTAATCTGCAAGACCTGTAGGCTGTGGTGGAAGCGGTGTTACCAGCACCGCATTCATCAGTTCACATCGCCCTTCCAGGTTCTTATTCGGAACTCCATCAGCTCTTTGAACATCTCAATGATAGGCCCGATCCTGACCCATGCTATGAAACCTGTGCGAACAGATTCAAATGAAACTGTTCCAGCCCTCCGGTGAAAATGACTCACAGGCACCTGAATCACACGGTAACCCATGCTTCTGGCAAGGGTCATAATCTCAAAATCGATAACCCCGCAGACAGACCTTGGTTTAATCCTCTTAAAAATAGAAGCCCGGTAGAGCTTGAAAGAGGCATCAACATCCTTGAATCCCCCAAGGAACATCACGGAAGAAAGGGTATTCCACAGAAATGAATAGACAAGCCTCATGCCGGGATCTTTTCTGTTTCTGCGGTATCCTGAGATTATATCCCCCTTCTCCCTTATCTCCCAGAGAAGACCAAGTTCAGAGAGGTCGAACTGACCGTCGCAGTCAGAGTAGAATATCCAGTCATACACAGATGACTCTATCCCTGTACGAACTGCCCTTCCGAAACCCTTGTTTTCACCATGTGAGACCAGCCTGACCCTTGAATCTTCAGCAGCCATTCCCTGCACAAGTTCGGCAGTTCTGTCGGTGGACCCGTCGTCCACCACAATTATTTCCCAGTCCTTTATATCCAGATCATTCAGGGATTGTTTTGCACCCCTGACCATGTACTCCACATTTTCTTCCTCGTTGAATGCAGGAAAGAAAACGCTGATTCCTTCTTTACTGATAGGCTCCCCCTGCCGTGATCGAATGGATTTTGCAACAGGGGAATATCAGCATGAACAAGGATTTTTTCAACCTGGCAGCATACAAATTACTTCACAGAAGAACAAACCTGCAAAAGAACCGGTCCCGTCTGCATGACAACGGAGAGTTCACCAACCAGTGAAGCCGTTCCGGCAAAACGAGTTGTTATTCCTCCTGAAGCCGGTCACAAGGGCGCCATAGATTCCCAGGTGAAGCCTTTCCTTGTTATTCCTCGCTGAGCACATACCAACCGCACCAGTAATACTTGTAATCTACAAAGCCAACACTATTGCTATGATTTGAAATAACTTCTGTGAAATCCTGCTTTGTAATGAAGTTTTTCAAAATCTCTCGCTTACTGCCATTATCTAATTGACGCAACTGATAAGTATTACCGCCTTCATCGCGTCGTGAGATTGGAGTACTACTGCCTTCAACATATCTGTTGTCTACAAAAACAATTATGCTTCCCGGTATTAATTTACTATGAAGAACTTCCAGAAAACATGAAATTTGATCCTTTTTGAGATGCGAAAGCCAAAAACCGGCAAACGCTCCATCATATTCTTGAGCAATTCCGTTTAGCTCAAAAGCATCAGAAATTTTACAGGAAATATTGCCGTACTCTTCAAGACGCCTTTCAGCTATCTCTAAAACTTCATGATTACAGTCAGTTGCTGTAACATGAATACATCTCTCAGCTATAAACTGTGTCCAGTATCCTGTTCCGCAGGCAACCTCAATAACATTTCGCTTATTCAGTAAGTTGGACAGTTTTCTCGCCAGAACC
Organism: Candidatus Fermentibacterota bacterium; assembly: GCA_002748705.1. The sequence continues at coordinate 48,473 of PDSZ01000039.1, forward strand.
CTTAACTCCACCTGACGCTCCGGTTTGCGATAAATCAGATCGTACTCGTTCGCTCTCTCGGCATAATACTTTTTCAGGCTTTCATTCATAACTTCTCCTGATGATAACCATGATAATCATACTGATCTGTTGTCATAATCCTGAATCCTGATTACTTACCACTGGAACCAGCCGCTGAACAATTCAATCAGTTTTCAATTCAGATAACAGTGGTATACATCTCACTCTGCAAAAGGTATTGCTCAACTATCTGATTTCCAGCTGTTATACTCAACTGCTTATCTGCCGAAAACGGTGTTTTCGGCCGAACGATACCGGATCATGAAGCAGCGCCGTGGCAGAGAGCTGAAGGCTTGCTTGCAACCATTTCCATATCCAGAATCCGGTGCATTTCACGAAGAATAAAGTTTTCTCCGGACCTGACAGGATTGGAAGCTTCAACTGCATTGACAAACATGCATCCTCCACGACTTGCCCGCCGGGTAGCGGTTATTCTGAAAAGAATGTTACCGTCGGTTCCCGGCCCTCTGAGATAAAGCATACCCTCTGACAGAACCTTTACAGCCGCTTCTGAAGAGTGTTCTATAACAAATGCAGCTGTGCGGCTTCCCGGCTCTCCATGTACCGTTGCCCATACCGCTTCAGTTCCTGTGTTCTCTGCCTCTGGTTCGATTATCCATTTCATTTCTTCACCTCCATGCAACAAGTATATGTAATTCACAGAGCAATGTAAACACCTGTTTACCTTTTTGTTAAAAATATGCCCTGCAATCAGTTTCAGGCATACACTCATACATGAACACAGAATCTGCCTGAATACAGCATCAAGAATTTCCTGAAATGAATGGTGCCGAAATTCTATCTTCCTTTATTCTTGCCTGCTGTAAGTAGGTTCAGCTCTCGCAGGCTGATCTCAGACTGACAGCGGGCTTGGGTTGAACACCAAGCCATGAACAGAAGTCTGCTGCTGTTAGCCAAGCCGGGAATTCAATAAAAAAACATAATTCGTTCACAGGTCTTTGAACCTCTGTACTCAGCTTATCTGAGTACAACAAGCTTAACTGAGCTGTTATGCAGTGGAGTTGATACTCTTGCGAAATATGTTCCAGTGGTAAGCTCTGAAGTATCAAGTACAACTCCGTACGCACCGGCCTGAGATACCTGGTCTTCCATGCTCAGAACCGCCCTGCCGAGAAGATCATAGAGAACAATACTCACAGCAGCCGGTTCCGGAAGTGTTATTTCTAAAGAAAGCTGTGAGTAAACCGGATTCTGACCGAGAGAAATATTGAAACCGCTTCCTGAATAACTCTCGATTTCTTCCTGTGCCCCGATGAAAATGGTGCATGGGTCACCGTACAAATTAGCATTCTGCAATATCCATTCAGCCTTACGAGGAGCATAGAAGGAGTTCCAGTTGGCCCAGAACATGTCCTTGGACAGTCCGTGGGTTAACCCTGCGGAAGAAATGCTATCATCAAACAGGAGGTGAGCAAAATTGATACTCAGCCAGCCTGCCGGCCCGGGATCGGTTATTCCGCCAAATGAAGTATTGGAACACGCAACTGCAACAATCGCTCCACCACTGTCACGCTCCACTAAACTCTCAGCAAATCCATTCCCGAAAATAGCCCCTGTAGTACAACTGAGATAACCAATTGACCATGGAAGTTTTCCGCAGTTGGTCATTTGAGAAATAGTATCGGTATTCATAACAGGTGGATAGGAAGGCTGGGGATAGTACCAGTAGAATCCTTCCTGGTTGCCATGGGCAAAATACGCTGATATTGCCGTTCCCTGATTAAACAGTTCCAGCTGGTTGTTAGGATGGTAACCGGTAGTATCTTCATAGACTGTGTTCCATTCCCAGTCAGATGGAAAAAACGAAGCTAAAGAATCGCAATACTTGCTTCCGAAACGCCATGCACCTTCGGGTTCCATTGGAAAAAGGCAAGCCCCCATAAGCAAAGCTCTGGTTTGCCAGTCTTCTGCAATGGAAGCAGTATTGTATTGTACCACTTTATCAAGCATCGCATTGAACGCATCAGCTTCATTTACATTAATCGGATATCGGCCAACATAAATATCCGAGTAGTAGTCAATGTCATCATCTTCTTCGCCGTACAGATGGTTTCCGTTCCCATCCCATGTACCGTCAAGGTCACTGTAGTAAAGATCTGCGGTAGAGTTCATTGCTTCTGTCCAGTATGGAAAATCAAGCTGTGAAAGCCTGGTAGTCGCTCCTCTGTCTCCGGCTATTACAGCAAAAAGAAGTCCTTTATTCTGATAGAGGTCAATGATGTAGTTACGAATCCGTTCCTGATAATCGTATCCATCCACATTAGCCAATATCCATTGAACTGTAATGCTGTCACAGCTGTATTCAAGCCCGTTATGAAATGAGACAAGCTCTGCAAGCTGATCTGAGTGCTGCCGGTAGCCAATAACAATGACTTGAACATCATCTTCAGCATCGGGTCTTTCCATGGGGGCCCATTCTGTGAGCATCTCAGGGTTATCGACAAAAGTGGAAAGGCCTCTTGCGGCAAGCTCAATCTGACTCTCAGAGAGGGTATATACCGGAGCATTGGAATCATACTGATAGATAATATTGATGTCTGCAGATGTAATTAAGAGGAGTTCACCTCCTTGTCGGTTGTACCTGAAAGGAACAAAAGAATAGCTACCAATGCGGTAACCTGTCTTTGTTCCAGTTTTATACCCTGCAATGGGAGACTCTGGAAATACTCCGGACATGCCGTCCAGGCAAATTTCTGTGTAGTCAGGAAAATCAGGGACATCAACGGATAAAGGAAGCAGCATCACAGGTACAGGCGAAAGAAAATTTCCAAGGCTTACAGTAGAAATGTCGGTAACCTCAATATCCGTGATCGTAGTGCCCTGGGGAAGCACATAGCACCGGGAAACAGCAGGCAGATCAGGATAACCATTCTCGAACACTGTTATGCCATCCTCAATACTGATAACATCCCACTGCTGATAGTTTTCAATCAGAACATCTGAATCTGACGCAGTCCATCTGAACTGTATTGATCCTGCAGACACTGAAGTGGATGCAATAAGAGCAAGGGCGACAATCCTGAACATGGCTACCTCCTGCGTTTCAAAAGAATAATTGCTCATCTTATAGCCGTTTTAATTATACAATAAATACTGGCTGTTACCTTGAATCCATAGTGTTGCTCTGAAGTATTAATCACAACAAATTCAGCAGACTTAATCAACCTGACCACAAAACCGAACCACATAGGCTACATTAGGTTGTTACGATTCTACCTTAACATACACTACTCGACTCTCTCAACCAATGCCCCACACTAACAATGTCCGAGGTATGCCCACGACGGAGCTTAGTTTACATTTTCGCCGGTTGAAACTTTACAATCTCGCCGGTCAGGCCTGTCCAAGATAGCTTTTAGCATTGAGATAAGAAAAATGCCCTTT